>CAMEGQ010000108.1 GCA_945916235.1 uncultured Porphyromonadaceae bacterium | reverse complement strand
ATATTTAAAAGCTCTTTTTGTCGTTAGGAGAAAGTTGGTCGAAAGTATATTCCGATGAGGGATTAAGCCTTACTCAACCGCGGCGACCAAAAGTTGTTAGTAGTTCCACTGGCAGGCAATCATACCGAGCGAGTTGTCACCGATGGTGCGGAGGTCGGTAATCATGTTGTAGCGGCAGTTGATGTACGACAGTGCCGGGTCAAACGATACATCGAGCAGGGTCAGCTGGTTGTTGTTGCAAAGCAGACGCTGCAGGAAGGTCTGGTTTGCCAGAGTAAGCTGGGTAAGATCGTTGTAGGAGCAGTCTACGAAGAGCACCTGCGGGCAGTCGGTGACGGTGAGCGAAGTCAGATTGTTGTAGGAGCAAACCAGGTCGAGAAGCACGGGGCACTTAGTCATTGCAAGCGACTGCATATTATTGTCGGAGCAGATGAAGGTGCTGAGTGCGGGCAGGTTCGATAGGATAAGCGAATTGATTTCGTTGTCGTCAAGGTTGAGGTTGGTAAGATTCTCAACGCCTACGAGGGTCAGACCGGTAAGCTTATTGTAGCCGGCATAGAGATTCTTGAGGTTGGTGCAATATTCCACCTTAAGACTTTCCAGATGGTTGCCCTGGCAGTTAAGAGTCTTCAGCGTAGGCGAGTTGGAAACGTCGAGGCCAACAAGATAGTTGTTCGATACATTGAGGGTCTGGATGACGGGCATCGCGGTAAGCTCAATCTCGTTCAGGCGGTTCTTGTAGATATTCAGAGTGTTGATACCCGAGCAGCCGGTGAAGTTAGCGTTGGTGATACGGTTTCGCTGCAGGTCGGCGCGGGTAAGGGCGGCATTGCCTGAGAGGTTAACCTCGGTCAGACGGTTACGCGACACGTTGATAGTCTTAAGTTCGGTGAACTTTGTGAGGTTCAGAGCGCCGGCAAGATGCTTGTCGGCCCAATCGATAGCCGTTACATGGCCGTTTTCTACAGTGACACCTTCCCAAGTAGCAGGTGAGGAAAGATCAGTGATTTTCAACGCAGCTGCATTGGTGGCAGCGTTTTCAGCGGGTTGCGACAGGAAGGCCTGAAGCTGACGGACTTCGTTTTTGTCGACTTTTTGTGCGGATAGACTCATGCATCCTACCATGAGAGCTATCAATAACAGAGCTTTTTTCATATAAATAGTTGTTAGAGGTTTTTGTTAATAAATTTCATTGATCCGGGCTGAAAATCCGAGGTGATCGTTGATGTCGCTAAGTACAATATGATGAATGTTTTTTAATTCTCTTCGAGATCAAGAGCACTTCAGCTCTGCAGCTTGTACTCTAATAACATTTGCACCATAAGAAAAGTTGGAACACCGGCAAAATTTTTTAAATTTCACCCCTTAGAGCCAGATTTTCCCTGTTGTAAGCAATAAATAAAGAACCACCCGGGGCGGATGCATGTGCCTCGGGTGGTTCTTTACGATGATGTAATTCGGAGTTAATCCGACTCTAAATCTTGTCGGCTATGACGTTGAACTCATATATTGAGGGGAAGTCGCGCGCTTTAAGCACTTGCAGGCGCAGCTTCGAAGCCTTATAAGGATAAGGGAAGCGGATGGTCTTGCAATCTCCCATCGGCTCGTCGGAAACGTAGATTGTTTCCCATTCCCCGTCAAGAGTAAGCCGGTCGATCTTATACGACTCTATGCGGTTGATACGGCGGTTGGAGAAATCGCCCATCTGCTCTGTATCGCAATATTCAAAGATAGTCAGCTTGTTGAATGACTCTTCGGGATTGAGCGTAAGGGTGAGCGTCGGTGTATGTTCCTTTGAAGCCCAACGGGTCTGCAGACCGCCGTCGGTAGCCTGAGCGGCTGAGTATTCATCGCTGCCATCCCATGTCGATGAGGCTTCGGTGGGACATCCGACCTGTAGATAACGGCCTCCGGTGGGAAGCGGTTTGCCGTATTCGATTCCGAGACGGTTGCGCAGAGCTATGACGGCCTGTGCCTCATGCTCGCGGATTCTGCCTGTACGGTCGGGCGGTACATTTATTACAAGCGAGTTGCCGCCCGATGTGGTCCAGTAGAACAGTTCTTCAAGTTCATCAAGATCGCGTACACATTTGGCTGGCATCTTTTGAAACCAGTTCCACTCTTTGGAAAGGCAGATGGTATGCTCGAAAGGCAGATAGTATGATCCGTCGTCAACATGTGTGAGATACTGCTTATGGTCGCGCTTAGCTGCGATTTTGGGATCCCACAGACGAAAATCGCCGGGAAAATAGCGCATATAATATTTATTGTCCTCGATCTGCATATCGGGCAGAATGGACACAAATCCGCTGCCATCATCGTCTTTCACGCCGATAGTGCCGTTGACACCTACGGCGCAGTAGGGATTGTGTTTCTTGATTATATCGTATCGGCGCGGAATATCCCACATATCGGCAGGCTTATCCCATCCTCCATCGAACCATACTTCGCACACTTCTCCATAGTTGCTCATCAATTCTTCAAGCTGGCCTGCCATGAAGTCGATGTATTTATTGAAGTCTTTGCCGGTGTAAGAGGGTTCATGCGATCCCACAGCGAATAGTACAAGCCGAATTTAAGCCCGTATTTCTTGCACGCCTCAGCCACTGCGCCCACCACATCAGTGGTGCATGACGAGGAGGCCACATCGTAATCGGTCAGTTTGCTGTCCCACAGGCAAAAGCCATCGTGATGTTTGGTCACAAGCAACACATATCGGAATCCGGCATCGTGGGCTACTTTCACCCATTGATCACAGTCAAGGGCGGTGGGAGCATAGTCGGTGGCCGGTACCTTCCCCTCGCTCCATTCCTGCTCGATGAAAGTGTTCATGCCGAAATGCACAAACATGCCGTATCCTCGCTCCACGAGCAAGCGCTGGGTTTAGTTCGGTTCTGTTGCCGGTACGATTTTTTGAGCCGAACCGGTTAGAGTTATTACCGACAACAACGCTGCGGGAAATAGTTTCCTGATTTTCATGGTAATAATCGGTTTATTTTGTGATAACCGTTTTAAAGTCAGTAGTTTTCTTACCGCATCCGACAGCCTCCCCCTTCGACAAGGCGTCTAATATACTTCTCTGAAGAGGCAAAAGCCACAAGAATCAATCATCGAACCGGCTCTTAAGCTCGTCAAGCTCCTGGGAAGCGAGTTCCCAAATGCTCATCGCATTTTCCAGATCACGCGTGCGCTTCTGATGGTCGTTGAAAATGTCTCCCTGGGTATCTCCTGCGGAAATACGCGCCTCAATATCAGCTATATCGGCCTCAATTGCAGCTATATCGGCCTCTGCCTGCTCTACCTTACGTGCAGCTTTACGCAGCATCTTTTCGCGCTCTTTCTGCTCGGCGTAAGTTAGTTTTGGTTTAGCCGGCTCGGAGGGTTCCTCCGGCTTGGTGGTGTCTTGCTTGTCAGATGCTGCCATCTTGACAGCAGCGCTGCCGGCGTCAGGCTTCTGCTGGCGAATATTGTCGCCACCGGGAGATTTCGACAGCTCAAGCTCATGGAGCGATTCGATTTTTTTCTTCTCAAGAAATTCGTAAATGCCACCAAGACACTCACGCACCTTGCCGCCTCCGAATTCGTACACTTTTTCTACCAGTCCGTCGAGGAATTCGCGGTCGTGGCTGACCACGATTACTGTCCCGTTGAAGTCCTTGATAGCCTGCTTGAGGATATCCTTAGTCTTCATGTCGAGATGGTTGGTCGGCTCGTCGAGAATCAGCAGGTTCACAGGCTGAAGCAGCAGGCGGATCATCGCCAGGCGTGTTTTCTCTCCTCCGGAGAGCACTTTCACCTTCTTGTCTGAAGCCTCGCCGCCGAACATAAACGCGCCGAGAATATCGCGTATCTTCAGACGAATATCGCCCGTGGCCACACGGTCGATGGTATCGAATACCGTAATCGATTCGTCGAGCAGTTGAGCCTGATTCTGAGCGAAGTATCCTATCTGAACGTTATGACCGATCTTGAGCGAACCGGTGAACGGGATTTCTCCCATGATGCACTTTACGAGCGTCGATTTTCCTTCACCGTTTTTGCCGACGAAAGCCACCTTCTCCCCTCTCGATATGGTAAATGTGGCTCCGTCGAATACCTGATGGTCGCCGTAGGCCTTCCCCACCCCGTCGGCTATAATAGGATAGTCGCCCGAACGCGGAGCCGGCGGAAAACGCAGGTTAAGATGAGACGTATCCACCTCGTCGATTTCTATGCGCTCTATCTTGGCCAGCTGTTTCATGCGGCTCTGCACCTGCACAGCCTTTGTGGCCTTATACCGGAAACGCTCTATAAACGCCTCTGTATCGGCTATCTCTTTCTGCTGATTGAGATAAGCGCGGGTCTGTTGCTCGATGCGCTCCTTGCGAAGTTCGACAAACTTGGAATAGTTGACTGCATAGTCATAGATTTTCCCGCAAGAAATCTCTATGGTGCGGTTGGTGACATTGTCGATAAAAGCACGGTCATGGCTGACGAGAACCACCGCCTTAGCCTTTTGCTTGAGAAACTGCTCCAGCCATTGGATCGACTCGATATCCAGGTGGTTGGTCGGTTCGTCGAGCAGCAATACATCGGGATGCTGAAGGAGGAGTTTGGCCAGCTCCACACGCATACGCCAGCCGCCGGAAAATTCCGACGTCGGCCGATCGAAATCGCTGCGCATGAATCCAAGACCCAGCAGGGTTCGCTCCATCTCCGCTTCGCAATTTTCCGTCTGCTCCATGGCCAGGCGGTCGGTAAGCTGGGTAACAGAGTCTATCAGCCGGTGATATTCCGGGCTGTCGTAGTCGGTGCGCGTAGCAAGCTCTGTGTTCATCTTCTCCAGCCGATGCTCCAGTTCATGAAGATGGGAAAATGCCTTACGGACTTCAGCCAGAAGCGAAGTATCGTCAGCCACTTTCATCTGCTGCGGCAAATAGCCGATAGTGGTATCAGCGGGAACTGCAACATTGCCGGAAGTAGGCTGCTGCAATCCGGCGATGATCTTAAGCATCGTCGATTTGCCCGCACCGTTTTTACCCACAAGCGCTATGCGGTCGCGGGGATTAATTACATAGTTTATGTCGTTGAACAGTGGCTTTGCGCTGAACTCCACTGATAGATTTTGAATAGAAATCAAAGCCATAAATGCGAACTTATCTGATGGTTAGTGTCTCGTATGATGGATTACGAGAGTTTGAGATTGGGTAATTACCACATCCATCGCCACATCATACGGGTCGGCGTCGATATCCTCTGCGAAAAACTGGAAATCATAGCCTACCCCGATTTTTGTGGCCTTGGATGAGGCCAGCAGGCGGTCGTAATAGCCTTTGCCGCGACCGACTCGGTTGCCACGACGATCGAACGCCACCCCGGGCACCACTATCATCTCTATCTGATCGATGCCTACGGTGTTGTCGCCCTGAGGCTCTTCGATATGGAATGCACCCATGCGCAGGGTCGACTGCGAGTAAGGGAGTATATCAAGGTTTACACCATTGACACGAGGGAGGAAGAAATGCTTGCGAGTGCCCCATTTTTCCAGGAATCGCCGGGTGGATAGCTCATCAGGCAACGAATGATATAGAAGTACGCTTTCAGCCATCAGGAAAGCGGCCGAACGTTCAAGTCTTTGGAACACACTGTCGGCGGCCTCTGTCTTTTCAGCTTCTGATAGCAGAGCCTTGCGCGCCTCGATTCTATTGCGTATATCTTCTTTATTCATCGCCTTTGTCGGTTTGGTTATCATGATTATTGCTCATCGGTCGTTGCCTCGGCTGCCTTTCCCGCCGGGGTAATGGGGAAAGCGGCCTGACCGTCGAGCAGGGCTTCAAGCGCCTTTATCACACTGACATCCTGATTATTGACAATGCGGAAATAAGCATTGTAGTCAAGAGCGTCGCGAGCTATAAGCGCTTTCAGTTGATTAACAATCAAATCGGTGGAAATGTTGATGTAATACCAGCGGGCAGGCACACCGTTGCGCGATGCATAGAGCACAAACTGACGCAGAAGCACCGAATCTTTCGGCAGGCGGGCAAGCAGTTTGTCGACTGAGTCGATATTGCGCAGTTCGTCGCGGTGTGAGTCCACATATTCGAAGGCGAACTTCTGAAGCAGGCCTGCGTTGGCTACATTCACATAATAAGATGTGATACCCGTCGTATCGTTGGGGACAAAAATATCAGGCATGATGCCGCCTCCGCCATACACTGTTCGACCATGGACGGTAGAGAATTTCAACTTCTTGTCCAGCTTTATAGAGTCTTCGCTGAACATCTCTCCGCGCTCATAGCGGTCGAGGATGTCATGGCCATACATGGCGGTGTTGGAGTAGTCTTTCTGGATGCATCGGCCCGAAGGGGTGTAATATCTGCCTACAGTAAGACGCACTGCTGAACTGTCGGGCAATACCGATTGCCGCTGTATAAGGCCTTTACCGAATGAGCGGCGTCCGATCACCAGCGCACGGTCATTGTCCTGAAGCGCTCCGGCAAGAATTTCCGACGAAGAAGCCGAGAATTCATCAAGAAGCACCACGAGCTGGGCATCCTTGAAACTGCCGTTTCCATCAGCCTGTATCCCCTGAGTCGAGAAAAGGTCGCGGCCACGGGTGCTGACTATCATCTGTCCCTTTTCCAGAAATTCGTTAGCCATGAGGAAGGCGATCTCCATAAAACCTCCGGTATTGCCGCGAAGGTCGATGATATAGTCCTGAGCACCTTCTTCGCGCAAGCGGGTCAGGGCGTTCCAGAATTCGTCGTAGGTAGTGCGTCCGAATTTGTTCACCTTCACATAGCCTACTCCCGGCGATATTACATAAGAGGCATCAACCGAAGTGACAGGCACTTCTCCTCGGGTCACATCGTAGCCGAGCAGCTTCTTTGAGCTATGGCGCTTTACATCGAGATGGACGCGTGAAGCTCTCTCGCCGCGCAACTTTTTGATTACCTGCTCATTGGTAATACCGACACCGGCCACGTTTTCGCCATCGATCTTCACGATGCGGTCGCCAGCCTGAAGACCGACCTTTTCAGAGGGGCCTCCGGAAATCACCTCAATCACATTGATGGTGTCGTTGTTGATCATGAATTGCACTCCGATGCCGCAAAAACTGCCGTCAAGTTCTTCATTGACAGATTGCAGGTCTGCTGCCGGAATGTAAGCCGAATGTGGATCAAGATTCGAAAGCAGGCTCGGGAGGGTATTCTCGAGCAAACTGTCGAGGTCCACCTCATCCACATAATCTTTGCGAATCAGGTTAAGAATGGTCTGGAACTTCTTCTGCGTGGCTGTCGGACCGCTTTCGCGGTTAACGACATCTCCGGCAAAGAAACCGATCAGAAAAGCCACCGCCACAATCAGCGGAAGCCAGATGGAAGTATTCTTCAGTCGAGACATACTACACTATTGGAAATAGCTCCTTATCTAAATCTCTGTTATGAATATCAAAACAAATCAGCCTCTGGACAAATCAGGGTTAATCATCCATCTCCAGATTCTCGATGTGCACACATTCCACTCCGGCACGATCAAGAAGGTCGATGCCATCAGTAATGCGATACAATTCATTAAATACCACACGCTTGATGCCTGCCTGAATGATCAGCTTTGAACATTCCACACAGGGAGAAGCCGTGATATAAAGCGTAGCGCCATCCGACGAGTTATTGCTGCGGGCCACTTTAGTGATCGCATTCGCTTCGGCATGAAGTACATAGGGCTTTGTGACGCCATCTTCGTCTTCACACACATTTTCAAATCCCGAAGGCGTCCCATTGAAACCATCAGAGATAATCATCGAATCTTTCACGATAATCGCTCCGACTTTTCGGCGTTGGCAATAGGAATTTTCGGCCCATATTGCTGCCATCCGAAGATAACGACGGTCGAGAATGGATTGTTTGCGCATAGGAATTGCTGGTTACTTTATCGCGCAAAGGTACGCATTTTCCATGAGAAACATCATAATTCCAAGAAATATCTGTACGGGAAACTTAAAAAATTACAATTTCATCACAATATTAATCGGCGACGTTTGTA
>CAMEGQ010000107.1 GCA_945916235.1 uncultured Porphyromonadaceae bacterium | reverse complement strand
GGAGCACTCTCTCAGAAGTCAGCCCACAGCGGGAACAGTGCGCCGAGCCGAACACGGACGGCCACATAACAGGAAGGACTGCCCCGCCAGTGTAGAGAAGCAGTCCTCACCGTGCGCCCCGACCCTGCGGCGCTGCGGCTTAAAACGATGATGTGAACGCCACCGTCGACTTGTGGCGGGGGAAGTTCTCACAACCTATGCAGAGAGTGTCGAAGGCATCGCTGCCGTCGGTGCGGCTCTCCAGCCTGTCCTCCTCAGTCTCGGCTAACTTCTCACCGCGCTTGTCCTTCTTGCCGTTGTAGACACCGGCGGTCTGCACGGACACAAGAAGGTCCTCATTGTTCTCTCGGTTGAACATGGGGATGAGATGGCCACGGCCATCGAACATGCGGTTGATGAGAAGGTGCTTGGCCATGTGGTTCATGGCGGGGCCGATGTCAACACGCTCGACGAGCCAGCCCCTGGCGCGGAAAGCGTTGGTGATTACCGACTCGAAGGTAATGGAGTTGACAGCGAAAGCGCCCTGCTTGGCTGTCTGGTCGAAATAGAAAATCACCTTCTTGTTCTTGTGGAAACGATAATACTTGCAGATGTCATCGACGAGTTCAACAAGTTTGCGCTCGAACTTGACGAAGAAGGATTTCAGCACCAGCAACTTGTTGCCTCGGGGCTGACCGATGACGGCCCAGTTGATGTTGGCGTTGTAGTCGAAGCCGAGGCAGAGAGGCTGCTTCGGATCCACGTCGCGGTCCTGGAGTGAAGACTCGTCCTTGAGTTTGTCGAAGTCATACTCACAGTTGTCGAAGTAAGATGTGTTCGGGGCTGAGTATTTGTGGGCCTCAGTCATCGAGGAATAGAAGCCGTCGGCAGCGATGCCGATGCGCTTGCAGAGGACTGAGGTCTGGAAAGTGAGCGGCGGGAGGTCGCGCTTCAGCTGCTTGATGAAGGCCTCGCCGAGGACAACCATGTTGTCGATGGTCGAGACTTCACGGTAGTCGACAGCCACGGCACGGAGTTGGCAAAGGGTGCGATGAAGGCGTCGCAACTCGCCACGGAGATAGTCGGGCGGAGGACAGCCACGCTTCTGAAGTTCGGCCACACGTTTCTCGATCGCGCGGATTTCATAGACTGTGGCCCTGATAAGGTCGATGACCTCAGGGTCACATTTCTTATCCCATTCCAGGAACCAAGAGCCTTTCTTGGTTACGGGCATATCGGACGATATGAGCGTGGAATGGTGGAAGAAATGTTTGCCGAAGAACTGACGGTTGCCTCGCAGGGCCGGAAGGGTCTCGTCCTTGAGCTGCATGTAGTCGATGAACTTGGCCTCGTCGATGTCAAGGGCATCGTATGACTGCGAGTTGGATGTGCCGGAGCGGTCCTGACTGATGATGTAACCGACGCTGCCGTTGTAGAACGAGAGAACATTCTCGTAGTTCTGCACGGGGAAAATCGGCTCCTTCCATCCCCAGGCCTTCGGCGGCTTGATGCCGATGGCCCAATGGATGTTTCGTTTGAGGCCCCACTTCTCCCAGTGGACGAGCATTGACGGCAGCGTGTTCGTCAATGCTCGTTTGATGTTGGCCGAAACGAAGCCGGTGATGGAGCCGGGCATTCGCTCGAAGTTGCGTCGGTTCCAGAGCGCGTGAACCATACCTTTGCCGAAGGCACGACCGGCAACGAGGATGGTGTCGCGTGCTTGCACGACCGTCATGATGTCGCGCTGCACATCATTGAGATATACTTGTTGATGCTGAGTCTCCATTGCTGAGTTGCTTGGGCTTGAATATTTCGTCGAGGTTGGCGTCGATTTCCTCGAACTCGACATCCTTGACCTGGTCTGTCCAATATCGCTCCTTGACAGCCTTGATTTTCTCTCGGAAATTCGGCATCCTCGTGATGCCGATGACCTCGGGGTCATCAGTGAACGAGAGAATAATCGGCACGACACGGTCGATGATATTGGCGCGTTCGTCGTCCTTGTCGAGTTGGTTGTAGCGGGCGTATTGAGCGGCAGCGGCAACCATGTCGCGGGGGTTGTTCTGTTTGTCGGCCTTGTCGTAGGCACGTTGGATCATCTCGTTGAACCGGTAGCGATGATAGTCCTTGGTGGTGCGGGCCATGTCGCCGAGGAGTACCTTGACCAGGCGCAGATCATCACGCGCTGCCGTCTCTCCGAGGCCATGGCGCTGACGGAGCTCGGCCACGATGTCGCGGTCGCGCTTCGAAGGGAAATTGAGCCAGAAATTGTAGATGTCGCGCAGTCTGATGAGATGCTTGATGGTAACATCAGGCAGATTGGCGGCTTGCATTTTGTCGATGTCAGCAAAAAGGTACTGATGGGCGACGTCGATGATAGCAGGGACAGGCATATGCTTCAAAGGTCTTCATCCGAGGTCATGTCGCGGAGATAGAAAGAGGCCTGTTGCACGGCCATAGGAGCGCCGACACGGGCAAACTCGAGTTCTGCCTTGCGCAGCGAGTTTGCGGTGCGGGCCTTGGCTGCATAATAGGCCTTGTGGACCGGGGAGGTCTTTATGGCGAGTTCAGCGCGGAGAAGATCCACGTCGATGTCGAGCAAAACGGCGATTTCACTCGGCGGTGTCAGCTCGCTCGCCAGTTGTGCTATCTGCTCCAGGATTGATGGGTCGGTTAAGGATTGCATCGATAGAAACTGAATTAGCGGCCATGTCGGCCATGTGGATAATGAGATTGGCGACGGCGAATCCATCACTGGTGATGACGCCGGCCTCGTAGCGGTCGCCCCTGGTTTGGTTTTGGGAGGTAACGATGGCAACGACGCCAGTCTCGTTGACAGGGCGAAGAAGCACGACCTTGGAGTGGTTCTGGCAAAGATAGATTTCATCGAACACCGACTTCATGAAGGTGTAGAGAGATGCAGTCTTCTTTGCGGCTCGGACATCGGCAATCAATCGACATTTCAGCACCTTCCCGGCTTGCTTAAGACGGTACAACCGACGGAGGAAAGACTCCGAGGTTGAGAAGGTGGAAATTTCGAGTGAGCAGGGGCCAGTCTGTTCGAGCACCCATTCAATGAGGTCGGCGAGTTGGACCTTGTTTGAAAAATAGGCTTGAGTCCGTCTCTCAGAGATGGACTCAAGCTGACGGATCCAGGACTTCATCAGAACTGGATGCCAAGGGCAGAAAGCTCGGCGACGGTGTCTTCAGCGAGACCGGCACCGAGGCCCTTGATGACATCGACATATTCCTGAATCTTGGCAAGCGCCTTGGCGCGGGCCTCGTCATCGGCGGCATCCTTGAAGGATTTGCGCCACTTGGACAGACTCTTGCGGGCGGCTCCGACTTTTTTATCGAGTTCAGGGTCAACGGGTTCAGCCTTGACAGGCTCGTCGTTGGACGCGACTTGGACAGCAACTTGAACACTAGTTTGTCCAAGTTGATAGGCGTCGTATTTGGCGAGGTTGGCGCGATACTTGGCCTCGGTCACGTCGAGGAGGTGAAGTTTCTCGAAGCGGTCGCAGGGCATGAGGTCGTTCATGGCCTTCAGCTCGTTGAAAAGCAGAGTGATTTGGGCGTGGCGCGGGCCGTTGCTGTCCCAGAGATCCTGAATCTCGGGAGGCAGTTGGTCGTGGTCGGCACGTTTGCCGGTGGCGATGCGCCCCTCGGGGAATTCGTCATCGGTAGTGATGACCATGGGCGGCTTGGCCACGGTTTCGGCGGCACGGTGCATAACCTCCTTCTCGAGGCGGGCCACGTCGGCCACTGTCATGTTGTGGAGACGGATGTTGAGATGCTTGCGCAGCTCATACTCCACCTTGGCCATGAACTTGTCGGGCCGACGGAGGAAGGAATTGTAGAGTGCGCGGTTACGGGTTACAGAGAGCACCAGTTCGGCGCCCTTCATGACGTCCTTGTCGGACGAATTGAGCCAGTTCTGAAGGTCGGCTGTCACCTTTGGGTCGAGTTGTTTCATTGTCGGGAAAAGTAAAAGGAGCGACGCCGTGAACCTATGGTCGCGGGGTCGCTCCTGTGTAAACCATTTTTTATGAAAGCCTTATTCTCTTGGTTCGGAGGTTAAGCCCCGGGCACGGCTTTAATCTCGCCGGTGGAGCAGTCGATTGTTCCAGCGGCAGTCTTGAGTTCGCCGACGAAGTAGGGAGCGGGGCTGATGTCAGTCACGGTCACCTCGAGCGTGGTGCCCGAAGCGTCGGTGACGTTCATGCCCGAGTCCTGGGCGGGGTTGGTGTTGGTGCGGAAGTTCTCGTTGCCGATCCAGCGATAGCCGCCGGCGCGCATCTTGACAACGTAGATCAGGTTGTCTGCGTTGGCGAGCTGACAGAAGCCGACAGACTTGGCATCGCTGAGCGCCGACTTGAGAGTCAGCGTGATGAGATGGGTCTTGCTCGGGGTCTCACCCTGCGAGGCAGAGGTGAGGTTGGAAGCGTTGCCGAGGATGTCCATCTTCTGGAACACCGAGTCAGCGGCGAGCGTGGGCGAGCCGTCGAGGGTGCCGATCTTGTCGAGAGTGGCACCCTCGTCGCTCGGGGAGACGCGCTTGGGGTATTTGAGAACCTTTCGGCTGGCGATGAAATAGGCTTCTTCCACCAGGCCCGGGAGGACGGTCTGACCGTCGCAGAAGTCGAGATCTTCGTAGATGTCGAATTCTTCACATTTGTTCGTAGTTACAGCCATAGCAGTAGGAATTTAGAGGTTAGGCACCGCCACCGACATTGTGAGTATCGGGGTTCTCATAGAGTTTGCCGACGAGCAGACGCTCGGGGTTGATGCTCTCGTAGTCGCAGCCGAAGAACATGGTGGCGAAGAAAGTGAGAAGGACGACGTCGTGCTTCTCGACTACGATGCTCTCCTCCTCGCCCATCTGGTTGACGCCGATGAGAAGGTTGTTCTTGGCGGCGAGCTGCATGAACTTCGAGTCCTTCTTCTGGAACATTGGGCAGAAGGTGACGTTCTCGAAGCCCTCGGGGTGAAGCTGATTGAAGGAGGTGTTGTAGACGATGGCACCGGTGGTTGCCTTGTAGTCGTCGAGGTAGGCGTAGAAGACGTCGTAGGGCATGAGCAGCTGAAGGCCGGGAGTGCCCTTGAGGAAGTCGTCCATGGAGCGGCAGAAGGCCGTGATCTGGTCGACGGCGTTGGTCGAGTTGATAGCCTCGGTAAACTTGTAGAGGTTGCCCTTGGCGGTCGAGAGGCCGCCGCTGGTGATCTCGGTGGCGGTGATGGTGTCGAGGCCGTTGAAAAGGTCCTTGGTCTTTGTGCCGTTGTCGTTGCGGACAGCGTCGAAGATGTGACGGGCCAGGTGGTCGCCGAGTTTGCCGGACAGGATGGACAGCACGAGGCGAGCGATTTCAACACCCTTCAGGGCTTCGCCCTTGGTGATGGACGAGCCGAGAGCGGTCTTGTAGTACTCGTTGGGGTCGAACTCGCGGCGGACGCTGCCGAAGTAGGTTTTCAGCACACGGGCACCGAATTCGACGTCGAGCTGCTGAGTGCGCTTGGGGTCGTAGGGGCCGAATTCCATGTCGGCGTCCACGTTTATGAGTTTTTCCTCATAGCGGATGCCGGGGCGGATGGTGAAATATTTGAGGGTGTCCATAAGACGGTGCACCGGGATGCGGAGCAGTTCTTTGCGACACTTGCGGGCAGAGGTCAGGAAGTCCTGATCAGTGCAAATGATGTGAGAGTCTGCCATGATTACAGGAGGTCTTTGATAGCGTTATACATGTCCGAAGACTTGGGGGCTTCCTCGCCCTCGTTGTCTTCGATTTCGTTGGTCTCGTCGCCGGGGGCTTTCTTCAGGTTCTCGACCTGCTTTTCGAGCTCGGCGATTTTGGTGGCCTGTTCGGTCACCTTGTCGTTGGCGGTATTAAGGTCGCCGGTGAGTTTGTCGATATGGTTGGAAACCTTCTCGACATCCTCGGCCTTAAGAGTTACCTCATTGTCCTTGTCGGCGACAAGGTCAGTGAGGCCCAGGAACGACATTAGGGCTGTGAAACAGAATTTGCTCATGGTTTTGGGTGATTGGTTTTGTTCGGAATTGTCTTCCGGGGTTACAGGATCAGCCTCGTTGTCGCGGTGGAACACCGAGTCAACGAGACGGCTGAGGAGGCCCTTGCTTTCGGGCTGCTCCTGAGCCTCGTTCTCTGCCACAGTCAGGCCGACCGTCGAGATGCCGAATGCATTGAATTTGGCTTCGAGTTCGGGGGTGAAGTCGAGTTTGGCTCCTTCCTCGCTGATTTCGTCGATGAATCCCCAGTCGAGGGCCTCCTGGGCTGTGAGCCATCGGCCTTTCTTGAGGATGTCGAGCATGTCAGAAACTTTCTTGCCGCACCGGTTGGCGTACATGTTGGCCAGAATGACGTCGATTTTGTCATTCTCCTTCTTGTTCTCCTCGAGCTGGTCGATGAGAGCCTGCATCTGGTCGGCATTGTAAGCGCCCCATGCGTCAATGAAGTTAGAGCATTTATGCACAAGGAACATGGCATATTTGCTCATGACGATACGCTTGGCGCCCATTGCGATGACAGTAGCAGACGAAGCGGTGAAGCCGCTGATGTACACTGTTACATCACCATGGTCGATGAACTGCTGACGGATGTCGAGGCCGTGGTCAAGGTCGCCTCCGAGGGAGGAGATCATGACGTCAATGTGCTTGCCCTTATAATCGGCAAGCACTCGACGGACGTACTGCTTGGAGTACCCCCATCGGCCGATGTAGTCATCGATTGTGAGTTGGTAATTCATGTGAACAAAGAATTTACCGCAAAGTTATTGCGGCAATCCCTTGTTCAAAAAGACCTAAAATCAATCTAAAACCTTCAAAAGTCCTGTGGTATCGGTGTATTTGACGGTCAAAGTGCATCCCGACGGCTCGGATGCTTTGCCCGGTAATGAGTCGGATGTGTCCACGATCGGGAATGGCCGCTCGATGTTGCCGACGAGGTAACGGTCGCCGTCGGCAGTGGTAACGAGGAATGCGAGATGTCGGTTGGCGACATCGAAGTGTTCTGAAAGTAGAGCGGTTAAGGTAGTTGTGAACTTGCGGCTTTTATCCTCGACTTTTGAGACAACTTCTCCGGATGCGAGGCCCACGAGCGGCAACTCCTGGAAGTTTCGCCAAAAATTGAGCATCACTCCCCGACCGGGGACGATGGTCAGGTTTTGAAGGAGTCGGCACTCGATGAAAGAGAGGGCGACGATGTTTTGGAGAAGTTGGTTCATGTTGTACGGGGTTGTATGGAGTTGGACGGTGTTGGACGGCTTGCCTGAAAATTGGGTCGAGAGTAGCTACTTTTTTCGTGAACTTTTTCGGAGATTGATGCCGGTCTTTGCAAAGGCTGCTCTAATGCGGGCATAGCACTGGCGAACAGTCTCAACACGGTCGAGGCCGATGCCGTGCATTTCGCACCAGGCGGCAATGAGCTTGTTGAGTCCGACAGGGTATTCGTCAGTGTCGAGCGGTGAGATGTCGTTCCAGAGCGAGCGACGGAACAGATCATCGATTGCCTCCTTGACCGCTTCTTTTCCTCGGTGTCCCATGTAGTGGAACCGCTCTGGCGGTTTCGCTTTCGAGTCGGGGATGGCGATGGCCACATCGCCTTCGCCGGGCGTTTCGGGCACCATTCCTTTCGGGAGCAGCTGAGTGAAGGTGCGGATGGTCGCGTTCTGCGGAGAGCCAGCCGGGAACACGACAGGGTTGCCGAAATGGTTGGTTAACCATTCAGCCTTATAGAGAGGGAGGTTGAGATATATGACGAATTGGCTCATTGTCGGCTACTTACTACTGCAAACTTACGAAATCTTTTCCAAATAGCGTGAGTTTGGAATAGATTTATCTATTGAATTTAATAGGCATATTTCGGCTTCAACACAATCTACAAAGTCTACAAAATTGCAAATGGCTATCAAATAAGCATTTGCAATTTTATGGAGTCGAATTTCGAGCCTGAAACAGGCCGAAAATCGTCTACATTGTAGATTGATTGTAGAATTTTCTACAATTGTAGATTTTTGCAGATTGGAGTTGACGGTAATATTTGGGGTTAATAAGTTGTTAATAAGTATTGTAGATAATGTAGATAATGTAGATTGGAAAATGTGTCCAACTTTTTTGGGCAGAGTTTTCGCGAAAAAGAAGGGAGGTCGCTTCTTATTGCGGCCTCCCTTCCGGAAAGATATGTGGTTAATGCTGCTGTCAGATGAGTTT
>CAMEGQ010000106.1 GCA_945916235.1 uncultured Porphyromonadaceae bacterium | reverse complement strand
TCGGGACCTCCGGGTTATGAATCCGACGCTCTAACCAACTGAGCTATCCCGCCGTGTTTGCGAGTGCAAAGTTACGATTTCATTTTCTTTCACGCAAATGTTTTTGCCGAAAAATTATTGAGAAAAATTTCGTATCTTTGCATTTAAAGTAATTTACAGCAGATTATGTCTGACGACCTTAAAAATATTGCCGACCCTGAAGAGGAGGGTAAAAACACAGAAAATCAGGAATCTAACGCTGCTCAGCAGGCTCCCGCAGCTCCTGCCGAAGATGCCACTGCGACATCCGAGGATGCCGCCCGGCAGGATGAGGATACCGCCCGGCAGGATGAGGATGCCGCCCGGCAGGATGAGGATATCGACCGGGAGGCTGAGGAGATTGAGATGGAAGCAACTACGCTGCCGCCCACTATCGGCACCGAGGCTTCGCGCCTGCGCCTGAACGGAATGTTCCGCAACTGGTTTCTCGACTACGCCTCCTACGTAATCCTCGACCGCGCCGTGCCCCATATCGACGACGGTCTGAAACCGGTGCAGCGTCGTATCCTCCATTCGATGAAGACCCTTGACGACGGCCGCTTCAACAAGGTGGCCAACATCGTGGGTAATACCATGCAGTATCATCCCCACGGCGACGCTTCGATCAAGGATGCCCTGGTGCAACTCGGTCAGAAAGAGCTGCTTATCGATACTCAGGGTAACTGGGGTAATATCCTCACCGGCGACGATGCCGCTGCAGGCCGTTACATCGAGGCGCGCCTCTCCACCTTCGCCCTCGAAACCCTCTATAATTCAAAAATCACCGACTGGGAACCCAGCTACGACGGCCGCAAAAAGGAGCCTATTACCCTGCCGGTGAAGTTCCCGCTGCTGCTGTTCCAAGGCGTGGAGGGTATCGCCGTGGGTCTGTCGTCGAAGATTCTGCCTCACAACTTCAACGAGATTCTCGACGCCTGCGTGGCTTCGCTGCGCGGCGAGGAGTTCACGCTCTATCCCGACTTCTCCACCGGAGGGTTCGTGGATGTGAGCCGGTACAACGACGGCGAGCGCGGAGGGTCGGTGCGCGTACGTGCCAAAATCGAGAAGATTGACAATAAGACTCTGGCAATCACGGAGATACCCTTCGGGAAGACCACCCGCACCGTGATCGACTCCATTCTGAAAGCCTTCGAAAAGGGGAAGATCAAGATACGCAACGTGGTGGATAATACCGCCGAACATGCCAATATCGTGGTAAACCTTTTGCCCGGCACTTCGTCGGACAAGGCCATTGATGCGCTCTATGCTTTCACCGACTGCGAGGTGGCAATCTCGCCCAACTGCTGCGTGATTCAGGACAATAAGCCTTGCTTCCTGACTGTCAGTGCATTGCTCCATCATAGCGCCAACCGCACACGCGAGCTTCTGCGCCGCGAGCTTCAGATTCAGCTCGGCGAAGTGCGCGAGATGCTCAATCAGGCCTCGCTGGAGCGGATTTTCATCGAGGAGCGCATCTATAAGGACCGTCAGTTTGAGCAGAGCGAAAGTCTCGAAGCCGTCTACGACCATCTGCGCAAGCGCCTCGAACCCTTCGTGGTTGCCGAGGTGGCCGAACCGATGGACACCGACGCCGGCGCCACGCTGATGACCGCCACCGCCGACGGGCGCCCCGTGCTGGGCCGTCCCATCACCGACGAGGACCTTCAGCACCTGCTGGAAATCAAGATGAAACGCATCCTGAAGTTCAACTCTCAGGAAGCCGACCGCCTGATAGCCCGCTACAACGAGCAGATAGCCGATATCTGCAACAAACTGGCCCATATCACCGAGCATACCATCGCCTGGTTCGAAAGCCTGAAAGCCAAATATGGCGAGAAGTTCCCCAGGCGCACCGTAATCCGCGGATTCGACAATATCGAAGCGCAGCGCGTGGCCGAGGCCAACGAAAAGCTATACATCAACCGCGAGGAGGGCTTCATCGGTACCTCGCTCAAGCGCGACGAGTTCCTGTTCAACTGCTCGCCCATCGACGATGTGATTATCTTCTACAACGACGGACGCTACAAGGTGACCCGCGTGGCCGACAAGCTTTTCGTCGGGAAGAACATACGCCATATCGGCCTGTTCGTCCGCAACGACTCGCGCACGGTCTACAATGTAATCTATCAGGACGGCCGCACCGGCGGCACATTCGAGGGTCAGCCCACGGGCACATTCTATATGAAGCGATTCTCAGTGACGGGAGTGACCCGCGATAAGGAGTATAACCTCACTCAGGAGAAGCCCGGATCGCGTATCGCATGGTTCTCGGCCAACCCCAACGGCGAGGCCGAGGTGGTGCGCGTGACGCTCAAACCCAAACCGCGCCTGAAGACCCTGCAGTTCGACGTCGACTTCAGCGAACTCCGCATCAAGAGCCGCCAGAGCCAGGGCAACATAGTGACCCGCAACGAAGTTCACCGCTTTTCGCTCAAGGAGAAGGGGACCTCGACCCTCGGCGGCCGCAAGGTATGGTTCGATTTCGACGTGCTGCGCCTCAACTACGACGGCCGCGGCGACTACCTGGGCGAATTCCAGGGGACAGACCGTGTGCTGGTCGTCACCAAGAGCGGCGAATACTATCTGACATCGTTTGATGCAGCCAACCATTACGACGAGAATATTCTTGTGATAGAGAAATACCGCCGCGACCATGTCTGGACCGCTATTCTCAACGACGCCGATCAGGGATACCCCTATATTAAGCGTTTTACATTCGAGGAATCGGCTAAGAAACAGCGCTTTATCGGCGAAAATGAGAAGTCGTCGCTGATTCTGCTCAGCGACACTCCTGGAGCCCGCTTCCTGGTAAGTTTTGCCGGAGGAGACGCCTTCCGCGAGGCCATGACGGTAGATGCGGCAGAGTTTATCGGCGTCAAGTCGTTCAAAGCCAAGGGTAAACGCCTCACTACGTTCCAAATCGGCGAAATCAGTGAGATAGATCCCAATCCGGAAGCCGCCGCAGAGGAGGTGAAGGCTGAGGAGACCGCTGAGGCCACTGAAGCCGCTGTCCAGACCGAAGAAGCCGAACCGGAAGCGGAGCCGGAGAAGTCGGACGAGGAGCTGCGCGATGAAATCACCGGCCAGAAACGGATATTCTGAACACTGCCTTATGTCACTATCTTCATCTTTTCAGCGCATAAGCCGCAGGGCGATGGCGATGGCCGTCGCAGCCTGCGTCTGGCTATCCTCCGCAGATGCTTATGCCGCCGATACGGAAGCAAACGCCGAAGCGGCATCCGCCGCTGAGAAGGCGGAGATTGTCCGCCCGGTCAACTCCAGCTATATGCTGTCGGTGGGCTCGTCGCATCTTGGCGACACTTACCTCAGTCCTCTGAAATACACCGGCTGGCATGCCGCTTTCGACTACGACCGCATCCAGGCTATGAAATTCTCGCCTGAGCGCTGGCGCCAGCAGCTGCGGATAAGTGTGGAATTCAATCATGCCGACAATCCGGCACGCAACGCAACGCTCTATTATCTCAACGTCCACGCCTCGTGGGGGATGCTCCGCCGCTGGGCGCTCCCTTATAATATAGGAGTGGCTGTGGGCGGCAACGCCGCTCTCAACGCAGGATGCACCTACTCGGCGCGTAATGGCAACAACCCCGCCTCGGCCAAAGTAGACATCACTGTGGGAGTGTCGGGCCACGCCACATGGAAGACCCGCCTGGGCCGGATGCCGGTGATGCTGCTGTGGCAGACGTCGATGCCCCTGACCGGCGCATTCTTCTCGCCCGAATACGACGAGCTGTACTATGAGATATATTTAGGCAACAGGTCGGGACTGGTCCACTGGGCTTTGCCGTGGAATATGTTCCGCTGGGACAATCTGGTGTGCGCCGACCTCGATGTATCCTCCACAAGGCTCAGAGTCGGTTTCCGCAGCCGCATCTTCTCGTCGGAGGTGAACAATATCACCACACGGATTTTCAGTTATGGCTTCGTGGTGGGAGCAACGGGCGACTGGATGTCGGTATCGCCGCGAAATTTCCCGTCGAAGGAGACCATGTCGATAGTTTACGCCTATTAATTAAAAAAATGGATAGTGGGGAAGCTTTAAGTATGAAGATATTTCCGAAACATATACGGACGGCGGCCACTCTGGCTGTGGCGGCTATGGCATGCGCGCTGAGCAGCTGCCACGACATAGAAGAATATGAGGAGACGCCGCGCGGCACATTCGAACAGCTATGGACCATCCTCGACGAGCATTATTGCTTCTTTGAGCAGAAGGGGGTGGACTGGAACGATGTCCACCGCCGGTATGCTCCGCGTATTGCCGACGATATGAGCCAGCAGGAGCTGTTCGGCGTATGCTCCGATATGCTCAATGAGCTGCGCGACGGCCATACGAACCTCGTGACGCCGTTTGCCACATCCTATTATCGCCGCTGGTGGAGCGACTACCCTCAGAATTTCAACCGCCGTCTGGTGCAGGAATATTATTTCAATTTCAACTACCGCACCGCGGGCGGCATCGACTACGGACTGTTGCCGCAGAACGTCGGATACATGTATTATTCGAACTTCTCGTCGCCGGTAGGGGAGAGCAACCTCGACAACATCCTGGCCTATCTTGCCACAGCCGACGGCCTGATAATCGACGTGCGCGACAACGGGGGCGGGTCGATGACGAATGTGGAGACCATCGTGAGCCGGTTTATCTCCGAGCGCATTCTGGCCGGCACCATCTGCCATAAGACTGGCCCGGGTCACGGCGATTTTTCCGAGCCGTATGCCTATTATTATTCTCCGGCGGAGGCAGGCCGCATCATGTGGTTCAAGCCGGTGGTGGTGCTTACCAACCGGTCGACCTTCTCGGCGGCCAACAATTTTGTGTCGGTGATGAAATCGCTGCCGCAGGTGAAAATCGTCGGGGCGACTACCGGCGGCGGCTCCGGGATGCCCTTCTCGTCGGAACTTACCAACGGGTGGGGAGTGAGGTTCTCGGCTTCGCCGGTGCGCGATCCCGAGGGGCGCCTCACCGAGTTCGGCGTAGACCCCACGGAGGGATGCGCCGTAGATCTCGACCCTCAGGCAGCCCTCGGAGGCACCGACACCATGCTCGACTTCGCTGTCGCGATTCTGACAAAGTAAGCGGTTCTAAATGCTACTGAAAATTTAACTTCCAAAACGGGTTTGCATCTGCCCCATAAAAAATATTATTGTCCGCTAATAATTTAAAATCAGGAGAGTGTATCAAAATTCTGGTACACTCTCCTGAATGTATGTACACTCTGCTGATTTTATTGTGTTCCTGACAGCCCGTATAATATTGAGGGCGGCTTACGGGTTACTGGGCGGGCTCGGGATTGGACTCGTCGGGGTGGGTGTACCAGCGCGAATAGAAGAGATAGTTGCGGGCTATCTTTTCGTTGAGTTCGCGCGACTTGTCAGGCTCCATCATTTTGATGAACTTGGCCGGACAGCCGCCCCACAGCTCGTGGGGGCCGATCTTGGCGCGTGACAGCACTACCGAACCGGCGGCTACAAGGGCGCCTTCGCCCACTTCGGCGTCGTCCATGACTATGGCTCCCATGCCGATGAGGGCATAGTCGCGGATTTTGGCGCCGTGGACGGTGACGTTGTGGCCGATGGAGACGTCGTTGCCGAGCTCGATGGTCGACTTCTTATATAATGTGTGGAGCACGGAGCCGTCCTGGATGTTGACGCGGTGGCCGATGCGGATGGAGTTGACGTCGCCGCGCAGCACGGTGTTGAACCATATGCTGCACTGGTCGCCCATCTCGACATCGCCGACTACGGTGGCGTTTTCGGCCAGGAAACATTCCTTGCCGATTTTCGGGGTGAATCCGCGCAGGGGGATGATGAGTGCCATATCTGTGAGGTCTGTTTGGTAGGTGACTTAACGCTGTGGGCTCACACGGGTTAGAGCGGCATGGTCTTGGCTTCGAGCCATGCTGCCTGCTCGGCGTTGAGGTAGGGGGTGAGGCGGACGCGCACTTCGGCGTGGTAGCCGTTGACCCAGTTGATCTCCTTCTCGGTCATGATGCTCAGGTCGAACAGCGAGCGGTCGAAGGGGAAGAGCGTCATGGTCTCGAAGTGGTAGAAGCGTCCGAACTCAGTCTCGAAAGCGGGAACAGTGAGCACCAGATTCTCGCAGCGGATACCGTGGACGCCGGCGCGGTAGAGACCGGGCTCGTTGGAGGTGAGCATGCCCGGACGCAGGTCGGCGGGCACATCGTTGAGGCGGATGCTCTGCGGACCCTCGTGGACGCCGAGGAAATGGCCCACGCCGTGGCCTGTGCCGTGGAGGTAGCTGAGGCCTTCGCGCCAGAGGAACTGGCGGGCGAGGGCGTCGAGCTGGCCGCCTCGGGTGCCTTCGGGGAAGATGGCGGTGCCCAGGGCGATGTGGCCCTTCATTACGAGGGTGAAGTCGTGGCGCTCGGCGTCGGTGGGGGTGCCCAGGGCGATGGTGCGGGTGATGTCGGTGGTGCCGGTGAGATATTGTGCGCCTGAGTCGACGAGCAGTAAGCCGTGAGGTTCAAGCGTGGCGTTGGTCTCGGGAGTGGCCGAATAGTGGACGATGGCGCCGTGAGGGCCGTAGCCTGCGATGGTGCCGAAGCTTTCTGAGAAGTAGCCCGGCTGCTGCGAGCGGTATTTGGTCAGGAGCTCGGCCACGCCGATTTCGGTGAGCGGCTCGCCGGCGGCCACCATGCGCTCGATGTCCATGAAGGCGGCCACGAGGGCGGCGCCGTCGATTTCCATTGATTTGCGGATGCCCTCGATCTGCACATTGTTTTTGGCGGCTTTGAGCATCGCCACGGCCGACTCGCCGATCACGGCACGCTGGCCGAGGGCGTCGAGGGTGCGGCCCGACGTGCGCGAGCCGTCGACCAGTACGCAGGTATCGGCCGGCAGGGCTTCAAGAAATCCGTAGGCCGAGGCATAAGGGGCAACGGCCACATTGCAGGCTTTGAGGTGGGCTGCAACTTCGGCGCCGATCTTCTCAACCTTGACAAAGAGGGTGCTCCCCTTGGGGGCGAGATAGAGGAAGGAGGTGACCACGGGGTTGTCGCTCACGTCGTTGGAACGGATGTTCAGCGTCCAGGCGATTTCGTCAAGAGCCGAGATGAAGAGGCTTGTGGCGCCCTGACGCGTAGCCTCGGCGAGCACACGGGAGATTTTCGATTCGGCGGTCTCGCCGGCGTATTTCACATCGTGGATGAACACGGGGTCGGAGGGGAGGTCGGGGCGGTCGGTCCAGATCTTGTCGGCGGGGACGAAATGGTTATCGAGCCTGAGGCCGGCGCGGTCGAGGGTCTTGCGCATCGAAGCCGTCTCGGCGATGGAGAAAAGGGCGCCGTCGATGCCGACGGTCTGACCCTTATGCAGGGTCGAGGTAAGGTAGGAGAGGATTGAGGGGGTCTCGGGCAGACCGTCCTTCATGAGCTGGATTTCTGTGCCGGAGAGCTGGGCCTCGGCCTGGAGGAAATAGCGCGAGTCGGTCCAGAGCAGGGCCTTGTCGGCGGTTACGACCAGCGAACCGGCCGAACCGGTGAAACCGGACAGCCAGCGGCGCACCTGCCAGTGGTCGGCTATGTATTCGCCCTGATGGGGGTCGGTCTGGGGGATGATGACGGCGTCGACGCCGGAGGCTTTCATTTCGCTGCGGAGCGCCATCAGGCGCGATGCGATTGCTTCTTTCATAATATATAGGTGTAGTTGGTTGACAAATTCAGACGGGGAAACCCGAGGCCGGACTCGATTTTGTGGCCGGATTGCGGATTGCGGCGGGCGGCCGGATTCCTTGAATGCAAAGATAGCAAAAATTCTTATTCGGGTGGATAATCTAATGCTATTCTTGAGGCGCATGCGGTCGGAGAGCGGGTTGTGGTCGGGCGGAGAGCTGGTGGAGAGCTGGCGATGAGCGGTGGAGAGCTGGTAGTGGACAGGTGGTAAGCGAGCAGTGAGTAGGTTGTGGAGCTGCGGTGGACGGGCGGTGAGGCAGGTGAGGATTGCCTCAGAATAGTGAGGCAGAAGGGGTTGGCGCGATTCTGAGCCGGATTTAAGCCGGATTTGGATAAATTTTTGCGAAATTTTTTCTGAAATGTTTGCGTAGAATAAAAATCTTACTTAACTTTGCAACCGCAAAAGGGAAACAGATACAGCTTCCCGGAGCATAGAACATTGAATTTGCCTCTTTAGCTCAGTTGGCCAGAGCACGTGATTTGTAATCTCGGGGTCGT
>CAMEGQ010000105.1 GCA_945916235.1 uncultured Porphyromonadaceae bacterium | reverse complement strand
ACCTTGCATTTCTCGTAGCGGTAGGAATATGCTCCGGTGTCGACGTTATGCTCCGGATAGCCGTTGCCGAAGTTGGTCTGGGCAGTCAGGATTACCCTGATGCCGCGGCGCTCCATCTGAGAGATCAGATAGTCAAGCAGATCCAGATGGTCGTTGTTCAGCAGATTGCCGACGCTGTCGGAGAGCTCCACATCCCACAGGTGAAGCCGGAAGGCGTTGGCTCCCATGCGCGCTATATGATATGTGTCGCGGTCGATGGCGTCTTTGCGGTCGATGCCCTGTGCTCCCACTGCGCGGTAGGCATGAGCGAAGGGGAGTGTATAGTTGGTGCCGTAATAGCGCACTTCCTGGCGGTTGTCGTCGCGGCGCATGCGGCCGTGATTGTCCACATAGACGCCATAGCTGTCGGATGGGTCTGTAGCCGGGCTGTCGGCGGCGGAGATGCCTGCGGCGCATAGGGCGGCAAGGGCCGGAACGGCCAGATGCTTAATTGAAATCGGAAAATTTTTCATGGCTCGTGTCAAGTAGGATATAATCTTTAAGAATGCAAATTTAATAATAAACGTTAATTTGAGCACAGAGTTCTGTCTATTTTGTTATTTTTGTAAACTCTGATATGTTTATCACGTAAAACCTCTTCTCTTTATTACGATATGAAATATTCTTCTTTACTCAATCGCCGGGCATCGGCGTTTGCATCGACACTGGCTTCAGTGGCGTTGCTTTCTGTTTCATTGAGCTCATGTTCCGTTCTCGGTGGCTCTAAATCTTATAAGATATCCGGCTCGGGCGAGACTGTCCAGTCTACATCGTCCCCGTCGGCTTCAGCATCGTCGGATAAGGCTCTCCAGCCGCCTAAGGCTACTCCCAAAAAGGCCAAGGCCAAGAAGGATAAGGCCGCCAAGCCCGTGAAGGCTTCGAAAAAGAAAGGGAAAGCTCCCTCAGGGAATAAGGCTTCGGCTTCTGCACGCAAGCCGACGGTGGTGAAAGACGAAACGCGTCAGACGCTGGAGGCCGCAGCGGCCGCAGGGGCCACAGCAGCCGGAGTCAAGGCTGCCGATAAGGCTAAACCCGCTCAGTCGGCTCTGCCTAAGGATTTCACCATCGGTGGCGAATGGACCATCTACAGCGTGCGCAACAATGTGCTCCGCAGCGAGGACCGTCCGTATGTTGCTTTCGATCTCGTAGCCAAACGATTCTACGGCTATAACGGCTGCAACTATCTCAACGGAGATATCGAGAGCGATGGTGGCGAGTCGCTGCGGCTGGTCAACGCTATCTCGACAATGCGGATGTGCGACGGCGTGGAGTTTGAATACCTCATCAACCTCGCTCTGGCTGATGTGACGCAATATCGGGCTTATCAGGATGGCCGAATCACATTCCTCGACCTCAAGGGGAAGGATGGTCAGACACTGATGGTGCTCCGCCGCCATAATATGGAGTTCCTCAACGGCATCTGGCATATCGACACTCTTGAGGGGACTGCGATGCCTGCCGACAGTGCTGAAGACGCCGCGCGTATGACGCTCAATACCACCGACCTTCAGGTGCATGGCACTACGGGCTGCAACATCTTCAACGGCGAGATTTTCATCGACCCTGACAAGAAGGATTCCCTGCAGTTTATCAACATCGGCACCACACGCATGGCTTGTCCCGACGGCTCGCGCGAGACCGAGGTCCTGCTGGCTCTCGAATCGGTGGAATCGGCGCGCCTGACTTCGCCTGAACATGTGACGCTCTACTCCGCCGACGGCAAACAACTGATGACTCTGACCAAGCTCCATATGGTCAGAGAATAAGAACCGGCTCTTAGCAACAGACACAAAAAAGAGAGGACGCTTCACAGCGGCCTCTCTTTCCATTCATCACATTATGCTTACAATTAAGTGCTCTTGTGTGTAAGAGTTATATATCTTATTGTGGATAAGATCAGAGATTTATTGTCATTGGCGCATTGACAGGGACGGCTTTGAGTCTGCCCTGAGGTTGTGTCAATAGCGGCCTTCTACTATCGGCCAGTCGATGATGTCCCAGAGGGCATTCAAGGCGTCGGCTCGACGGTTCTGGTAGTCCAGATAATAGGCGTGTTCCCAGACGTCGAAGGTCAGGATAGGGGTGAGCCCGCTTGTGATGGGGTTGCCGGCGTTCGATTCCTGGGTAATAAACAGTTTGCCGTCGTTGTCGCGGCTGAGCCACACCCAGCCTGATCCGAAGATCTTCACTCCGGCATCTACAAATTCACGTTTGAAGGCCTCGAACGAACCGAAGTCGCGGTCGATGGCTTTGCGAAGTTCGCCCTCGGGTTCTCCGCCGCCGTCGGGCGAGAAGGAGAAGAAATAGAAAATATGATTCCACGCCTGAGAGGCATTGTTGTATAATGCGCCCTTGGCGTCATGAATAATATCTTCGAGAGGGAGATCGGCAAACTCGGTGCCTTCAATCAGATCGTTGAGATTTTTGATATATGCGGTCTCATGTTTGAAGTAGTGGTAGTCGACCGTACGGCGGCTAATTGCCGGTTCCAACGCATCGTTGGCATAAGGCAACTGAGGCTGGGTGTATTTCATCTTTGGTTGGATTAATGTTCGTTTGTATTTTCTAAACGTCATGGGTGGGCCGGTGGTTCGGTTCGGTTCATGTTTTAACTTTTTAGAGCCTGGTCGTTAACATATATTGTCGGACCGGCTCTTAATCCATTCGATGCCTTTGTAGTCAAATATGGGTAGATGAAAGCGCGGATACCATTTAATTTGCTTAACAATTTTAAGTCAAATTCACTTAAATTTTTTCCTTCTGAACTAAATAAACTTAACCCTCCGTTCCGAGTGTCATAACTACCGATTTTTTCCGTTTAATTTGCAACTGACAATCTGATTTACTGCCCGGGGGTCAGCGTTTCCGCCCCGGGGCTTTTCTAAAGACTAAAACACAGAAATACATCCCATTATGAAACTGTATTCAAAAATCATTTGCCTTGCAGTATCGGTGGCTGCCGTTAGCTCTACCCTCACTGCCTTCGCGCTTACCAGCGTGATGAACGGCCACAACTTTTCTGATGATTCCCGGACTTCGTCCGATGTCACTACCGATCCCTCAGGGTTCTTCCGTGTGTCCAACGGCGTGACACCTCCCACTGACTTTACCCATGCTGCCGAAAGCACCATCAATGGTGTGGTGAGCATCAAAAACTATGCCAGCCCGCGCATGAGCTCTCAGGGTCAGGGCGGCGGTTACTTTATGGATCCGTTTGAATTTTTCTTCGGCACTCCGCGTCAGCAGCAGCCACAGCAGCGCCGTCAGGAAAAACCGAAGGAGGAGGCCCGAGGTCTCGGCTCTGGTGTGATCCTGAGCGCCGACGGCTATATCGTCACCAATAATCATGTGATTGAGGGAGCCGACCGTCTGGAGGTGACTCTCAACGACAACAGCGTCTATAATGCCAAGGTGGTCGGCACCGATCCCGCCACCGATGTGGCTCTGCTTAAGATTGAGGCTGAAAACCTTCCCGTGATCCCCATCGGCGACAGCGACAAACTGCGCGTGGGCGAATGGGTGCTCGCTGTGGGCAACCCCTTCGGATTTACTTCCACCGTGACCACGGGTATCGTCAGCGCCAAGGCGCGCAGCGTGGGCCATGCAGGCTATGGCCGCCAGATGGGTGTCGAAAGCTATATCCAGACTGATGCCGCCGTCAATCCGGGCAACTCGGGTGGCGCGCTGGTCAACTGCAACGGCGAACTGGTCGGTATCAACACCGCTATCTATTCGCAGACGGGCAACTATGTAGGTTATTCCTTCGCGATCCCGAGCGCTATCGTGACCAAAATCGTATCCGACATCCGTCAGTATGGCGCACCCCAGAGGGCTGTGCTCGGAGTGATGTTCACCGAACTGACTCCCCAGGAGGCCAAAGAGAAGGGGATTACCATCGTCAACGACGGTATCCTCGTAGGCGAAGTGCTGGAGCGCAGTGCGGCTCTGGAAGCCGGTATCAAGGAGGGCGACGTGATTGTGGCCATCAACGATGCTCCTACCCACTCCACGGCTCAGCTTCAGGGCGAAATCAGCAAATACCGTCCGGCTGACAAGATCAAGGTGACTCTGGTTCGCGACAATAAGCGCCGGAATGTGGAGGTGACTCTGCGCAATTCCCAAGGCGACACATCGCTGGCCAAAGCGGGAGATTTCAGCTCGCTGGGTTGCGCCTTCCGCGAGCTTAAGGCCGACCAGCGTCAGCAGCTCGGTATCTCGGGCGGTGTGGAAGTGGCCGGCGTAGACAATGGCGGCAAATTCCATGAGGCCGGTATCAAGAAGGGCTTCATCATCCTTAGCATCAATAATACCCGTGTGGCTTCTTCCGACGACGTGGAGAAGATCTACAAATCGGTGATGAACGGCAGCGAATCCGACCGAGTGCTCTTTATCTCGGGTATCTATCCCACCGGCCGCAAGGTATACTACGCTGTAAACCTCTGATCCATAGCTATCCCAACTACAATATTTAAGCTCCAATAAACCAGCAGGGCCCGGTTCACGCCGGGCCCTGCTTGCTTTAGGTTCGGGATTTTTTGCTAAATTTGTCGTGCGAAATTCGAAAATACAATGTTCCGACTTCTCATTTGCGCTTTTCTTGGAAGTGGCCTCGGCGGGGTCTTGCGCTATCTTGTATCGTATTGGTTATCACGGATCAATACTGCTACTGCCGGTTCGTTCGCGGCTCTTTTCCCGTGGGCAACTCTGCTGGTCAATGTGGCCGGATGCTTCGTAATAGGACTGCTTTACGGCCTGATTGATGCAGGCGCAATCCGGCTTTCGGATCAGGCCCGCACATTCCTTACGGTAGGCCTTTGCGGCGGTCTGACTACATTTTCAACGTTTACTCATGAAAATTATCTTCTGTTTCAGTCGCACGCTTTCGGCATTGTTCTGATCTATGCCGCTGTCTCTCTGATTCTTGGCTTTGCATGCGCCTGGGCTGGCCATGCTGTCGCCACACTCTGATTTCCCGATACTTGCTCGAACCCTCTCTTAGTGCCGGCTACGGCGGCGCGGAAACATTTTGCGCACGCGCAGAAGCACGGTGTCGATGCGTGAACTGGCTACTACCATCGTAGTGGCTATAAGTATCAGTACGGCTCCACCAAGCTCTTTGCCTGTGACGGGTTGGCCCAGGGCGAAGATGCTTATTGCCAGAGCCGTCACCGGTTCGAGCGCTCCGAAAATCGCTGTAACGGTTGATCCCACGTTCTTGATGGCTACAGTGGTGCAGGTGAGCGAGAATATTGTGGGGATTATCGCCAGGGCGCATACGTTGCCCCAGTCGGCAGCAGATGATGGGAGAATCAGGGGATTGCCCATGGGAATCATGAAGATGAAGACGCTGCATCCGGTCAGCAGTACGTAAAAAAGTAGCTTCAGCGTCGGAATCCGGCTGATGGTCTTCGACACATTGACCATTACCAGGTAAACGGCATACGTCAGCGATGACAGTATCACCAGCGTCACTCCGAAGATGCTGATGTTTCCGCTGACATCGCCGCGCATCAGCAGTATAAGTCCGCCGGCCATAATCAGCAGGCATAGTCCGATTGAGGGGTGAAACTCTTCGTGGAATATGATAATCATCATCAGCGCCACCATCACCGGATATACGAACAGCAGGGTAGAGGCGATTCCGGCATTCATATAGTTGTAAGCCTCGAAAAGCGTCAGCGATGAAAACGCCATCAGTATACCAAGTATGGCCACGGAGCCGAACTCGCTCGCCCGCAGGCGCAGACTGTGCCCGCGGGCTATGAGCATCAGCGCCAGCAGGGGCAGCCCCAGAACATATCGGAAGAAGAGCACCGAGTTGGCGTTCATCCCGTTTTCGTAAAGATGTATGGCAAACAGCGGATTAGTGCCGTAAGAGGCTGCTGCCAGCGCCGCCATCAGATATCCTTTTGCTTTCATTTCCCTCTCATTCTTTATTGCAAAGGTAGTCTTTTCCGGCGACATTTGCCATAGAGATTCAATGTCTTTAGGACTGTACGGCTCTGCATCAGCCTGCCAAAATAATGCCTTACGCGCTTACATGTCGCTCACATAGCGATATACGATCTCGGAGATATCGCCTATCAGCTTTGAGGTAGCCTCGGGAGAATAGCCGGAGTCGGCCACAAACACCGCAATGGCGTATCTTTTGCCATCCGGCAGATGCACATACCCGGCATCGTTTAGTGCTGTAACCCGTTGGCGGACCACATCGCCTGTACCGGTCTTGTGTCCTATCACTGCGCCGGTACCGGCCAACGGTCGGGCCAAACGGTCAAGACCCGTGGCGCATCCTTCCACGATCGCTTTGATTCGCAACGATTTTTCATCGCTGAACTCACGGTCATATTTTGCAAAGAGCCGTGCCATGTCCTCGGGGGTTGAATAATTGTCGGTGCAACGGCCTGTATCCCGGTGCATCTCATCTTCATCCCATCTGATATTGATATCCTCAAACCCGAGACGGGTCATATAACGGTCTACTGCCTGCGTGCCTCCGGCCTGCTGCATCAGTATGTCGCAGGCGTTGTTGTCGCTGTGACTAAGAGAGTATTCCAGCAATTCTCCGACGGATACTGTGCACGGTTTCCCCGGAGGGTATTTTTCGAGCATTGGGCTGTATGTATTGCTGCGCAACATCTCAACCCCAACCATCACTGAATCGCTGAAACTGATGTCTGTGGCAGAAATCGCCATGGCAAGGGGAAACTTCATTACGCTCATCATAGCAAATTTCTCATCGGCGTTGACTCCCACCAGTTTGCCGTCGGGCATTACGACGGCCACACCGATTCGGGCATCTTTGTCGGATACGAACGCCTGCAACTGATCCTCCAGGGAGCTATCCCGAGGGGCGCAACTCGTCAGCGACAGGCTCAGCCCCATCGCCATCCACACGATACTTCGACCCCAATTTCTCATCTGAGGTATACGTCGTAGGGCATGCTGCCTCAATGGGCGATTGTTGATTATGGTGTCGCGATGGCGCCAGTGGCTGATGCCTGCACGCTTCGACGAAAGAACCGTGTCCTGACTTCTGGTACAGCTCTCGGTATGGCCACATTCGCAGCAGCGGAAGTGATGACGGAACCGGTCGGTGCGCACCTGCTGACGATAGGTGGTGGTCTCCATGTCGCGGTCAATGTTGGTCGTTACCGAGCGGTTGCGCTTTTCGCTGAAGCCGTCGCGGTATTTTACTTCGGTATAGGTTTCTACTGCGGTGCTGTTGTCGCGTACCACGCGGTTTACATCGACATCCCGCGAGTGGATATCCGAACCGAGGTTGTCGGTGCTTTCGTGCACTATCGTGTCCAGGCGGCGGCATGAGGGGCAGCGGCGATGAGGCACCCCGCCGGTGAGCGTGCCGGATACCAGTATAAATATGAACCAAGCCACGGGGAACATCAGCAGGGCAAACAGAGCGTATGCGCCCCAAAGCACCAGACAGATATACCAGTAATATGCCGAGACGATGCCGACCAAAGCTACAAGGGCAATCAGCGTCCGGTCGCCTAACGGGTAGTAGATCTGACGTACATGCATCAGAGCCCATAAAAATGCCACGGGCAGCGCACCAAGGCAGAATATCCAGATCAGACCTGCGATGCTGTAAAATACGTAGTAGGTATATTTGAGCGTTGTCTGGAGGGCGCCTGAGCCGAATTTGTGTTTATAAAGCTCTGAGCGAATAAGCCATGAGGTAAGGGGCATGTCGGCAATCTTGTCGACCAGCGGCAGATAGCGCAGCGCGTAGCCGTTGCGATAGCGGATGTCGTCATACGCAGTGGCAGTGGCTTTGCCATCGGCTGCGAATGTCACCGTGGGGCGGTAGAGGTGTCCGTCCGTGGTGTCAAGTGCATCGGCAAAGAAGGATATGCGTGTGCCGCCGTCTGCAGTGGGCACTCGCATCTGGATCGGGCCGATAAGGCGCTCGCAGTTGTCGGGCGACAGCTCCGGAAGTTTTGCTTCGAGAGCGCCCTTGGTCATGATGCGCTGACGCGGTTCGCTTTCGAACTGCATATCATCGGCTCCATCGAAGATCGGGAGGAAGTTGGTGGGCCGCAGCGACTCTACGGCTGTTCCGTCGTCAAGAACACCTTCATAATCCTTGATTTCGCCATTTTCAAAAAATGTCGCTTTTGTTACTTTCACTGTTTTTCCCTTGGCAGGGCCATGCTTCGGAACCACCGTTATGTCGATCTGGTCGGGACGCAGATAGGCACGCGTTCCGTTTTCGGTCTCCACGAGATATTTCGGGAAGAGGCCGTCGCCCGAATAGCCGGCGATGCGAACCTGAGAGCCGGCTGCTATGGGTATGTTAACCCTGTCATCGTCGGAAAACTCTGCGGTGAGGTTGGTGGCCTTGGGCACAGTGAAGGTTTCGTTTGTCAGTCTGATGTCGCCGTCA
>CAMEGQ010000104.1 GCA_945916235.1 uncultured Porphyromonadaceae bacterium | reverse complement strand
CAGAAATACTGTGAGCAGCCGGGGAGAAGATTCATGCGCTCGGCGGCCATACCCGCTGAAAACCATACTCGGGTATCTACCCTATTGTCGGCCGCAGTAGCCACTGCCGAACCGATGGCTATACCGACGTCGACTGAGTTGACAGCGCAGGGAACTGCTGCGGGCTTGAGTTCACATGTAGGGAAACCACAGTGAGCACAGTTAAGCCCCATCTCCATCGATTTCGTGGCAATTACTACCACACAATCCGCCTGAAGGATATTCTCGCCGTCGCGCGCATATACCGGACGTCCTGTCTCTGCGTGTAGATCTTTCATCACATCGCTCAGGCGTACAATATCATCACCTGTCAGGAGGCAACATTCAAGGATATCCACACCTTTTGCCTTTGGAGCTGTGCGCGCTGCCGTCAGCATCTGCCTACCTACTGCTATCACACCCTCGCGGCGTCCGTCTCTTTCGTTCTCAATCATGGCCGTAAACTTTATAATGAAATCGTTAGTCCACAATCAGCATAGCATCCCCGTATGCGCCGAAATGATACCCTTCCTTAATGGCTTCCGAATATGCTTTCATTACTAATTCGTAGCCTCCGAATGCACAGACCATCATCAGCATAGTGGAGTAAGGCAGATGAAATCCTGTCACCAACGCAGTCGAAACCGTAAAGTCGTAGGGCGGGAAAATGAACTTGTTGGTCCAGCCGGAATAGGTCTTCAGATGTCCTCCCATACTGACAGCGCTGGCAATACCTCTAAGGGTTGACGTTCCCACTGCACACACCTGTTTGCCATGGTCTTTGGCATTGTTTACAATATCCACAAGTTCCTGACCTACTTCCATCTCCTCCGAGTCCATGCGATGCTTGGTGAGGTCTTCCACATCGATCTCACGGAAAGCTCCGATTCCGCTGTGAACTGTCAGGAATCCCTGCTCCACGCCTTTGATTTCCAGGCGCTTCATCACCTCACGGCTAAAGTGAATTCCTGCCGAGGGAGCCACTACCGCACCTTCATGACGGGCAAAGATGGTCTGATAGTTTTCAGCATCTTCCGGACGCGGATCGCGCTTGATATATTCCGGCAGCGGGGTCATTCCGAGCTTGTAAAGCTGCTCTTTGAATTCCTCGTGAGGTCCGTCGTAAAGGAATCTCAGCGTACGCCCGCGTGAGGTCGTATTATCGATAACTTCAGCCACCATCGACTCGTCTTCACCGAAATAAAGCTTATTGCCTATACGAATCTTACGGGCCGGTTCTACCAGAACATCCCACAATTTATTCTCCTCGTTAAGCTCGCGAAGCAGGAAAACCTCGATACGGGCACCGGTCTTCTCCTTATTGCCGTAAAGCTTAGCCGGGAATACGAGCGTATCGTTGAAAACCATCACATCGCCTTCATCGAAATAGTTGATGATTTCTTTGAAGATCTTATGTTCGATTTCGCCGGTTTTCTTGTGAAGCACCATAAGTTTGCACTCGTCGCGAGCTGCTACAGGTTCCTGGGCGATCAGTTCCTCGGGAAGTTTGAATTTAAATTGTGAGAGTTTCATATGTTATTGTGTTATTATTCGATTTTGTAGTTAATTGTTCTGTTGTTCGTCGACAATTAAATTATTATCTCCGATCTCATCTCTGTCGGCCATTCTCTGTTCATTCCTGTATTCCGGACGCTGGAAAAACGGGAGTATATCTGCCTTATCCATTCTGGCAAAATCCCGGTCAGCAGCTAATGGAGCTACATCCAGGCCATTACCCTCCTCGTCCAGAATCTCCATCGGGCTGACGCATATATCCTCTGCAAGCTGGGGAATAGTCAGCGCATTTTCAACGCGATAGTCGCCTACTCTGGTACGTCTCAGCGCCGACAGGTGGGCGCCCGATTGGAGGGCCTGACCGATATCGCGTGCCAAGGCTCGTATATAAGTACCTTTGCTGCAGACTATTCTGAGTTCGAGGTCAATCGCCTTTCGTCCATCCGCTTCAGGAAGCTCCACGTCTGGTTGATAGTCGGTCAGCTCTATCTCATCTATTACCAGCCTTTTAGGTTTCAACTCTACTGCCGTCCCGTTTCGCGCCATCATGTAGGCCCGCTCACCGGCGACTTTGCACGCCGAATATGTGGGTGGCACCTGATCAATAGCGCCCTTAAAATGTTTCAAGGTCTCGAGTACAAGCTCCTTTGTAATATGTTCTGTCGGATAGAACCCGTCGTATGGCATCTCCAGATCAAACGATGGAGTAGTCGCTCCGAGTCTGACATTGGCAATATACTCCTTTACTCCGGCCTGAAGCTTGTCAATGCTTCTGGTCGACCGGCCGGTGCAAAGTATCATCACTCCTGATGCGAGCGGGTCGAGCGTACCGGCATGGCCAACTTTCAGTTTGCGAATGCCCATCGGCCTCAGACGCGATGTGAGCGTGCCGCGTAGCTTTTTCACTACGTGAAACGACGACCAACCAAGCGGTTTGTCTATCACAAAAATTTCACCTTCTATCGGTCGGAGCTTCATTCGCTGTAATCTTCTGTTACTGTAATTCTGTATTAAGCGAAAATCATGCAAGTCACGCCTACCACTACGCAATACAGAGCGAACCAGACGAGTTTGCCATTCTTTACCAGATTCAGCATCCACTTGCATGCCAGACATCCCATGATAAATGCGGCCAGGAACCCAACTATCATCGGTACGATTCCGATGGGCGACTCAGCAGCCGCTTCTCCTCCGGAAACTATTTTCACCAAATCAAGCAATGCCTGTCCAAGAATAGGAATCACTACCATGAAAAATGAGAACTGCGCTACTTGCTCACGATTATCGCCCAAAATAATTCCGGTCGAAATCGTTGTGCCGGAGCGGCTCAGTCCGGGAAGGACTGCAATCGCCTGACCTACACCGATAATGAAAGCATCGGCCCAGCCTATCTTGTGCCCCTGTTGGCCGGTTTTAAGCGACATTCGGGTTGAGGTAATGTAGGCGAATACCAACAGCAGGGCTGTCACACAGAGACAAATACCCACAAGCATCAGATTATTGCCTCCATTGGGATCTACTCCAAAGAAGCTCTCTACCTGATCCTTGAAGCAGATTCCCACTATCCCCACCGGGGTACAGGAGAAAAGAAGTTTCCATACATAGGTGGAATTCTCGTCGCGTCGTAAGGTAAAAAACGATCGGCAGAGCGGCACGAACTGATGCCATAACACCACAATAGTGGAGAGCACTGTGGCCACATGGAGCACCACATCAAATTGAAGCGAATCTGCTCCCTGAAGTTTTGTGCCGAGCAGGTGGTTGAAAATTTCAAGATGGCCGCTGGAACTTATTGGCAGATATTCTGCCAAGCCCTGCACGATGCCAAGCATCAAAGCGTCTAACCAATTCATTTGTTGTCAGATAGCTATGTAAACAGTTGAAAGATATTATTTCCCCTCAATCCTTTGAGGCCTTTGGGTGATTCTTTATTCCCTCACCCCAGCATATATTGCTGCCGGCATCTCAGTCTTTCTTCCCTTTGGGCCTTACGATGATGGAAACACCCATCGCCACAAACCCTATAAAAGCAAGCGTCGGGCCGACCACAATTCTTCTGGCGCTGAAAATATCAGGATTGAATTCCGTAGTCGAGCTTCCGCCGAGCATCAGCAGAAACCCCACGATAATGATTACAGCCGATACAGCCATCCATTTAAAATTAAAACTGCAAAGGGGAAACTCGGCTTCTTTCTCCTTGTCCAGATGGTCGTTTGTTTTTTGGGGTGATGTAATATTTGATTTAGCCATATATCTTATTTATAACTCAGGCAACTATTTATCCCATTGACATTTGTGGAAAAATTTCCGACCTGAGATTAATTAAACATCGAGTCGTAATCTTGGTGGAGATAGCGGTTGGTAGCAAATATTGCTGCAAGGTCGCATATCAGGACACCCAGCACTGGCAGAATCACAAGTATTGGCCATACAACGTTCCAGCCTACCAGCCCTTCAAGCCCCATATCCAGCGAATGTGCCCATGCCACACAGAGTGCCAGCAAACCATCAGCCACAAGGGCGGCGATAAAGCCCTGCAACGCGTTGGATATCAGGAATGGACGGCGGATAAACCCTCCGGTGGCACCCACAAGTTTCATCGTATGGATCAGGAAGCGTCGGGCGTAAACAGTCAGTCTTACCGTATTGTTAATCAGTACAAAAGAAATCAGCAGCAACGCAGCTGCCATGATTATCAGGATTGTATTGATCAGGTTGGCGTTCCGGTTGAGATTGTCGATCAGTTCGGTATTGACTGTCAGCTCCGAAACCTCATCGGCACTTTTCCAGCGCTCGATTATGGGATTTATACTGTCTATCTCTGCATAGGCTGCCTTCACCTTTACCTCAATCATTGGAGCATAGGGGTTGACACCAAGCATTTCGATTAACTGGTCGCCTTCGCCGCCCGTTTCTTCAGCAAGCACATCTTCAGCCGACATATAGCTGAATGTCGACACGTAAGGCGCCCCTTTGATAAGTCGTGAAATCGAGTCAACAGATGCCTGCGAAATGCTGTCGTTGAGAATCATAGTGAACCCCATTTTCTCCCTCACCTGCCGGTTAATGCCACCGAAGGCAATGTTCACAAGCCCGGTCAGGCCAAGGATAAACAGCACGAGAGTCACTGATACGGTTGAGGTCACATAATCACCCCATCCCGTCAGTCGACGCGTATGTTTTTGATTCATTTTTACCTGAATTATATTAGAAACCGCCTTTGCTAAACCTGTTTGCGGCCTTGAATCTCCAAATTATAGTCTTGATTCTAATTTAAACGACACAACCGGAAGCCTATTGACCCTCTTTTGCCCCATTTTAACTAAAATCTCTACAAAATTACTATCACAAACCCCGGTTGTCAATAGTTTTAACATTAATTGACAGGAAATAACTCGGTTTCAAGTAGCAATGTCAGTGATTTCGGGTGGTTCATTCTGCGATTTCGCCTATGAGGGTGGCAGAAGAGGCTGAAGTGATACGCACTTTGACGAAATCTCCGGTCTTATAATCGCCTTTGGGAAACACTACGGCTTTATTCTGCTCCGTCCTGCCCATCAGTTGCTCGCGGCTGCGTTTGGAATACCCTTCTACAAGCACCTCAAAGGTCTTGCCTACATCTCTCTTGTTGGATTCAGCCGAAAGTTCATTCTGCAGGGCTATCATCCTGTTCAGTCGATCGATTTTCACCTCTTCCGGCACATTATCCGGCATGGTACGAGAGGCTAATGTCCCCGGACGCTCCGAGTATTTGAACATGAAAGATGAGTCAAACTTCACCTGCCGCATCAGGTCGAGCGTCTGCTGGAAATCCTCCTCGCTTTCGTCATGAAAGCCGGTAAACATATCTGTCGAAATGCCGCAGTCAGGGATTCGGCTCCTTATGGCCTCGATACGACCAAGGTACCATTCGCGGGTGTATTTGCGGTTCATCGCCTTTAGCACGGAGTTTGACCCGCTTTGTACCGGGAGGTGAACATGATTGCAAATATTCTTATGAGAAGCGATAACATCGATAGTAGCGTCGCTCATATCCTTGGGGTGAGAAGTGGTAAATCGTACGCGCACCTCCGGTGCCGATTCGGCCACTGCTGCAAGAAGTGCAGGGAAATCAACTATTTCGCCTGTTTCTGGCTTTTCATACCTGTAGCTGTTGACGTTCTGACCAAGCAGGGTGACTTCCTTGAAGCCTCGGTCGCGCAGGTCGGCCACCTCGCGCAGAATGCTGTCGACAGGACGGCTTCGCTCCCTGCCTCTGGTATAGGGCACGATGCAATAGGAGCAGAAGTTATTACATCCGCGCATTATGCTCACGAAGCCGCTCACCCGGTTGGTTCCAAGACGAGTAGGCACCACGTCGCGGTATGTCTCGGTCGTACTCAGTTCAACGGCTATCGCTTTCTCCCCTGCCTCAACCTGCGAGAAGAGCGACGGCAGTTCCAGATACGAGTCCGGCCCGGCTACAAGATTAACGCCGTGATTGTTAATTAGTTCCTCTTTCACACGCTCTGCCATGCAACCTATTACCCCGATTATCAGCCCTCCGCGGCGATGGCGTCGCAGAGCGTTGAGGGTCTGAAGACGTGAAAAAATCTTCTGTTCTGCATTGTCGCGTATCGAACAGGTGTTGAGCACCACGGCGTCAGCCTCTTCCAAAGTCTCTACCGGCTCATAGCCAACAGTTTGCATGATTGATGCCACCACCTCGCTGTCGGCCACATTCATCTGGCAGCCGTATGTCTCTATATAAAGCTTCTTATCCATTATTTTTTATCGGAATTGCACGCTCATCGTCGTTTTGTGCTAAAAAACAGACCCGAAAATTTGGGCAATGATGAGCAAAACTTTAATTTTGTGCAAAATTACAAAATAACCAATCCACTAACCAAATATACTCGCGGATAAATTCTTCGGAATTCGTCCCGAAACTGATAAATTTTACTCAACTAATACCAAAATGGCCTACAATTACATCACCGCTGAGGAAGCGGCAGAGATAATCACTAACGGCACTACCATCGGCCTTTCAGGTTTTACCGCTCCGGGCAATCCCAAAGCTGTATTGGAAGCTGTGGCGCGGAAGGCTGAAAAAGAGCATGCCGAAGGCAAAGAGTTCAAAATCAACATCTTCACCGGTGCGTCGACCAACGATCATGTCGACGGTATCCTCGCCCGTACCAACGCCATCAATATGCGCGCGCCTTATCAAAACACTCCAGATCTGCGCAAACGCATCAACTGCCATGACGCCCACTATTTCGACCGTCATCTCTCGGAAATGGCTCAGGAAACACGCTACGGATTCTACGGGCCAACAGATGTGGCTGTAATTGAGGCCGCCGCCATCTCGGAAGATGGCGAAGTACTTCTTGGTTGCGGTCTGGGCAATATCCCCACCTACGCTCCCCGGGCAAAGCACATCTTTATCGAGCTTAACGAGGCTCTGCCTCAGGCTCTTTACGGCATGCACGACATCTATCTGCCCGCCGACCCTCCCTACCGTCGTGAAATCCCCATCTATTCTCCAAGCGACCGCATCGGGCGCCCGACTCTGAAGATTGACCCCTCGAAGGTGCGCGGCATTATCCGCACAAACTTCCTCGATGGCGTCAAACCTTTCTCCAAACCTGACGAGACGTCGGAGCGCATCGGCGGCCATGTGGTAGAATTTCTGGTCAACGAATACCGCCATGGACGCATCCCCAAGGAGTTCCTCCCGCTTCAGAGCGGCGTGGGAAATGTGGCCAACGCCGTGCTCAACTATCTCTGCATCGACAAGGAACTGCCTAACTTCATGATGTACACGGAAGTAGTTCAGGATTCTGTGCTCGAACTGCTCCGCAACGGCAAGTGTACGTTTGCCAGCACCTGCTCGATGACATTCTCCGACGAGGTTGAACGCCAGCTGTTTGCAGATATGCAGTATTTCCACGACAAGATCATGCTGCGCCCGGCCGAGATTTCCAACAACCCTGAGGTCATACGCCGTCTGGGCGTTATCGCCATGAACACCGCTCTGGAGGCCGACATTTTCGGATGCGTCAACTCGACCCATGTGCTCGGCACAAGAATGATGAACGGCATCGGCGGATCAGGCGACTTCTGCCGCAATGCATATATCTCCATCTTCTCCTGCCCCTCCACCTCCAAGGGTGGCCTGATCAGCAATATCGTGCCGATGGTGGCTCACTGCGACCATTCGGAGCACTCCGTAGATATCCTCATTACCGATCAGGGCGTTGCCGATCTGCGCGGGAAGGATCCCGAACAGCGAGCTAAGACTATCATTGATAATTGCGCACATCCCGACTACCGTCAGCTTCTGCGCGACTATCTCAGCCTGAGCAAGGGAGGTCAGACTCCTGCCACTCTTACCGCAGCCTTCGCATTCCATACCGCCTTCTCAGAAACAGGCGACATGCGTAATGCCGACTTCTCTAAGTTCGCCTGAGCGTGACACTATGCAAGGGGACCATCCTCCGGCCCCCGTCTGATTGACATAAACTCTTATCTCCAATCGGGACTGCAAGCCGACCCACCATCGGCTGCTGTCCCGATTGAAATGTATCTAAAGGATTCCTCTCACGCTATATATCTTTCAAAAGCATCTCTCCTTATAAATAAACACCATAAATATGCCTCATCCTTATCGCATTCCTGTCTATCTCATCTAATTTTAACGTTAGCTACTCAGTCCAAAGGTTTCCATTTATATAATTAGATAATCAACTGGTACAATGTCTATTTCATCACTGCGACAAAAAATCAAACCCTGGATGCTTCCCATAGCTATGCTGATGGGTATCTTGCTCCACAACTACATCGGATATGTGGCATTTCTGTCAAAATATCTGATTTTCTTATGGTGCTTATTTGCCTTAGCAATCTCCATGCGCATTCCCTTTGAGGCTTCATCACCGAATACCCAAAGCTCATCACATTTTCCAAGGAAAACCATATCCATAAACATCGCAAGCTCCC
>CAMEGQ010000103.1 GCA_945916235.1 uncultured Porphyromonadaceae bacterium | reverse complement strand
GGTGGGAGGATGGCACAGAGGACTACACGCTTTATCGCGCAGACGGCAGCACTTCCCATTTCGATTGCATGATCGCAGCGCAAGAAGCAGCGAAGGAGGAAGCCGAGAAAGCCGCCGACATGATAAAATATGAGGAAGGAACACCCGCCGAAGTCAAGCTGCTGGATTCTGACGGCAATGAGTGCGGATTCTGAAAGATAGTGAACATCGCCATAATAGCAGAGGGCGCAAGAGATGAATTTCTCCTGCGCCCTCGTATCTGTTTCTACACCTGGCAGATCAGATATTTTAGAAGGGCAGACCGTCGTCTGCAGTCGTTGCGGCCTGCGGTTGTGGCTGCGGATGCCCCGAAACTCCCATCGCGTCAAGCGTCGGTGTGGCGGACTGAACCGGAGCGGCCTGACCCGGAAGATCCCATTTCCAGCATGTGACCGAAGTGAACCAACGGCCATTATGCTCATGGCTCGAAACCTCGATCGAGAAAGTCCCCTCCGCGCCTACTGGCAGCTTGGCAAACTCCTCAGCCCTTTTCAGATTGTCGAGCGCGACTTGCTTGGGATATTGGGCATCGCCATACTCCAAAATGATTGTGGCCTTGGACCAATTTTTCCCACTCTTGGACGTGCCGCTTTGCACGCCGAGATTCTTGATGATTTTTCCTTTAACTTCCATGCTCTTTTATTGTGTTTTGTTTGCTTTCGACTATTCCGATAATGTCGCGCTCCGGTACTAAGTAGACGTCTGAAGACTTGGCGACGATGACAACATAGAGTGCTCCGAACATAAGCTTGCGCACCTGCTTGACATAACCGACATAGTGCGACCATTTCCCTCTTATCACACTCCCTTTAACCTCGCATTCATTTCGGGCGATAAACTCGATTCTCTGCCCTTTCTGATATTTTGATTTCATACGCAAATATAGTTATTTTCCCGAAAATAAACAACCTATACATATACCGGAATCGCCACACAACAGCAATGACTGTGCACGGGCAGCCCTGTCCCTTCTTCAATTGGATGAAATCCGCAATTATCATTACAGATGTCGCATGGCCATGAGCTTCCCCGCCTTACTATCCATCCGAAACATCCATTTTTAGACGTAGAGCGCTCCCATGATTTCATCCATCCTTTCGCAATGCCAAACCTTGTCAGATTGCCGATGGCCGTAAGCATGGAATTAGTTTTACCCCTTCCATAAGTCAGCGGAGCGTCTATCCCCTCTGCGAGCAACTGATTTGCGTAGGGGTGTTTCAGATTCTCGCCGATTGATTTTGCGAGCAACTTTTTCGCGACACCCAAAAACAACCCTGCGCCTATAAGCAGCATAAGCTCGTTTTTATACTTGTTGCAATAATCCTCCAGCCGTTCCTCGAAGGTTAAGCCGCGATCCTCGCCGTAGATTATCGGCAACAGATAATCCCGATCTTCCTCATGGTCAGCAATCGCAAGAGTTTCGTAATAATCCCCGACTTCCTCCTGCAATTCCTTTATTACCTCGTCGACCTTATTCTGGTCGCGGATTGACAAATCGGAATAGTGGAAATTCTGAGGACTGATATTCGCGGAATAGCATATCTCCACAATCTTTTCAGCAGCGCGTTTCATCGCCTTTTCAAGATTATAGACCATCGACCGCTCCGCATCGAGCCGTCGGCGGATATATTCTTTTGCCGCCTCTACATCCTTTTCACTTGGTTGCTGCATTGCTTACAGTGTTTTTATTATTGTTTTGTGCATTCTGCGTCTTGTTGGCTTTTATCTGCTGGTAGAGCAAGTCTGATTTCTCTTCTTCTTTAGCCTCGGCTATAATGCGCTTGTACTCGTTGTTCTTGCCGTAGGGGGTCAACTCTGAACCCGTCTCGGCGGAGAGTATGCCGTTCGACTTGGCCTGCACGAGGTTATTGATTAATTCGGCGGTGTTCTGATGCACGTAGGGGACTATGTAGGACAGGATGTTGAGGCTCTGATATTTCGACAACTTCCTTTCCTGCACTCCGTAGGCGTATGTAAAGAGTTCGTTCACCTCGTCGATAACATGGTCGAACTCCTTGGCGTCAATCATAGCACGGTCGAGCGACGGGGAGTAAATCAGCTTGATAGCCACACCGGGCAAATCTCCGCTTCTGACTTCGGGCGGCATCACCGCGAACGAGCCGAGAAATATCTGTTTGAGGAGCGTGTTGAGTTGCAACTCAAACGCGGCGGTATTGTCGGAGCGCTCCAGATAATTGATTTTGGCGTCCACATCTGCGGTTATCGCCTTGACCTGTCCGTAGATGTCGCCCTGAATATCCACGTTGTCGCCCTGCAACACCATAATCGGGAATGCGTAGGCCATATTGTTCTGACACAGATACGACACAGCAAGTTCGTACTTGTCAATAGAGTCCTGCACGAAGCTCCAGCAGGGGCCGTCATCGTTTCTGTGGTAGACTATCGGAACGCGGTCGAACCCATGCTCGTCCTCGTCCACAAGCACCCATCCGTCAAGTCCGAACAATTCCTTAACCTTTGTCATTGTTCCGCGAATGCCCTGCACATCGCGGCGGTATCGGCGCAAATACTTCTCGTCCCAGACTTCAAGCCACTGCACATACTCTTTGTTCTCGTCGTCGTAGTCCGAAAATTTGCGTCCGAATGCGTTGAGTTTCCCGGTGATAGAATCGAAATGAGGGTATAGGGTATCGCCGTTCAGAAACGAGAGGTTTTTTGTAAACATCTTCCCGTCTTTGAGGTAAAACAGCAATGCCGCCTCGGCAACAATATACGCCGACTTGTAGAAGTGGTAGAGCCGCGTCTCGATGTTCTCGTCGAGCCATCCCTTCTGCCATTCGAGGAACAGCTTCTCTCTTTCCTCCGACTTCTCGGAATCTGTAAGCTCGTGGCGTACGTCATTGCCGGCGACGTGTACGAGGTGCTGTGCGGTGATTATCATCTGGAGCGGGAACGAGCAGCGCACCACCTTTTCAGTGAAGAACTGTTTCGTGCTCTCGTCATATTTCACCCTGTCGGGATAATAGGCCGGATCGTTGATAAGATGCCCCGAAGGGTAATATTCGCGGACAAACTGTCCCATCGGCACTATTTGCCACAAGGTGCGGTCGCGTGGTTCGGTAGCCTTCTCCGGACTCCTTGTATAGTTCGTTTGCTGCAGATACAGCGGCATCGGGCGCACAAAGGCGCGTCTTGTGAGAATGTCGTTCGTTATAGCCATCCTAATCCTCTTGGTTTTCTATAATGTTTCTTTATATCGAAAATCTTTTTGTAGAAAAGTCCCTCGATGTAGTCGGGGGAGTGTCCTACAATCTGTTTCATCATTTTCTTTATTATCAGCGCCCACCCTTTGTCCTCCTTGGAGTCGTCGCGGCGTATGGCTTTACGCTCGATATTCAGAATCTCGCGCAAGGTCTGCTTGGAGCCGCCATATTTGCGATCTAACAGCTCGGGGTTGATAGATATTCGCCCCTCTATCAAGTCCATTGCAAATTCATAAGCCGCCTGACTTTTGAGATTGGTGTAGAGGTGCTTCATTTTCACATCCACCGATTCGAGGTTATTGAAGGGGGTAGCTTTCGGGAAATACCCTTTAAAAGTCTGCCCTACGCCATTGAGGTCGTATGTGAAATTCTCCTCCCTTACACCCCATTCCATCAGCTTCCCTTTGACCACTTCCACCGTTCGGGCGGAGTCCTGGCGGCACACAAACAAGTCTTGGATATGATTCCCGACCCACAGCCACATCACAAGGTTGTCGCCGCCGTCGAATGCCACGTCGCACGACACCCTTTTCACATTGTCGCCATATTGAAAAGCATTCTTGTAGAACGCCTCCATGTGCGACCATTTGATAAGATCGTCGCCTGCGGACTTGAACTTCCAGTTTCCGGCAAGGTCGCGCTGACGCTGTTCCTCGCTCTGCCCGGCGAGGCGTGCCTTATACTTCGGGTCGGATTCCATAAGGGCGAGATTGTCGTCGAGTTCGGCCCGGATGAACGCCACCGAAAGAATGTAGTCGCGCCAATCCTCGTTGTCGGAGATTACGGTGTCGATTATCGACTTGGCCTGCTCGTAGACCGCCTCGGGGGTCTCTCCCCAGATTATGTCGCCCACATCGTCTCCGTTCATGAAGCAATAGCGAATCTTGCCGTCACGCTCCTTTATCGGCAGGCCGTCCTCGCCGATCCACCACTCGATGAACTTCGCAACCCATGAATCGGGGTCGGGGTTGCATGTGCCTATAATCTGGTTGCGGATTCCTTTGGAGTTTCGGTTACACGTCTGGAGATACTTGAATTTCGGGAATGTGATATGCGTGATCTCGTCGACCCCGATTTTGGGATATTCTCGCCCCTGGAAGCGGTCGCGGAAATCGTTGTATGCGCCATCGTGGAAACTGAACGTCAGCGAACCGCCGCTCTTGAAGTCCCACGACATCAAATCCTTCGATTTCTTATACTCTCCGAAGTCGCGGAACACTCCATACGACTTGTTTACCATGTCGGTAAGGTCGTCGCGTTCCTTTCTAAGAATCAGAGCATTGAAATTGGGATTGTAGATGTCGTTGAGTATATCCATCAGCAGCAAGAAGCTCTTGCCCCCGCCGCGGTTGCCGCCTGCTATCACAATGTCGGCATCCGAGGCGAGGGCGTTTTCCTGACCTCCTTTCTGCGCTATGATGTTTCGCTTGTCCTTGCTCTCGCGCATTGACATGATGTCGGCGTAGGACACAATCTTGCGCCCGTCGATAAATGACCGTATGTCAACGCCTTTTCCCATGAATGATAAAAGCCGGACGTCCGTATGACGCGGAAATCCGGCTTCATAAAGCTCTATGATTGGAAAATATGTGCAAATATACCTATTTTTATCAAAAGTATGTCTATTTTCTCCATTATTATTTTGAAATGTAATAAAATAAACTTACTTTTGCATCGAAACTATGACAATAACAGCAGCAATAGATCCGGATCAGACCGACAGCAGCGACCGCGAGAAGCTAATTCCATGCCCCGAGTGCGGCCAGAAACTTCTCGAAGTGCGCAGCGCGTTCCATAGGGACGTGTGCCGGATGAAATGCAGGCGTTGCAGAAAATATATCCTCATAGTCGTCGACGGCGGCAATGAATAGCGATGTAGCTCAGTTGGTCAGAGCGTCCGCCTGATACGCGGAAGGCCGTTGGTTCAATTCCAACCGTCGCCACAAATATAAATAGGCTTCGACCGAAGCCACAGAGAGCCATGAGCTCCGATGAAGGACAGCAATGTCCCGATTCGGGGCTCTTTTTTTTATTCATCAACCTGAAAATCATGGAGAAAGAACAAATCTTATCCACTATCAACGAGAAACTTGGAAACACCAATTTCTCCGAGAAAACACTCAGCGACTACATCGACGCCAACCTCCCGGCGGAGGGAACAGAACCCGACGACGCCTATTTCGATAAGCATGTCGGCTTCCTCAAATCGCTCTACGGAAATTTCAGCGCCGACGTAGCCAAGCAGGTCAACGAGGCTAAAGCAAAACTTAAACCCGCTCCTGCACAGAAAAAAGAGCCGGAAGACGATACCCGTTACGCCGCTCTCGAAGAGAAGTTCGACAAGCTCATGGGAAACTATGAGAAACTGACCGAACAACTCTCGAAAAAGGAATCCGAGCAGACGCAGGCGCAGCTCATGTCGAAAGTCAAGGCCGAGATGAAGCGGCAGGGATGCAATGACGAGTATGTGCTGCGGCAGACGCTCCGCTACGTGGAGTTCGACACGAAAAAATCAGTGGCCGACCTCACAAAGGAGATGCTCGCCAAGTACGATTCCGAATTTACCGATTGCCGCGGCAAGGGCGCCGCTCCCCGCAATGGCGGACAATCCGAAGGTTCGAAGGGAAAAACCGCCGCCGACGGATATTTCGCTCGGAAGGCAAAGAAGGAAGGCTGGGGAAAACAGTCCGAAAAATAACCTCAAACACTCACAATCATGGCAATTCTTCAGACAGGAAACACCTTTGACAAGCAGACCTTTTCGCAGGGTCACAGCCGCAAGGTGTGGCGCGAGATTCGCCGTCAGTGGCCGGCCGGTGGCAAAGTGACCAACGTCTCCGACTGGGCAACGGCAGGCAAGATTCCCGCCGGCACGCCTTGCAAATACACCGTCGCCGAATCCGGTGCGAAGGAGATCAAGTGCTACACCGACGCGCAGGTCAAGGCGGCAGTAACCAAGCAGGGCAGCAACGAGGCTCCGGGCATTGACTCGCTCGGCATCAACGGCTACACCGACCGCGACACCCCGATTGCATCGGCCAACACCGGGGCAACGGCCACAGTAATCCGCGAGGGTGACATCTACGAGTACATGTTTGACGCTGGCGTGGCTACGGCTCTCAAAGCCAACACCAAGTGCCCCGGCGTGACATTCGTCAACTAATTCTTAAAACTCTCCAACGACATGAATACAAATCCCAATTTCGACAATACGCTGCGCGACATTTTCGCGCTTTCGCTCGGCGGAGACGACTTCCAGACTTGGGTTGACCGCTATTTGGAAAAGTACGACAACCTCACTGTTGACGGCTACACCAAAGACCCGCTCAAATCCAACTACACATGGCAGCAGCTTGTGGCCTCCACAGGCGCAACTCCGCTCCCGACATGGGTTGACCCCGAGTCGCCCGGTTATGAGGTTGCTCTCCGCTCGCTCTCCGGAGCTACCGGAAACCTCCCCACCGCCAAGCAGTTCTACCGATTCAACCGCGTAATCATGCGCGAGAAGTTGCAGATGATTCAGGCCTTCAACGGCGTGATTCCCGCCGGTATGCAGGAGGTTTTCATGGGTCTCCTCGACGAGTCCACCGACGGCCTCATCAAGTCGTATCACAATGCACTCGTGCATCAGTCCGACCGCATCAACTCCACGGGCAAGTTCACTATCGGTGCCGACAACAACCCCCGCGGCTATCAGGACGTGACCATTGACTTCAATATCCCAACAAGTCATTACGACACCCTGACGGGCACCGCTCGTTGGTTTACCGACTCCGACGGCTCAATGGCCACCGAGGGCACCGCTTCCGACCCTATCCAGTATTGCAAGGATATGGTGAAGAAGATTCGCCGCACCTATCACGTTTACCGCCCGCTGGAGATGCGCATTTCCAACGACTTGCGGGAGGCTGTATGCGAGCACAGCAAAGTCCGCGACCGCGTTGCACGCCACATCTACCGCAACATCACCAACGACGACACCATCACCGCGCTGGCTAAGGACATTGACGACGAGGAAATCCTCAGGACTTTTGCCAAGCTCATCAAGGTGGAGAAAATCACCGTCCGCGATTCTTACTCCTACGTGTGCAAACCCGGCACCAACGAGGATGGCGAAAAAGACCTTGTGGAGGTGCAGGTCGAGAACTTCAAGCGCACCAACATCTCCTTTATGCCCGTCGGTAACGTCGGCACGATTCAGGGCGTGAAACCTCTGACTATCGGCTACGATCCCGACGAAGTGGCCGAGTACGACGGTGGCCGTCTGATTCTCACTCAGCGTGCAGAGAAGGCAACCCACTCGATTTACATTGAGTCGGAGTTTGCACAGCTCTGCGTGCCGAACAACGTAAACGCAATGTTCATTTGCACCGTAACGGCGTAAACAGCAATGAGTGAAGAATCCCCCCGCACCATATCCGAGTATCTGTCCGACATATCGCCCCTCCTCACCGAGGGCGATATTCGGGTGATACTCCGCCGACGCAACATCGCCCCCGGCTATCCCGTGGACGACCTCTCCGAAAAAGAACTCGATCTGACTGAGGCCGAAGCCTACTACAAGCTGTGCGACATCCCCGTCGGCGGTTCTACCGTCAAAGATGTCGACGGCTCGTGGAGTCACACCGAAGGAGGCTGGACGGTAAGCGGCGAGAATATCCGCCAATGGCGGCAGAAATATGCCGAATTGCGCGAGAAATGGGGCGAGAAGGTAATGACGAAAAGCAGAATCAGGATAGTCAGTCTGTAAGCAATGAAGAATCCCCGATTTCCCCATCAGTGCAAGGTCTACCGCCGCGAGGAAGCTACAAGCTTCAACCCCGAAGGCAAGCTGGTGACGCTCTACGAGGGCGAATGCCGCAAAAGCGCGTCCAACAATATCCGCACTTTCAACACCGGCTCGAACACTACGGGCAAGGTTGACATTGCGGACTACCGCATCAGCGTTCCCGGCGTTGTCAAGGGTGTGAAGAAAGGCGACCTGATCGACGTCACCGACCTTATCGGCACTGAGAAAGAACTGAGGATCGTGCTCCTGAACGCTACGCAATTATGCGGAGAAGGCACTGAGTTTATCTGCAACATCCCGAGCAACTGAGGCATGGATAATTCCGCGGCATTGAAAAAAGGAACGGCGATGGCGAAAAGAATCATTGAGGACCACATGTATGCCACGCCGACGAACACGGCGAAAAAAATGCACGACGACGCGACAACCGGCAGAATCACCATCGGCCACAACATGACGGGAAACACCGTCAACTCCTATGC
>CAMEGQ010000102.1 GCA_945916235.1 uncultured Porphyromonadaceae bacterium | reverse complement strand
CCCCGGTGCCTTTTACGTTACAAAGGTAGCAATTTTCAGCATAAAAAACAAGCAAAACCGCCCGTGAAATGACCTAAAAAAAATCATTTCAGGGCGGAATTTTCATTCGTGCGAAAAACCTTTCCGAGGGATTCTCTCACACAGGAATCCCTCCTTTTGAAAGCATCCTGATTCAGGGCTGTACTACAGCCTCAGAATGCTTGTAAACGATGCTGCAGGCTGATCAGTCGCACACTTGGTCGTTGAACATGGCGGCGGAGGCCGACATCACCGAAGCAGGCACAAAGTTTGTGAAGAAGTTGAACAGGTCGGTCTTGGTAGCGCCTTCCTTAATAGCGACAAACACGGTATCGGCGCCGGGGAGCGTTCCGAGCACTACGGGCGACCCTGCCATGTCGATATCATAGGCGAGGCCTGAGGCGTAGCCGTTGCGGGTCTTAATCACCACAAGGTTGCCGGTCTGGGAGATGGAGATGACGGCCGAATGGTTGGAGGCTACGGATGCCACACGATTGCGCGAACGCGACCGGCCATAAATCATGGGCTCGCCCACGATGTAGCGGTAGCGGCCTCGCTCATCGGTAATCTTATTGGCCTTCAGGAGCTTAAGATCGCGCGACAGGGTGGCCTGCGTTACGATAAAACCTTTTACTGCGAGCTGCTTCGAGAGCTCTTCCTGTGATGCAATCGCCTGGTGAGTCAGAATATTCACGATCTCAGGGAGGCGGGTTTTACGGCTATTCATGATCAATTTAGTTTATTCGCTTTGTTTGGCATTAAAGTTTGTTTTCATCGGCTTAAGCCCGCAGTGAACGACTTAAACCTTACTATGTAGAATTTTATGGATTATATATTGCAAGATATAACTTTACTTCTTCTTTTTCTCTTTTCCGGAGGCAGCTTGATACGCATTGCTGACAGCGGTGGCTTTATTCGGCTTGGGAGCGGCTGAGGCTTTATCGAGCCTCTCGGCAACGACATTCGGGCCGAACAGATCGTTGTAGATCAGATCAGTAGCCCCAAGATGATCCTTGATATACTGTCCGGCAGCTTCTCCGGCGCTGCGGAGCGCCTGGGGCGACGAGGTCAGCACGCTGATGGTCTGCATGAACTCCTCCTTCCCTGCCACGGAGAATCCTCCGCCCACTTCCATCAAGTCGGAAGCCTCCTTGAATTTTATGTGGTTCGGACCGAAGATGACCGGCATACCGTAGACGGCAGCCTCGTTGAGGTTGTGGATTCCGGCTCCGAAACCTCCGCCGATATAGGCCACATCGGCGTAGCGATACAGCGACGAGAGCTTGCCGAAAGAGTCGATAATCAGGCCGCGCACATCCTTGAGCTCTTCGGGCAGCTGACCCTGCGGCAGACGGGCACGTTTGATGACGTTGGTCCACTCCGAGAGCAGGAGCACTTTGCCGTTGAAACGGTTGCGCAAGGCCTCCAGACGAGTCTCGTTGAACTCATGCGGAGCTATTATGAAAGCGACGTCGGCACGGATATTCAGCCACGGCACATAGACATCCTCGTCAGCTTCCCATGAGCTTCCGGCGATGAAGCGCAGAGGAGCGTCCTTGCCGAAACCGGGGAATCCGGGGATATCCACCGTAGACCGCATCACGTCGGTCACGCGGTCGAAGCGTGTATCGCCGGCCACGGTCACATTCTCCACCCCGATGAGCTTTAGCAGACGGCGCGAGCGCTCGTCCTGCACATAGAGATGGTCGAAGCATTTGAGCATACGGCGGAACATGCCGCCGACACTGCGGAAGAAGCGCTGCCCCGGGCGGAAGATGCTCGATATTATATAGGTGGGGATACCGCGGCGGCGCAGCTCGTGGAGATAGTTGCCCCAGAATTCATACTTGATGAATATGGCCATAGAGGGGCGGGCGGCATCGAGAAAACGGCGTACACGGTGAGGGGTGTCGAACGGCAGATAGACCACAGCATCGGCAAAGGGATAGTTCTTTCTCACTTCAAAGCCAGACGGGGAGAAGAACGTGAGCAGAATCGGTTTTTCGGGATGCTCGCGGCGCAGGCGCTCGATCATCGGGCGCCCCTGCTCGAATTCGCCGAGCGATGAAGCGTGAAACCATATGCAGCCCGGACGGTTGCCCAGACGGCGGCGCAACGTCTCTATAGTGCGTCGCTGCCCCTTAATCATCTTCTTGACCTTGGCGCTGCGCAAAGATGTGATCTTCGCGGCAAGTCCGTAGAGGCGTATTCCGGTATTATATAATATATTCACGATTCTGTGGCGCGTTTTGGATAGGATTTGCTTGGAGCCGTGAGGATTATTCTTCCGGCAGCCGGATAGCGCCGATGGCGCGATGCAGACGGGCGACAGTCTCGTCCTTGCCAAGCAGTTCGGTGATGTCAAACATGTGGGGACCTTTGCATTCGCCGACCACAGCCAGACGGAATGCGTTCATCACATTGCCCATGTGGTAATCGTGATCAGTGATCCAGCCGAGCACCACCGGCTCAGCCTTGGCCGACTCCCAGCTTTCGAGAGATTCGAGCACACCGATAAGCTCCTCCATCAGGTGGGGAGTATCGGCCTTCCAGCGCTTGCGGATGTCTTTTTCGGCATATTCGGTGGGGGCCACGAAGAAGAATTTGCTCTGGTCCCAGAGGTCGTTGACGAAATTAGCGCGGCTCTTGACCATGTCGATGGCAGTAGTGATATACTCGTCGGTGAAGTCTGCGGGGTTGACGCCATGGGCTTCCATCACGGGCTTGAACAGCCCGAGCAACTGGTCGGCAGGCATCATCAGCAGGTATTCGTGGTTGAACCATTTACCTTTCTCAAAGGCAAACTTAGCACCGGCCTTGGAGCAGTGGGCAAGCGAGAATTTGGAGATAAGCTCGTCCATGCTCATGATTTCCGTATCGTCGCCGGGGTTCCAGCCGAGCAGGGCGAGGAAATTGACCACAGCCTGGGGCAGATAGCCTTTCTCGCGGTAGCCCGACGAGATTTCTCCGCTCTTGGGGTCGTGCCATTCCAGCGGGAATACGGGGAATCCGAGGCGGTCGCCGTCGCGCTTTGAAAGCTTTCCTTTGCCGTCGGGCTTAAGGAGCAGCGGGAGATGCACGAACTCAGGCATCGTATCCGCCCAACCGAAGGCCTCATACAGGAGCACATGCAGCGGAGCCGAGGGGAGCCACTCTTCGCCGCGGATCACGTGTGAAACCTCCATCAGATGGTCGTCGACGATGTTGGCCAGATGGTAGGTGGGCAGGTCGTCTGCGCTCTTGTAAAGCACTTTATCATCGAGGATCGAAGAGTTGATGGTCACTTTTCCGCGGATGAGGTCGTTGACTTCCACCTCGCGGCCGGGCTCTATGAGGAAACGAACTACGTAGGGCGTGCCTTCGGCTATCAGACGCTCCACTTCAGCGGGACTCATGGTGAGTGAATTCCGCATATTCATGCGAGTGGATGCATCATATTGGAAATTGGCATGGCTGGCGCGTGCGGCCTCCAGTTCGGCAGGAGTATCGAATGCGATATAGGCGCGGCCAGCATCGAGGAGCTGCTTTACGTGGGCGCGGTAGATGTCGCGGCGCTCGCTCTGCTTGTAGGGGCCGTATTTGCCGCCTTCGCGCACACCTTCGTCTATGCCGATTCCAAGCCATGCGAGGGCTTCGTTGATATAATCTTCTGCCCCAGGCACAAAACGCTGGGAATCAGTGTCTTCAATACGGAGAATCATATCGCCGCCATTCTGACGGGCGAAGAGGTAATTGTAAAGTGCTGTACGCACACCGCCGATATGGAGCGGCCCTGTGGGCGACGGTGCAAAGCGCACTCTTACTTTTCTATCCATTGATAATGATTAATTTGCAGACTCTTATATTCAATCGGCCTCGGTCTGCGGCAAGCAGAGGTGTGAGGTCGGGGAGATTTCCCGCTGAAACTTCGGCTGGGAGATTCGACTGCCCGAACGCAACGTTATACATTCGGGATTTTCGATGCAAAATTAGTGATTTTTACTTAAAAATGGTACAATCCACACCCTTTATTTGCAACAAAAAATACGGGAGTTCTTGCATTTTTTCATTTTTACAGTCCACCGAGAGCTATTTCAGGCCTCATCTCAGATGCCCTCGTTTCCAAATTCGGCATGCAGGGCATCGAAACGAGCCAGAGCTGCCGCGCCGAATTTTGCCATCGAAGCGCGCACTCGGTCAAGGGGTTTGCGCTGCATGTCGCCGCTTTTGGAGTAAAACTTGTCGGCATAGCAGATGAGCCGCTCCAGCAGCGACTGCGGCATATAGCATCGGCTGAGGTCCAGCGCCTGAGCATACCGATGGCCTGAATCAGATCCCTGAGCCGCGAAACGAGCATTGAGGGCTTCGACATCCTCCGGGGTCAGCCCGGCTCCGGTGTGCCGCTCGGCTACGAGCGCGTATATCTCCGGCGCACCTTCGCGCCGGAGCAGGTCGGCTCCGAGGCAGCCGTGGGCCAGATAAGGATGAGTGCCGTGGCAATGAATGCCGAGAGCGTCAGTCAGGCAAATGCCGATATCATGGAGCATGGCAGCAGCCTCTACATCAGCCTCATCCAGAGGAAGATGCAGGCGGCGCTCAATAGCGATGGCCTCTACAGCGACCGACCGGCAGTGACGCTCGTAAATTTGGCGGAGCTCACTGCCGGCGGGGTAATATTTGTCGATAATTTGTGTGTAGTCGTACATCCTTAGAGTTCTACTTCCACATTCCAGCCGTGTATGTCGTCGATTTCGCCGTTGCGGATGGCGTTGAGTTTGTCGTAGAGCTTCTGGGTGACGGGGCCGGGCTTGCCGTTGCGGGCAATCACATATTTGGCGCCTGTGTCAAGGTCGTCGATTTCACCTACAGGGGAGCAGACGGCAGCTGTGCCGCAGGCTGCAGCTTCGGAGAAGTCGGGGATTTCGTCGACGGTGATGTGGCGGCGCTCAACCTCCATACCCATATCACGTGCAAGCTGCATGAGCGAATCGTTGGTCACCGAGGGGAGAATCGACTCGGATGCGGGAGTGATGTATTTGCCGTCTTTGATGGCGTAGAAGTTGGCCGGACCGCACTCGTCGAGATACTTCTTTTCTTTGGGGTCGAGATAGAGCACCGCTGAGTAACCCATGTCGTGGGCACGCTCGCCGGCCACAAGGCTGGCTGCATAGTTGCCGCCCACTTTGAAGCGGCCGGTGCCCTTGGGAGCCACGCGGTCGTATTCGCGCATGATACAGATATTGGTCGGTTTGAATCCCGACTTGAAGTAGGGGCCGACAGGCGTCACAAGCATGATGAAGCAGTATTCATCAGCGGGCTTCACACCTACACGCGCCGTAGTACCGATTTCGAGCGGACGGATATATAGCGAGGCACCCGAGCCATAAGGCGGGATGAAGCGCTGGTTGAGTTTGATGACGAGATTCATCATCTCCATAAATTTCTCGGTGGTGATTGGAACCATCTTGATTCCGATGGCTGAATCCTGGATGCGGCGGGCGTTTTCCAGCGGACGGAACACACGCACTTTCCCGTCTTTACCACGGAAGGCTTTCAGCCCTTCGAATATCTCCTGGCCGTAGTGGAGCGCTGTGGCGGCTACATGAAGCTCAATGGTTTCAGACGAGGAGATTTCGATCTCTCCCCACTCTCCGTTGCGGTAGTAGCAACGTACATTGTAATCTGTAGGAACGTACCCAAATCCAAGGGTGCTCCAGTCAATGTCGGCTTCCTTCATTGTTCAGTTGCGTTTTTTGTGTTTTTAATCCTAACGCGGATTTGGCGGAAAAAGATGAACGCGGGCGGTCCATTTTGCGTCTTTCTGCCTCTATTCGCTCAGATTTACTAATAATTAGGTTATGTACGGGGCTTTTGACGTCCCAATCGTAACCTTTATTTTTTGCAAATATAATCATTTATTAAAGACATTGCCCAATTTAAACATTTTTTAAACCACCTACAGAGCGGCCGGTAGTAACAATATCTGTAACAGGGATGCAAAAATGGATGAAACAGACACCGCAAAATCCAGTCACAAGTTGTAACAAGTACACTGGTTGTAACATTTGTAACAGACGATTTGCGACACTTTTTCACCAACCCTTAATATTTTCTAATTTCGCGACAGATTGTGGCGGTTTTTTCTTCATTCAGTTAGCGTTTCGGCAACAATCGCTTTATTATTATAATATGTGTGTAGCTGTTACAATTATTGTTACAATTTACATTTCTATGATTTACTGCGCTTTAACCATTCTTAAGTGACAGTTCGCACGCTCATTGCAGGCCAGAATCAGGATCAAAATTGGGTTTGAACTTTTTGGGAAAAATAATTTAAATTTTATTGTACTGGTTTTCAGCTTGTTATAAGTTGTTCGAAAAAATTTTCATTTTTCTTTAAAATTTCTTGCAAAAGGTTTGGAGATTACAAAATTGTGTGTAACTTTGCAGTGTAGTCACAAAGTTGTTACGATTGACAACACACAACCTACCAGTCAAAATTAAAACGTCAATCAGACGAAGCAACTAAAAACCTTTAAACTATTAGCTATTATGAGAACCTCAAATTTCCAAACCAAGCTTCTGAGCCTTCAGGGAAATCTTCTTAACTTTGCCTACATGCTCACCTCCAACCGCGACGATGCCTACGACCTGCTTCAGGACACCACGCTCAAAGCGCTCGACAACGAAGACAAATATGTCGAGAACGTAAACTTCAAAGGTTGGGTCTTCACCATCATGCGCAACATCTTTATCAACAACTATCGTAAAGTCGTGCGCTCGGCCACTATCATCGACCAGACCGAAGACCTCTACCATCTGAACCTCCCGCAGGAGAGCGGCCTCGAAACCCCCGAAGGCTCGTTCGCAGCTAACGAAATCACCGATACCATCAACGAATTCTCCGACGACTACCGCATCCCCTTCTCGATGCACGTAGCAGGCTATAAGTACAACGAGATTGCCGAGAAGATGAATCTACCGCTTGGCACCGTTAAGAGCCGCATCTTCTTCGCCCGCCAGCGCCTCCAGAAGAAGCTCGCCGACTATCGTTGAACCTTGGCGCCGGACCGGTCAATCGATCCTACGCACTCCTTCCCTACCTAAGGATATAAAGCCACAATGTGATTCTAACTACTGCAGAAATTATATTAGGGATGTAAACAGGAACCCCTCGGGATTCCACCCACGTTAAAACGATTAGGACGTATTGGCACAATAAACGCTATATCTACTGATGCTACATGAAAAACCCACGTCCTTCGCGTTATCGGCAGCAACGGCAACGCACTCTACTGATAGCTAACGTTTGAAACTACCGGTATCATCGCCGGCGAGGCGAAGATCCCACTATACAAAGGCGAAGCTCCCCCATCAGCGCGGAACCTCGCCACTTTTTTTACATGCAAAGCCTGCGATTTTGGAATAGAATTGTAAAAATCACACTCAAATGGTTTGGCCGTAACGGATTTTTGCTTAATTTTGCATCAATGAGGGCGATTAAGTCCTTCTGACACCGATTAGATACGACTATAATGTACGCAACGCCGACAAGGGGGTGACCATGGAATTCCGCGTCTTCACTCAGGATCCGACCCCCGACTACACCAGCCCGGTAACGCTCGACCTTCAGGCACTCGGATTCCACCCCGGGCAGCAGGTCAAAGTCACAGAAATGTGGGGAGGCAACGACATGGGCACTTTCAAAGATTCCGAATTTAAGCCCGTGCTCAAAGCTCACGAGAGCGGCCTGTACCGCCTGACGCGGCTTGACCGCTCCGGCGATGCTTCCGTCAGCCTGAGCATCCCTGCAGGAGAGCATCCGGCTGATGAGGCGTTTGAGGTGACGGTAACAATCGCCGGAGTTCCCGCCTCAGCGCCGGCAGCTGCTTCAGACGACCAAAGCGCTGCCGACTGCAGCTATATCCAGCTGCTCTGCGACGGAGTGGTAATCGGTACGCTTGATGCGTCGGCCGGCTCGGCATCCTATCTTTGCAGCGGATTGGCTCAGGGCAACCACACCTTCAGAGCGCTCTACAGCGGTACGGCAACAATAGCTTCAGCCACCTCCGACGAAGTTGGTGTCACAATCTCCGAACCAGCGGGCATTGAGTCCGTAACAGCCCCATTCCCGGCATTGATGTGACGCCAGGTCACGGCATTGTCACCGTCACAGCCGACCATGCTGTCAGCACCCCGGTCTACACCATCGTAGGTGCCCTCAAGGCCATCATCGAGGCCAAGCCCGGCGCGAGTGTCACCCTCCCGCTCCCGATAGGTCTGTATCTGATTGCCAACCGCACCATCTGCATCAAGTAGCCCCGGCGCATTCGACTGACCATTTTTAACATTTCAACCGAGTTTTGCTACTGACCCTAATTTCACAAAACGTAAAGCGGCGCTTCCCGGTTTCGCGGGAGGCGCCGATTTCTGTTTTCTTATGCGCTGAAAAAATTAAGGCCGGCATCGTGAGATACCGACCTTTAGGTTTGGTGGGCGCTGAGGGATTCGAACCCCCGACCCTCTGCTTGTAAGGCAGACGCTC
>CAMEGQ010000101.1 GCA_945916235.1 uncultured Porphyromonadaceae bacterium | reverse complement strand
GTCCAAAGGGCAACCAAAGTAAACAAAAGCAAAAAAAATCTCTGTCAACGTCATAAAATAGCATCTTTGCGGGTGCTATTTTTGTTTTTTTAGGAAAAACCCCTTAAAAACAACCGAAAACTATGGACGAAAACAAGAAAACCCTCATAGCCGACGAAATCGAACGTCAGCAGACCGAAGACGTGATGGCACCCCTCACCGACAGGATGAGTTGCGGCGACGATGCTACCGCCAAAACCTGCCGCCCCGGCCACAAAGCCGGATTTGTCAACATTGTGGGCAACCCCAACGTGGGCAAGTCGACCCTGATGAACGACCTCGTGGGCGAGCGCATCAGCATCATCACATCCAAGGCCCAGACCACACGCCACCGCATCACCGGCATCGTCAACACTCCTGATTATCAGATAGTTTTCTCCGACACCCCCGGAGTGCTCAAACCCAACTACAAGCTTCAGGAGAGCATGCTCGCCTTCTCACAGGGCGCCCTGACCGACGCCGACATCCTGCTTTACGTCACCGACGTGGTGGAAGACCCCACCAAGAATGCCGACTTCCTGGCGCAGGTGGCCAAGGAGAAAGTGCCCGTACTGCTGGTAATCAACAAAATAGACCTGCTGAAGAACAACGGCGACCTCGAGACTATCGTCAGCCGCTGGAAAGAGCTGCTCCCCAACGCTGAAGTCTTCCCCACCTCAGCCACCGAGAATTTCAACGTCAGCAATCTGATGGCCCGAATCGTAGAACTTCTGCCCCCCTCGCCGCCCTATTTCGGCAAAGACGCCCTGACCGACAAGCCCGCGCGCTTCTTTGTCACGGAAATAATCCGCGAGAAGATTCTGACGGCCTACGACAAGGAAATCCCCTACTCCGTGGAGGTAATTGTGGAAAAATTTGACGAATCTGAAAAGTCGATCCACATCATGGCCACCATCTTTGTGGAGCGCGACTCTCAGAAGGGGATCATCATCGGCCGCGGCGGCCAGATGCTCAAACGCATCGGTACGGAAGCCCGCAAAGACATCGAAAAATTCTTCGACAAACGCGTCTATCTGGAGCTCTTCGTGAAAGTGGAGCCCAATTGGCGCAATCGCGAAAACAAGCTCAAATCGTTCGGCTATATCGAATAATTTTGAGAAAATCGCTAACTTTGCAAAGATTACAACCAGAGATATGTCACAACTTGTAGCTATAGTAGGGCGCCCGAATGTGGGCAAATCCACCCTCTTCAACCGCCTGACCGAGACGCGTCAGGCCATCGTGGACCCCACGGCAGGCACCACCCGCGACCGCCAGTACGGCAAGGTGGAATGGTGCGGACGTGAATTCTCCATCGTCGACACCGGCGGATGGGTGGTCAATTCCGACGACATGTTCGAGGAAGAGATCAACAAGCAGGTGAACGTCGCCATCGAGCAGGCCGACGAAATCCTCTTCGTGGTCGACGCCATGAACGGCGTTACCGATCTGGACGACCATGTGGCTGAGATCCTGCGTAAATCGCGCAAGCCGGTGATCCTGGTAGCCAACAAGGTAGACTCCAACGACTGGCTTTACAATGTGCCCGAATTTTACAGCCTCGGCCTCGGCGACCCCTACCCCGTAAGCGCCGCCAACGGCTACGGCACAGGCGACCTCCTCGACGACATCATCAAGAAACTCCCGGAGCCGACCAATGACGACGAAAAGCTCGAGGATATCCCCCGATTCGCCATAGTGGGACGCCCCAACGCCGGCAAATCGTCGCTCATCAACGCCTTCATCGGCGAAGACCGCCACATCGTTACCGATGTGGCCGGTACCACACGCGACTCCATCTATACGCGCTACGACAAATTCGGCTTCGACTTCTATCTGGTCGACACAGCCGGTATCCGCAAGAAGCAGAAGGTCAACGAAGACATCGAATACTACTCGGTGATCCGCTCTATCCGAGCCATCGAGGCTTCCGACGTCTGCATCCTGATGATCGACGCCACCCGAGGCATCGAGAGCCAGGACGCCAATATCTTCGGTCTTATCCAGCGCAACAAGAAAGGGCTGGTAGTCTGCGTGAACAAGTGGGATATTGCTGAGGATAAGAGCGTTACGGCGCAGAAGCACTTTGAAGAGGCCATACGTCAGCGGTTCGCCCCGTTCACCGACTTCCCCGTCATCTTTTGCTCGGCTCTGACCAAGCAGCGCATTTTCAAGGTGATAGAGACTGCCGTCGACGTCTACAAGAACCGCCGCCGCGAAGTGCCCACCTCTCAGCTCAACAAGGTGATGCTCGAGGCAATCGGCGCCTATCCCCCGCCCGCAAACAAGGGCAAATACATCAAAATCAAGTATGTAACCCAGCTGAAAGGCGCTCAGGTGCCCACATTCATCTTCTTCTGCAATCTGCCGCAATGGGTCAAGGAGCCCTACCGCCGCTTTCTGGAAAACAAGATACGCGAAAACTGGGACTTCAACGGTACGCCCATTCAGGTGTTCATGCGCGAAAAATAATCAGCCGATGAGCAACAATAACAACCATCCGCTGGGCGAGGCCCCGTGGTTTCATGTGATTCTGTCTACCGGATTCGGCACCGGCCTCATCCCGGGCGCACCCGGCACGTACGGCGCCTTTCTGGCCCTGCTGATATGGTTCGGTCTCTACTTGATTGTGTCGCCGCTGGCCATACTGTGGATTACGGTGGCGCTCGTGGTCGGCTGCCTCTTCGTGGGCGCATGGACCTCGAACGTCATGGAGCGCTATTGGGGCGAAGACCCGCGTTCGGTGGTGATCGACGAATTGCTGGGTTGCTGGATTCCGATGCTGGCAGCCTCTGTGCCGGGCCATTGGGGCAAGACTGCCATTCTGGCATTTATCGGCTTCGCCGCCTTCCGCGTCATCGACATCGTGAAGACCCCGCTGGCCCGACGCCTTGAATACGTCGGCAAAGGCTGGGGAGTGATGCTCGACGATGCCCTGGCAGGCTTCTACGCACTCCTGATAGTAGTCGCCGTCCGGTTGCTGTTCATGTAAAACCTCAAAAACGTGTAATTTTCGCTCTTGCTAAACCTCAAAAACGTGTAGTTTCGGCTCTGCAGAACATACAAAAACTCGCAAAATGCGCAGTAGATTAGGGTGGGTCAGGGGCAGAGGCGACGTCGCGACTGATCTGGTCGCGCAGGGCGTTGAGCGAGGGGAAGCACTGTTCGCCGCGCAGTCGGCGTAAGAACCGCAGGGTCAGCTGAGAGCCGTAAATATCTCCCGAGAAACCTATCAGATGGGCCTCAATCGAAAGATTGGGGCCTTTACCATTGGCAGAGGCATCTGCAGCCGAGGAGTCAGTGGCAGCATCGGGAGCGGAGACAGTAGCGCAGGCAGTCGCGCCGGTAACGCCTGTGCGGGCGCTGACCGTGGGGTTTGTGCCGATATTGATTACGGCCGGGAACGTTGAGCCGTCGGCGAGCATGGCTTCGCCGGCGTAGACGCCACCCATCGGGATTAACTGACGAGCGCAGGCAGGCACAAGATTTGCCGTGGGGAATCCGATGGTGCGTCCGATCTCCCGGCCGTGGCTCACCACCCCTTCTACAGCGTACGGGCGCCCCAGCAGCCGGTTGGCTCCGGCCACATCCCCCTGTGCGAGCATCGTCCTGATTTCCGACGAACTGACTATAGTCGCCCCTTCGTGGCGGTATTCTGAAGAAACGATAAGCTCTACCCCACATTCGGCGGCGATGGCGCGATAACTTTCGAAATCGCGGGGCGCATCATGGCCGAACCGGTTGTTATATCCCATCATCATCGCCCTGACTCCGCATCGGTTGCGGAGCATCAGCAGGAAGTCGCGCGCCGAGGTATGCCGCAAAGCCTCGTCAAACTCTATCATGCGCACATCCACCTCCTCGGCTTCGAGATGAAGCAGTTTCTGCGCCGGATCGGTCAGCAGCAGGGGCTCCTTCCCGGGCGCAATCACGCGCAGAGGATGGTCGGGGAAGGTGACAACCAGCGGGACGATTTTCTCTCCACGTGAGGCGCTCAGACGCTCCGCCTCATCGCGAAGCTGGCTGAGCAGAAAGCGGTGGCCGAGATGAACGCCGTCGAACATCCCCACCACGGCCACAGCGCCGCGCTCCGGTACGTCGGCATCCCCTTTGGCATTAACATCGGCTTTGGTGGCGCCTTCGCCTGCGGGCTCCTTTACCCTTATGAGCGTCAGGCCGTCGCGCAGCGGGAGCATAACCACCTCAAGCGTAGGATCCTGAGCCACAGCATCGTTGAATCGGGCGATGCCGAGCGTCTGAGGGTCGTGGTTTTTCGCCGGATCGGTCACTTTGCCGTCCCACAGCGTGTTGTCGGCTATCACGAATCCTCCGGGCCGCAACAGGGAGCGTACCCGGGAAAAGGTCTCAAGGTAGGTGCGCTTATTGGCATCCATGTAAATCAGGTCGTAGGGCGGGTTGAGGTCGGAGACCTGAGCTATATCGCCGATATGCAGGCGGATACGCGAGCCGTAGGGCGAAGCGGCGAAAGCCGAGCGGATGAAATCCTCCATCTCGTCATCGATCTCCACAGTGTCGAGCGTGGCTCCTTCGGGGAGCGCCTCGGCGATGCAGAGAGCCGAATAGCCGGCATACGTGCCGATTTCCAGCACGCGCTGCGGGCGAATCATGGCCGTCAGCATCTTCAGCAGCCGCCCCTGCACATGGCCTGAGCACATGCGCGGATACAGCAGTCGTACGTTTACGTCCCTCTCCAGCCGCTCCAGATTGTCCGGAGCCGCCGAGGTGTGGAGGCTGATATACTGATCCAAAGCTTCGTCCATATCGCTCTTCATATTTTTATGCCAGCAGAGCCTCGATGCCCAGACGGTAGGAATCCATACCGAATCCGGCTATCGTGCCAAGGCAGGCCGGGGCAATGAGCGACGTGTGGCGCACGGTCTCGCTTCGGGCTGCGACATTGGAGATATGCACCTCAATCACAGGCCGTTGTATCGAACGTATGGCATCAGCCAAGGCGAGCGACGTGTGGGTGTACGCTCCGGCGTTGAGCACAATCCCGGCCAACTCATCGTCAAACCCCACCTCCTGAAGCTTGTCGATGAGGTCACCCTCATGGTTGCTCTGGAAATAGTCGATCTCCACATGCGGGTAATCGACGGTGAGGGCTTTGAGATAGTCGTCCATCGACACGTGGCCGTAGATTTCGGGTTCGCGGGTTCCGAGCAGATTCAGGTTCGGTCCGTTGATTATAAGCACTTTAGGCATGACTAACAGATATTTGATAAAGGATTGCCGAAATAGAGGTCCAACCGGAACATATTTCCGGCCGGAATAGCTGAGTATGAACGGGTTAATGCTTCAGCTCCACTTTGACTGTGGGCGGCAGAAGGTTGTTGCGCTCATTGACAGCGTCGACCACCTCATGGGCCAGATGCACGAAGTCGCGCGACACCTCGCGGCCGTCGAGAGCCACGGGCACGCCCATGTCGGAGTCCTCACACACGTCGGCCACGAGCGGAATCTGAGCCAGAAGCTTCACTCCCAGCTCTTTGGCAAGTTCGGCTCCGCCTTCGCGCCCGAAGATATAATATCGTTCGTCGGGATGCTGAGCGGGGGTGAACCATGCCATATTCTCGACAAGACCGAGGATAGGCACATTCACCTTGTCGCCCGTAAACATGGCAATACCCTTGCGGGCATCGGCCAGGGCCACCTGCTGAGGTGTGGTCACGATTACCACACCGGTGATGCCAAGGGTCTGCACCAGAGTGAGGTGGATATCGCTCGTGCCGGGAGGCATGTCGATGAGAAAATAGTCCAGATCGCCCCAGTCGGCATCGGTGATGAGCTGTTTGAGAGCGTTGGAGGCCATCGACCCGCGCCAGAGCACGGGGGAATTCTTGTCCACGAGGAAGCCGATCGAGAGCATCTTCACGCCGTATTTCTCCACCGGGATGATGAGCTGGCGGCCGTCGACCTCGTGCATGTAAAGTTCCTGATCCTCCACGCCAAACATTTTAGGCTGCGAAGGGCCGAAAATGTCGGCGTCGAGCAGACCTACCTTATACCCTTCGGCAGCCAGAGCCACGGCCAGATTGCTGGCCACGGTCGATTTCCCCACGCCGCCCTTGCCTGAGCTGACGCCGATAATGTTTTTCACCCCTGCAAGCGGTTTTTCCACGGGCTTGGGAGCCTGCACACGGGTCTTGACGGCGATGTTGCCCTTAATCTGTACTTCGGACGAGATATAGGTCTCGATAGCCGATTCGGCGGCGCGTACCAGCGACTTGATGAAGGGGTCGGTCGGACGGTCGAACACCAGCGAGAAGCTGACCTTGTTGCCGTCGATGCGGATATCGTCCTCCACCATGCCGGCTTCGACGATATTTTTGCCCGAGGCCGGATAGCGCACGTTGGCCAAAGCCTCGAGGATAAGTTTCGGATATAGCTGAATCATAGTTCGGTAGTATTGTCAGAATCAAAAGTATGGGTTTCGAGCACCCCGCGCGAGAAGCTGCGGTAGGTGTCCTGCGGGATTTCGTCGGCGGGCTCCTCCAGGGGGCCGTTGCCCGGGCGGAAGGCTATATACTTGATAGTCAGGCCACGGTCGAGCCATTGCTGCTCGTAGTAAGTGCGTATCGAGAGCGTATCGTCGAGCAGAGGGCTGGCGTAGAGATTGTCGGTCGAAGCCATCACTTCCAGGCCGTTTAGCTTGACCATCAGCGAAGTATATGTGAACAAGAAGGGGGAGTCAGTCTTGAGGTTGATTATGCCTTCGGGAGCGAGCACCTTGCGGTAAAGCTCCACAAAGTTGGTGGCAGTCAGGCGCTTGCGCACCTTCTTCATCTGCGGGTCGGGGAAAGTAATCCAGATTTCGCTCACCTCGCCGGGGGCGAAGAAGCGGTCGAGCATCTCGATGCCAGTGCGCACGAAGGCCACATTCGTCAGCCCTTCGCGGTCGGCAGCCGTGGCGCCGGTCCACATGCGCGCTCCCTTGATATCGATGCCGATATAGTTTTTATCGGGATTGCGGCGCGCCAGGCCCACAGTGTACTCCCCTTTGCCGCAGCCGAGCTCCACCACGATAGGATGGTCATTGTGGAAATAGCTCTCGCCCCAGAGCCCGCGCAGGGGGAACCCTGCGGTCTGCAGCGTGGCAAACGGGTACTGAAACACGTTGGCCAAAGCGTCCATGTCGCTAAATTTCTTCAGTTTGTTCTTGCCCATTGAGGTCAGGTTTGGTTCGGAAATCTCTGCAAATTTACTCAAAATTAAGCATTTTTTGGCGGAATGGCCCGATATACGAGAGTTTTTTGTAATTTTGCACCCGAATTCACCACCGACGCATGACCTCAATCAGCACCATCCATAATTCTCTGGCGCCCCAGCTCGAAAGCCTCAACCGGCAGATCGAGCAGGCTCTGACGTCGCCTAACGAGCTGATGAACATGGTGATACGCTCCTACCTGGAGAAGAAAGGGAAGCAGATACGCCCCATCATCGTGCTGCTGACGGCACAGCTTCTGGGCGGCATCAACGACAAGGTGATTTCCGGCGCTGTAGCCGTAGAGCTGCTTCATAACGCCTCGCTCATCCACGACGATGTGGTCGATGATACCACAATGCGGCGCGGCGCACAGACCATCAACGGCGCATACGACAACCATATGGCTGTGCTCATAGGCGACTTCTTCCTCTCCAACGCCCTGCTGCAGAGCGTTGCCACCGGCGACATACGCGTGGTGGAGTCCATTTCCAATCTCGGCAAGCTCCTGTCGGTGGGCGAGCTTGACGAAATCTCCAATTCCAAAGCCAACACATTCGACGAGGACAAATATTTCGAAATCATCTACCGCAAGACGGCTTCGCTGTTCGTAAGCTGCGTGGAAGTGGGCGCCTACGGAGCCGGACTCTCCGAAGGCGACGACCTTGACGCCCTGCGCGAATTTGCTCGTTTGCTGGGACTCTGCTTCCAGATTAAGGACGATATATTCGACTACTTCTCCGACGAGGCCATAGGCAAGCCCACGGGCAACGACCTGCGCGAGGGGAAAATCACTCTCCCGCTGCTTCATGTGCTCAACCGCGCCGACCTGCCCCGGCAGCCCGAGATGGCGCGCCTGGCCTGCTCCGAGAGCCATACGCCCGAAGAGATCGCCACGCTCATAGCCTACGCCGTAGACAATGGCGGCATCGACTACGCCAACGCCTGCATGGCCCGACTGCGCGCTCAGGCCGCCCGCCTGCTCGACCGCTTCCCCGACTCGCAGGCCCGCCGTAACCTTCTGGCTATCTTCGACTTCATCATCGACCGCAAAAACTAACCCCCCTTATAAAATTCATTAGATTTATACGAATTATAAGATTTATCCTCCCTTATAATTCCTTCTAAATTCCACCCTCGGAAGCCTCTGCAAGATTTTTTTGGTAGTATCGGGAAAATGTTTTAATTTTGCATCACTTAGAGGGATACTCTACAACTTCAGAGCCTTGCTCCCCTGCCGAGAGCCGCGCTCTGCCGTGCCGATGAGGCCGGACCATGTGAAAGAAATTTCTAACAAAATTTTTATAGCTATAAATCTATTAATCGTTTGTATCTGTTGTTCTAATAGACTATTTTGAAACTGCCGGGCTGCCGAGAGGCGGCGAAAGCAATAATTAACCTATTGACACACAGAGGTACACCATCTACATTTATTAACATCATGGAAGCTAACGAAGCTAAAAAACCGAAGCGCCCACGCATCAGCCAGCCCATGGGCTCCTCAGATTTGTCAGGCACCACTGCCGACACACGCTACGAGAATCCATCGCACACCGACGGCGAAAGCCAGGGCGACGGTACACAGCGCGACAACTACCAGCCCCGAAACAACTATCAGCAGCGCCCTTACAACAATCGCCAGGGCGGCTACAACCATCAGGGTGGATACAACAATCAGGG
>CAMEGQ010000100.1 GCA_945916235.1 uncultured Porphyromonadaceae bacterium | reverse complement strand
AATCTGCGGGATCTGTGGGAGTAAAACTAAGCGCACAATGCGCTAAAGAACAGGCTGGATGTTTTTATTCTCCCACGGATCTCTCAGATAAGCACAGATGCCATGCGGGGTGCCTTTATCAAAAACACGGATTGCACCGATGCGCACGGATGGGTCTTTTCACGGATTCTTTACTCTTGCTCCGCTGCCTACCGCTTGGTTTTGATGCGCCGCCGGCGCAACGGATTGCCACGGATTTTTTCGCAGGCGGAAGGTGCGCTGCGGAGCGAAAAATCTGTGGAAATCTGCGGGATCTGTGGGAGTAAAACTAAGCGCACAATGCGCTAAAGAACAGGCAGAATGTATTTATTCTCCCACGGATCGCAGATTCTCACAGAAACCATGCGGGCTGCCTTTATCAAAAAACACGGATTGCACCGATGCGCACGGATGGGCCTTTTCACGGATTCTTTAGTAACGTTTAAAAATTAACTTGGTATTTTTTATCTCTCCATGAAACCTTGTAGTTCCATTTAGGGAGTTCTTTATCAAAGGTAATATGCCGTTGACAGACATCATCATAATTGCTATCCACACAACGAGAAGTGTCGTACTTCTTTCTGTTGATGTTTGTGAAGACACAAAGGCCGGATTTCGTTCGGGTCTCTGCGGCAAGTTCGCGTGCCTGTTCAACGCTCTCAAAGGAAATACCGCTCCATACTCTGGTGATTTGAGAGAAAAGCCTGTGTTCAATGGGGTTCCACTTCGACGTGTACGGGGGATAGTGCGTCACTATTATGTCAATATGGAGGTCTTCGGAAAGTTTGATAAGCTCTTGCTTGAAAAGTCTGCTGGAACTGCTGTTGGAACCTCCACCATCACAGAGCAACATGATGGTGGTTGCATGTGGATAGATGTTTTGAAGCACACAATTCCAGTAGTACTTGAAGTTGTCGCAGGAGAACTCGGCTGTGTCATGACTTATTCCGAAGCTCATGTATCCAGTATTCTTTTGCACATCGTAGATGCCATAGGGGATGATTTTGCCGCTTGCAAAGGAGGGGAAGTCATGGTCCTTGCATCGCGGCGACCTATCGCAGTATACCTGTCCGCCTCTTCTGAATGGGCCGACCATCTCTTTCTTCTTCGTGTCTATACTGAAGACGGGTATGTGATTTTTTTCACACATGCTTCTCATTGCGGAGATTTTCTCGAACTGTTCGTTTCTTTTCTTGCACTCTGCCATCGAGGTACACTTCTTCGGAGTGCGTTTCTTGAATCCCTCTTTGGATATGATTTGTTTGAGAGTGTAATAGCTTATGCTTATTCCATAATCCACCTCCATCTTGTCTTTTATGATGCTGGGCGAATAGAAAAGCATGCGCACGCTCTCATCTTGCGGCAAGCCGCCTATGGCATCTTCCGTAATCTCCCGGAAGATGTCAATATACTCGGGATGAACGCTGAGAATACTCTTTCTGCCTCCACCTTTCTTCCTTATGTGCCCGGCAGCAATTGTGTCCCCATTCTCAAGCTCGTGAATACCTCTATACACCGTATTTCTGGTGACATTATATGTTTTGCAGACCAAACTCACGCCGTGCGTTCCAAGTTCCATCGCCTTGTGGGCATAGAACAATCTGCGTTGGCGTTCGTCCAGATTGGCGACTCCTGGGAAACTCCCTGATTTGTCGCACTCGCTATGTCTTCTCTTGTATGCTTCCACCCGCGCCCAGCGCAAGGGCAAAGATACAAAAAATAAACGACAATAAAGAATTAAACAACAACGTATATCATTATGTATCAGTTAATTAAATAAAATATATGAGAACTACTAATATCGAATTGAATACATTGTTCAAGGCCGATATCTTTGGCCTGAAAATGTACCAAGTTATTTTTTAATCATTACTAAATAAGCCTAAAATTTTGTGCGGGCAATGCCATTTGGCGTTGTCCGCACGATTCCTCTACGCCTATGCTTGCGAAACCGCCTCATTTTCCCGTAACTTTCTTCCGCAACTTTGCCAATTCCTCTTTTTTGTCGTAGGCAGCCTTCCACCCAAGGACAATCATGTCGGTGATGTCAGCCTTGTTGAAGCTCATCACGTTGTAGCCCTTGAGCGTGGGATTAATGTAGACGTCGGCATCCTGGCGGTTGCGGTTGTAGTTGACGAAATCGGGGCGCGTGCGCAGCCACTTGGCTACCTTCGGCATCGACTTACGGATGGTCTTCGGCTGATAGTCAGGGTGTTTGTTCTGCGTCAGGTCGATGGCGATGACATAGTCGGCCCCCATGGCGCGCGCCACGTCGACCGGCAGGTTATTGACCAGACCACCGTCGAGCATGAGCAGGGAGTCGCGGCGGACGGGCTTGAACATCCCCGGGATGGCCATCGACGAGCGCATGGCCATGGTGAGGTTGCCGTCGGCCAATACAGCCGCCTTGCCCGTATTGATGTCGCAGGCCACGGCGCGGTAAGGAATGGGGAGGCGGTTGAAGTTGATTGAGTCAGGGTAACCGGCGATGCGGGTGGTGTCGATGCGCCGCGCGACGAGGGTGTCGAGGAACTGGATGATGCCGCGGCCCTTCATCAGTCCGTGGCCGCGGATGTTCTTGAGTTTGCCCTGATTGTGGACGCGGGCGTCGTTGAACAGCTCGAGCCAGTTCTGATGGGTGAAGAGCGAATCGAGCTCGTCGGCGCGGTAGCCGATGGAATACAGACCGCCGATGATCGACCCGATGCTGGTGCCGACAATGTAGTCAATGGGCACACTCACCTGTTCGATGACCTTCAGCACGCCCACCTCGGCTGCGCCCTTTGCACCTCCGCCGCCGAGCACGAGGGCTATCTTCGGCCGTTTGGAAGTGCGGTGGCCCTCTGCAGCCCATGACGTGGCGGCAAAGAGCGACAAAACGATGACAAGCATGAGACTGCGGTATGATTTCGTTTGCATGATGATGATTGGATGATAAGTTGTATTCTGCCTGCAAACTTAATGCTTTTTCGGCAATAATGGGCGGCCGTCGCCCTGATTTTTTTTACCGCAGCATGTAGGAGCGTCGGCATTCCTGCCGCCGGACTATAAAACTATTACCGGAGCGGCGGCACGGCATGACGAAGCGAAGCGCATACAAAAGCGCCACCATGCTTTCTACTGCATGGTGGCGTTTCCATATTATATTCAGATTGCGTTACTTAACCACAACCTTCTTGCCGTTGACGATATAAACTCCCTTTGTTACTTTGTTCACCTTCATACCCTGCAAGTTATAAATCTGCTGGGCAGCGGGGTCTATTTCGATATTGTCAATACCCGTGGTTACAACATTGATGACCGACTCACTATTTGCAGGGTCGCACTCACTCTCATCAGCAGCAGCCATAGTGATGGCTTCGAGCTTGAGCGTCTTCTCACCCAAAGACAGATTATCGTCAGCCTTCAGATTGATGTTCACGATCGGGCCCGTAGAACCATTGAAGTTTCGATTGGACAAAGAATAAACTACTACCCTGAAACGATTACCATTCAAGAGATTGGAACCGATCATATGGTTGGGGCAGCGACTTGTCACGAGTTGTGCGTCGTACGTCACATATCCTTCATCATCAGTTGAAGAAACCACAGAGATGCCTTCAGGAAGAATCAAGTCGAACTGGAAGCTGCAATACTTGTTGGCGTTGTCCATACAAACCTGCAATTGTTTGGTCTCACCCTGAGCAATCTCCAAATTGTTACAATACATTCTATCTGTATTCTCTTCCACATCGCTTGTCTCATTCAAGCCATATGCCTTTGCTAAAGAAGAGCCATCCAACAGTAGGTTTACAATACCATTGACATCGGAGACCTTGATAAGTCCATCATCATTCATGTCGGCAGCAGCCAGTGAGAAGTTGCTCGACGGAGAGCCGAGAATATAGTTGACAGTAGCGTTGACATCCGCAACATTCACCTTCTCGTCGCCATTAGCATCACCTTTCGTATAACTCTTGACAGTGATGATGCCAGCCGCATCCTCACAATAGTACTCATGCTCATCTTTGTCGGACAGCAAAGCGTTCTTAATATTGATGGCATAATCTCCTTCAGCCACATCAGTAACGACAATTGGAATGTTGAAGAGCACACCATTGTTACCAGAGAAATTCTTATTGGACATGGAGAAGGCCACCACGCGCACGGCTCCATCGCTTTGCAGTCTTGATGTCATGCTGTGGCTGGAGGTCTCACGACCAGCAAACTGCAAGTCATAGTCACCCTCGTCGTTCTTGGCGATGCTCATGCCCTCAGGCAGATAGATGTCCATCTGGAAACTGCAGAACGCATCATTATTTCCCACATAGACCGGATAGTTGATGGTCTTGTTTTTGAGCGTCGTTGTGTCTGGTAATACGATAGAGTCGTTGGCCGGTGCATAGACTGTGATCTCTGCGCTTGCGCTCTTGTTGGTTCCATCGGTAGAGGAAACGGTAATGGTAGCCGTACCAGCGCTCACGCCGGTCACAACGCCATTGCGCACGCGGGCAATCTCTGAATTAGACGATGCCCAAGTCAAGGACTTATTCTCTGCATCACTCGGAGCGACAGTGGCCGTAAGCGTCACAGTCTCACCTACTTTAACGCTTGCCTTAGTCGGGCTGACCGTTACGTCAGTCACCAAACCAGTCTGCACCATGTTGAGTTGCGGCCACTCCGTGCCGTCATTTATGGTCCACGCCTTGGTGAAGTCCCAAGAGAAGCCCTCGTAGGTTGCTTTCGACATCAGCTGAGCCTCCGTACGGGCATAACCATCAAGCAGATTGTCCGTTGCCTTCTTCGTCACACCATTCACCGAGAGGATCATCGTATTCAAAGCATAATTGTTCTCACCCGGATCTGCAGCTCCGTTCTTGTAACCTCCCAACACGCGGATGCTCCATCCGCTCTGATCATTCACATTCACCTTCGGGTTACCAGCCACAAGGTTATTGATAGTGGCTGATGCACCATCATTGTAACCTACACAACCGGCACCATAGTAGGTACTGTTCACGTTGCCCTTGGCATAACTATTGCTCACGGCACCATAATTATAAGCTACAAGGCCAGCTGCATAGCGCGTTGAATTGACATCTACCAAACTATAACAGTTGGTGACTACACCCGAAGCCATGTTTTGGCCAATCAGACCACCGGCATAAGATTCTTTTCCTTCCAAGGTGATAGCACCCGTGGAATAGCTCAGACTGACATTAGAACTGCCACGACCCAACAGTCCACCGGCGATGATCCCATCGTTGGTAGAGGAGAGCTGAACCTCAGAGATACAACGGGTAATGACATCACTACTTGACTCACCCGAGATGCCACCCAATATAGCATTGGCAGCAGAAGACTTCAGACTTCCGTTGAATTTCACATTATTGATGGTCAGATTGTTGCTGGCACCAACGATGCCGCCACCACGAGCTGAACCGACGATCGTGCCGTTAGCGGTCACGTTGTCAAGAGTACCATTGCTGAACTTACCAATCACGATGCCAGTGCAGTCGCCACCTTTCACTTCCTTGCCATCGACTACCTTCACGTTGAGGTTACGGATGTAGCCACCGGGGAAGTTAGAGAACAAACCGTTATAGTCGGCCGTTGTGTTGCACCATAAGCCAGAGATAGTATGTCCGTCACCATCGAAGTAGATAGACGAGATGCCATTCTTGCCAATAGCTGGCCAGCCCTCCTTTGGACTGTTTTCGTTGATCCAACTCGTCAGATCCACATCATTCATCAACTTGTAGTAACCCTTCTTATACACTCCTTGCAGGTCATTGGCCGTATAAACCAGATAAGGCTCGGCTTGGGTTCCCTTGCCAGGATATTTCACATAAGTATCGGTATATTGCGACTGCCACTTGCCATCGGTCACAGCATAGAGGCGAACGTGTACGCCAGACTGTAAGGTCGGCACTGAGAACGAGAATTTATTATTGGAGCAAACCGTGGAGTCTTTATAATTATCGCCAATCTCAAGATAAACCATGCCACCATCGATGCTCTTACCCGAGATAGTTGTTGCCTGAGAGACGAGGTTGCTCTCAATGGTAGGTGCGGCAGCCTGCCAAGGCTTATAAGGATAGGTCTCCGTTTCCTGAATGGTCCAATTGTTGTTGAAGTCCCAACCGTGAGCCACGTAGTTGGCGCGCAGTTTCAGGCCTGCTTCGCTAATGCTCGTACCGTTTTGATTGTCATCAGTAATAGTTTGGACAACGCCAGCTTTGGAGACCTTTGTAGTCGAGAGGGCCAGGTTTCCGTCGGCTGTGCCCAAGGAACCAATAGTTACATTAGAACCAATGGAGCCACAGATTCTACCAACATTCTCTATAGATGCACTAATAACCTCTTCGGCGGAAACACACTTAGAGATTGTTACGTAATTATTTGCTTCTCCTACTATTCCACCTACGTTCTTTGACCCATAAACGGAACCGATGGAGATGTTAGAATATATATAAATAAGTTTATAATAATCATATTGGTATCTACCATTCAGATGCCCAAATAACCCACCTACATTAGAGCTGCCATGTACCTCCCCACTATGGTAGTTATCTGTAAAGTTTTTGGAATGATCACCATCTAAATCTGAATTTCCAACCAAACCGCCTACATAGTCTCCACTTCCATTCAAGTCACTAATTGAATAGTTATTGCTATAGGTACGGTTGCTACCGCTTGAAATTCTACCAACAAGTCCCCCTATATTGCTTTCACCGTTTATCTTCCCATAGAAAGCGTTTTTGCTAAGTTGCGAGTCGCCGCCACCTTGATAGCCTACGATTCCACCAAGATGGTTTGTACCCGTAATCGTTGCCCTCACTAAGCTGTTTTGCAACGAGGAAAGTTTGCCATCTGCATTACCAACAATACCTCCAAGCTTTTCCGTTCCTGTAATACTTCCTTGCATTTCGCACTTGTCGTAGCTTGAACTGTTAGTATAACCCACAATACCACCAGCGTATTTACCGCCAGTAATAGTGCTGCCCAACGTGGCACAAGATGTGAACTTAGAGCTGTTGCCGGTAGAACCAACTATGCCACCAAGTGACTCATCTGCCTTGATCGTCCCCTTAAACGTGCATCTGTCGAAGGTAGAACTCTGTGCATTCCCAGCAAAGCCTCCTACATCTTGATGGGCTACTACATCACCTTCTATAGTTAAGTTGGATACTGTTGCTCCTTCCACATAACCGAAGAAGCCAATGCCTGTGCTGGAAGGACGATTGATAGTCACGCCATAGATTGTATGCCCGTTACCATTGAATACGCCTTCGAACTTGGACGACTCTACACCAATAGGTTGCCAACCCTCACTCGGAGCGTTGACGGCAATCCATTCGCCCAAATCAATGTCAGACATCAACGTGAAATACACGCCGCTTTTACCCAAGAAGTTTCTCACTTGGGTCAATTGTTCGGCATAGAAAATCTTGTAAGGGTCGCTCTCGGTTCCTGACCCCGATCCGCTAAACTGCGCGAACATTGTCGTTACTGAGCATAGGAACAATGCCCAAAAGAGTAATAGTCGTTTCATAATCGCTATAATTTAATTTCGGTTTCCATTTCCTCTTCTTCTGTATTGTAAAGATTAGATTGCATTACTTTTATATCCCTGTTGAGGTATTTAATGATTCGATATAATTCAATATTGCTTTTTATTTTCTTGTAGGCCTCTGGATCATTTTTAATGTTAATAGGAGGGAGAGTTATGTGATCAATATTTTTAAGCCAGTCAAAATCTTCTATGCGTTTGCTCTTCTCCCAATATTCACTTTCTTCTATTAAGCATAGTCTAACTTCCTGTTCGTATCTGTAAGCATTTTGTTTAAGAACAAAGTTCTTGATGAAAAGGCATTCGTCTTTTCGATCATTTAAGTCATCAAATTTATCATTCCCATCAAGTGTTTTATCAACCGGATGTAAACATACGATTTCCTTTCTGTCTATATAATTTTCTTTTGCAAGATAAAAATGCAAATTCTTCAATGAAGCGTATTCATCCACACTGGCTTCTAAATCCTTAGCCCTAAAAGCTATACGAATTACTTTGGAGGTGTCATGAATATACGAGTACCATGCTGCATTCTCGTTTGCCTCATCCTTACCTTCGCTTTTCGTTTTAAAACAAGTGGCATAGACTTTGTATTTTAGTAAGTTTTTGCTATTAGGAATTATATCCATCTTAAGACTCTCAATGTAATTCATTTCAAAGGGATCTTCCCATTGAGCTGGATTAGCAAGGTAAAAATATCGGCCGACAAAAGCATCCATGAATTTATCCATAGACATATATTTAATCAAGGTATTGATTTTATCAACATCTTGACTAATAATTAGCCCGAGCTTCTCACCATGATCCTCACTATAATATTTGAATGTTTGAAGTATCTGATCAGACTTTTCAGTTTCCATATACCAGATGAGTCTTGGCCCTATCTCCCTCTTAGGCGGTTTGAAAATAGTTTTCAGGGATATACAAAAAAGCGTGGGAGTCCGTACCGTCACTCGTCCCACACTTCGAGGCTTCTGGCATTGCCCATTGTCGTCAGAACGAGCAACGCAGAAGCCCACGCCGATATGTATGCCAACGACAAAACAGACTTGACCCAAGAAGGGCTAAGCCGTAATTGAAGTTGGGTATATACACACCCATGGACATCTACCGCTGCTATGCTCTTTGACGACAAATGAAATCTGCCAGAATTTCGAAGTGTCAAGAACAAAGCGTCAAGTAAACGCCTTTCCATATATATGGTCCCTGCCAACCAAGCCTCACAAGGCATGGTTATCGGCATGGACGGTGCAAATATAATGAAAAGATTGCAAAGTTAGACTAAATGAGCCGACTTTTTTAAAACAATACTCTGTTAATTCTAACGTAATCGTTTGAAAATGAGGGAGTTAATTAAC
>CAMEGQ010000099.1 GCA_945916235.1 uncultured Porphyromonadaceae bacterium | reverse complement strand
CAGGCGACTACGCACAGATAGGTTCATCGGGCGAATGCGCAAAGATAGGCTCATCAGGCGACTACGCACGGATAGGCTCATCGGGCGAATGCGCGCAGATAGGCTCATCGGGCTACTCCGCACAGATAGGTTCATCGGGCGACTACGCACGGATAGATAGTTTCGGCGAGGATAGCGTGATTTGCTGTGCAGGACAAAATTCAAGAGTAAAAGCAAAAGCAGGCTCATGGATTACTCTTGCCGAGTGGATGAGGTCGGAAGAAAAAGACCGGTGGATTCCTAAATGCGTTAAGACAGAGTTTGTCGACGGCGCTCGCATCAAGGCTGACGTATGGTACAAACTCGTCGACGGCAAATTTACAGAATGCGATGATTGAGCCAATAATATACGGCCTTTCTAATGAGGGCTATCATAATTCGCAGCCCTACTCCGAATATCTATCAAGTTCGCAGTTAAAGTGGTATCTGAAAAGTCCGCGTCATGCCAAGTTCATGCTTGATAATCCGACCGAGGAAAAATCTGACGCCCTGCGCATCGGCTCGCTGTTCCACGACTTGATGGCTTGCAGCGCGGAGCATTACGACAACGGCACGGAAGCAATCGCCGAATGGATGCGGCACATAGCTGTTTTCAACCCGCCTAAGAACGACAAGACGGGTCAGCCCTACGGAGCAGCCACCAAAGCCTACAAAGAGGCGTATGAGACGTTTCTGCAAGCTAACGAAGGCAAAATGATAGCAAGCGATGAAGAATTATCGCTTGTGCAGAAAATGAGCCAATCGCTCCTATGTGACAGCGGCGCGACATCCAAACAGGTGCGCAAATTACTCAGATGGGCGAAAGCGACAGAAGTCAGTTATTTTTACGAAACCGAAGACGGCATAAAACTAAAAGTCCGCCCAGATCTCCTGACGCGTGACAAACTGGTCGACTGGAAAACGTGCAGCCTTGACTCGCTTGACGAGGAAAGCGTGACGCGGCAGATAATCAAATACCGTTATGACGTGTCACTTTCGATGTATCAGTGGGTTTTGTTTCAAATAGAAAAGAAATGGTATGCTCCGATTTTGGTTTTCGTCCAAAAAACTGCTCCTTTTGACGCGATAATGTGCGACATTTCGGAATGGTGTTACGACTACAACCCTAACGATGGGTTTGTCAAGCCCGGCGTTGGAGCGTTGGAGTTTAAACGATTACTCGGCCTGCACACTCAATGCGTTAAAAATGATTTGTGGCCAGGCACGGAAAATTCAATTGAAGCCGATGGCGACGTAAGGATAATGAAACCGTCAGTACCCTACTGGCTTGGGATAAAATATTTCGAAGATTATTAACATATCAAACATTAATAACAATGGAAGAAATCAAAGATTATGAGGTGCTGCAAGTGTCAACACCCACGCCGACGGAACTCATCGGCTCACTCGACCGCGCTGAACGTGCCAATATTGACATTCAGGTAAGCACAGCAAAACAATACCCCCGTTCAATAAGCCGTTGCGCCAACAATGCCGTTGCGATAGTGACAATGGATAAAGAGACGGCACAGTCGTGTGGCTATGCTCTTCCAAGAGGCGGTAAGCCAATCACAGGCCCGTCCGTACACCTTGCTAAAATAATCGCGCAGCAGTATGGCAACCTTCGCGCCGAGGCAAAGGTTGTTGAAATTACCGACAAGCAAGTAGTGTCGCGCGGAACGGCATGGGATTTGGAAAATAATTTCGCCGTAGCCTTTGAGGTGCGTCGTTCAATAATCGGCAAGAGCGGCAACCGTTTTTCCGACGATATGATAACCGTTACAGGCAATGCTGCCAACTCGATAGCTTTCCGAAACGCCGTTTTTGGGGTTGTACCAAAGTCAATCACAGATAAAGCATACAAGGCCGCACAGCATCTTATCACGGGCGACCTTTCAGACGAGGAAAAACTCATCAAACGCCGTGACGGTGCGATAAAGCACTTCACCGACACCTACGGCATATCCGAGGAAGAAGTAATCAAACTCTGCGGCAAACACACCGTCAATCAGATTCAGGCAGACGAAATCGCCCTTCTGCTCGGCTTCGCTCAGTCGCTCAAAGACGGCGACACCACGGTAGAGGAGCTTATGGCTCCGTTCCGCAAAAGCAAAGCCAAGACAAAGAGCGCATCGGCTAAATCCTTTGATGAGGATGCGGTTGAGAATGCAGAAGTAGTCGATATAGAGACCGGAGAGGTCAAGGACGAAACATTATTCAACAAGTAATATTAATAAACAAAAGTAAAGCTATGAAAAGTATTAAATTCCGCATCATGGGAACAATGCCGTTGATGCTCAACAACCCTCAGACGGTCAATCCGTTCAACGAGTTCACAAAGAAGCTCAAACCGCTCACAAGCAAACGCACGAAAACGGACGATGATATGCTTGAAATCTACAAGTTGAAATTCCTCGCCTCGCTCTACACCAACTCGCAAGGTAAATACATCCTTCCTGCCGAGCATATCGCCAATGCACTTATCGCTGCCGCTAAAGAGCGCAAGTTGGGCGCAAAGTTCACTCGCTCAATGCAAGTAGTTGGCGACAGCGAGATAGAGTTTAAGGATGCGAATAAAACGCCCGAACAACTCTATGAAATCGGGACATACGTTGACATTCGCGCCGTGGGTATTAAGAACAGCAAAGTTCCGACAGCCCGCGCAATCATACCCGAATGGTCGCTAACGACAGAGGTGTGGTTCGATGAATCGCAACTTGATGAGAAGGACATCAAGGACTGCATAGAGATCGCAGGACTCCGCTACGGGGTCGGCACATTCCGCAAGATATACGGCAAATTCAAAGCCGAAGTGATTATATAATCCGATTTGATAAAGTGGAGAACGGTAGAGTTAAGTCCAGTTGAGTTTTGCAGAGCACAGCGAAGCTAACGCTGACCGAGCCGCAATGGTTCTCGCCGGAGTTCGATTCTCCGGGCGGCTCCAAATCAACGGTGCAGTATGGTTTAGTATAGTCGAATCGAGATTTGATTACATAACCCGAGTTGAGTATTGAATAGAATAGCCCAGTGAGGTAGAGTTCGGCAACCCCTCCCCGAATGGTTAATGCGAGTTCGATTCTCGCACGGGGAGCAAAAACTTGCGGTTGAGTATAGTAGAGCCGAGATAATTACAGTAAAGTGGAGTATAGTGCAGTACGGCAAACCACTCCCTCAATGGTTGCAAATCGGTTCGTTTCCGATTGAGGGAGCAAAAATAGAGGAGTAGAGTAATGTGTAATGTAGACGAGATAAGAGAGGTTTAGAAGTGATTAGTACAGCAAAGACGAGTAAATAATAGTGTAGCTTAGTTTAGTCCAGTGAAGTTGTGCGGCGAAAAGATTAGACAGGTAGACATCCCCTCTATGGAGCAAGCGCAAGTTCGACTCTTGCGAGGGGAGCAAAATCCATTAGGTTAGACGAGTTTGGTGGAGTAGAGCCGAGTACACTCCGGCAACGTAAAGAACAGAGTAGAGAAGTAAACATTTTAATTATAACAACATGTGTGAAAACAAAGAAGAACTTTTGGATGGGGTAATCGAAGAAATCCTCACAAACCATTCAGACGGAAGTCTGATAAGCCACGAATGGCTACGAAAGATATGCGGTCTTGAAACTCCGATAATCAGCGACTACGCCGACACAAGAGAGTTCCTTGACGCATTTCAAGCAACACAGTTTGCCTACATGGGGATAGTTGATGCTATCCGGTGGGAGTTACTTGAAAGGGAGAATATGTATCTCAAAAATATTCGCGGTGACGGCTACGAAATCCTCAATCCGAAAGACCAGACGCAGTTCGGCTACGACCGATTCATTGACAATCTCCGCAAGCTGATGAAAGAAACGTCACTCATTATGAACAATGTTAAGCCGGTCAACAGCGAACAGCAGGCAAAAGACAACGACCTCCGAGCCAAATACTCGGCAATGAAAATGATGCTTGAATCAATCAAAAAATAAAAAAAAATTATGAGCTACAACATCGCAAAATGCCGTTACGAAAAGACTTTCGAGGACGGCAAACAGAAAATCGTTACCGAGCAATATCTTATTGATGGCCTTTCGGTGACTGAATGTGAATCTCGCGCCGTAGAGGAACTGACCGCGCTCTACCCCGACATCGAGGTCAAGGACGTAGTAAGCACCAAAATTTCCGAAGTCATTGGCAACAAGGAGTGCGGACGCTTTTGGCTCGTCAAGGTCGCGTTTATCACGATTGACGAAAAGACAGGTGCTGAAAAGAAAAACGTCTCGCAGTGGCTTATCGGAGGCACAGACTTCAACGACGCATACGAGGTGGTGCTTCGTGAAATCAACAAGTGCATGGCCGACATTGAGATTCAAAGTCTCGCCGAAACAAAAATCATCGACTTTTATTCACACAAATAACAACTTAACAATTTAAAATTATGGAAGAACTTATCAAATCAATTCAGACCGTACAGGCCGACCTCAACATCAACTTCGAAGCAGCTCTAAAAGGCAACAAAGCCGCAGCCCGACGCGCCCGAAAGAACACGCTTGAACTGGAGAAACTTTATAAGCAGTTCCGCAAAGTCTCAGTCGAAACCGCAGAATGAGTGAAACCACAATAGGCTACGGCAACGAGCCGACTTATATTGCCGAACCGCCCGTAGCGGCTTGTCGTTTCCGCGACATCGCTCTGGAGCTGACGCGGACTTATGTTGCTAAGAATATGGACTACGACAATTCTTTCGGACGAAGTGTTGAAAAGTACGGGCTTGTCGCCGCACTTACGCGCATCTCCGACAAGTTTAACCGCGCCGAAAACCTCATTCTCAAACGCGGCACCTGCTTCGTCAAAGACGAGTCTCTGAAAGACACCCTCGGAGATATGGCCGCATACTGCATCATGACAATAATCGAAATCGAAAATGATAGTAAAAATCAAACGTCTGCACCCCGATGCAGTCGCGCCAAGTAAGGCACACTCCACGGACGCGGGATTCGACCTTGCGGCAGTTTCAATGGACTATGACTGTATCAACGACTGCTATGTGTATCATACCGGTCTTGCTTTTGAAATTCCCGAGGGGTATGTCGGACTCATATACCCGCGCAGCTCTGTATTCCGCAAAAACCTCTTGCTGACAAACTGCACAGGTGTTGTGGATGCAGGGTACCGTGGCGAAGTTCTTGCCAAATTCAAGCGCATAAAGACCGACCCTCATTCTTCTTCGATTTACAACATCGGCGACCGTATCGCTCAGTTGATTATAATACCAATCCCCGAAATAAACTTTGTCGAGGTCTCGGAGCTTTCCGACTCCGACCGAGGTACCGGAGGATATGGCAGTACTGGCATTTAGGTTGAAATCCCTGACGCAAGAGTGCGCAAAACACTGCGGGAGGTTTTAGCATTTCCCTTCCCGCAGACAAGGGAGCGCGGGGTTCGACTCCCCTCGCTCTCACAACAGTGTTTAGTTAGATTTAGGGAAATAATCGCACCGCGCCGTCCGTGAGGATAGCGCGGTTTTTAATCATTCAACAATGCAAATCACGAAAACCGACCTGCTCAAAGTTCTCGCCTACCTCGACGATGCCGCGCAGATATATGCCGCTATGGATAAACCCCGGCATCAGTGGCGGGCAGTGCTGATTAGGCGGCTGACCGCAAAACTCAAAACATCACTCAAATCAGATGGAAAACAATAACAGCATAACCGCACCGCTCACACCCTTGCAGACAATCGCCCTCGATACAGTCCGCGAAATCCTCGACCTTAAACAAGGCGCTGTCGAGCCGTGCGTGGCCCACATCAACGAGATACGCAACTCCGTCAACATTGAACTAACCGAAGCCCTACGCGAACTCTGTCGTAAAGGCTACCTTGCTGTAAGCGTCGATGTAAACAAGAACCCCATGTTCACAATCCGCCACAACCCATGACCGACTACATACGACTGCCCCGCTCGGCATTGCAACTCACGAACGATAAAGACCTCTGGTTGCTCTATGGCTATCTGCTGTCAAAAGCCGACGAAAACAGAGTCGCCATATTTACGGCTTCTGAAATCAATGTTCGGTTCGGCGTATCGCGACAGCGATTGCGGACAATGCTAAACCGACTGGTCGGAAATGGCGCAGCAACCAACTACCAACCAACTGCCAACCAACAAGCAACCAACATCACACTTGATTTTCAAAGCGTTATAGCCACTGAGCAACCAACTGCCAACCAACTGCCAACCAACAAGCAACCAACTAAAGGGACAAGAAAACCCAAAAAATTCACTCCTCCAACTCGCGAAGAAGCTCAGGCTTACATCGACAAGATGGGCTTCCACTGGGGCGACGCCGACCTCTTTATTGACTTTAACGCCCAAAAGAATTGGCGACTCTCCGACGGCAAGCCGATGCAGGACTGGAAAGCAGCTATGCGCAACTGGGAAAACCGATGGAAACAAAAATACAGCAATGGAACAAACTCAACAAACTCAGCAACTACAGATAAATACGCAGCGCGTCGAGGAACTGATGTCGGCAATCACACCGAGGCAGACTACGGCGGCCCGTTTTAGATTTAACCTCAGCCCGCAGGATGCCCTCGACCTGCTGACCGCAGCTTATCAATACGAAGTGCAGCGCCGACAGCGTCAGTTCGTCCTCGATGTAAACACTGAGTCAAATCTGATTAGCCTCGCCCGATACCTCACTCAGCCCGTGCCTAAATTCGGCGTCATGTGCTGCGGAACCTGCGGCAACGGCAAGACAACGCTGTTGTATGCTTTTCAGCGCGTTGTCAACTACTTGCAAGACCGCAGTCACTTCTCATTCCTCGATACCGAAAATCGTCAGTTTAAAGCATCATTGGAAATATTCCGTGCCAAAGAAATAGCGCAAATATCGCGTGACAGGGCGCAATTCCGCGTGCTTGTGCAGCGCCCTCTGCTCGCTATCGACGATATGGGCACAGAGGCCGCTGAAGTCTACGATTACAACAACATCAACACACCCGTGGCCGACGTCATAGATTACCGCTACAATCATCAGTTATTCACATTCATTACCACAAACCTTGTCGCCAAACAGAAAGACGACAGAGACGTGACTATCCGCATGAAATACGGCGACCGCATTGCCGACCGCTTCAACGAGATGCTTCATGTTATAGTCTTCAAAGATATTTCATACCGAAAATGACCCCTACCCCGAAATCATCAAAAACAGTGACTCCTTCACAGACCGCGCTCTTTCACTTTACCAAGCGCGAAGAAAGATATATGCACCGCGCCATGATCGACTCCGTGCGCTTCATGGAGAAATACGGACAAGGCTACACGCCACGCCCAATCAACCTCGACCACTATATACAATGACAATGAACCGAAACCGCCAACGCCTCGTCGAGAAGCTCCAATCACTCGACGCACGATACCGCCAGCTCATGCGCGGTCGCACCGTACCCTCGCCCAAAGCCCTACGTGTCCGCACGGAGATGCAGACTCTCCGCAGTCAGATTGACGCCATCGACCGCGATGCCGCCGAGCGTCTCGCCCTCGAAAAAGCCCCGGCCGACGAAGTTCTCCAAGTCATCGCCATTCCCCTGCTCGCCGACGTGATGAACGACATCATCGCATCCGTCGACGGTATGCTCATGCGTCACGGCTGTCAGGAAACAGTCTTCGGCGACTACGTCCGCACCATACGGCGAGCAACAATGGCTATGGTCGACACCCTCGCCCGAACCGAGGACCGTCTTCCCGACCTTCTCAGTGCCGACGACACCCTCGTAGACGCAATCGAAAAGAAACTAATGACATTTATCCGACAACACGTCAACATAACGAAATGACCGAAAACGAAATCTACGACATTGCCGAGGCTTTCTCACGAAGCAGACACTACTACTGCTGTGACCGACTCGCCGTCGAAATGATATGTACCCACTTTCTCAAATCGCTCGTCGAGTTCTATGACATCCGGCTCAAAGACGGCGCACAACCGCCTCAACTCCAGTCTAAGCGCACATCCCTGCGCACCGACTCCCCCGAAGACCTATTCGGCATATAACCCCGCAACGAAAATATGAAGACAACAATAACAGACCAACAGATTGAAAACGCGGCCATTCTCGCCGCTGCAAGCTACAATAATCCATTTGACGAACCAGCCTACGACAAGCGCTTCTATGACGGCTTCATCGACGGCGCTCACTTCGCGCTCACACATCAGTGGATAAGCGCTGACGAGCAATTGCCCGACTCCGACGACCCCGTCCTTGTCTTTATCCCGTCCGAGCTTGCGACCGGCTACCCCGACCTCCTAAACGGCAAGTGAGATGAAAGAACCCTTAAAGAAGAAAGTTGACTTCGCCATACGTCTGTTGCAGTCTATACCGACGGAAGATAGTCCGGTTGAAATCTCGTATTCCGGCGGCAAGGACTCTGACGTGATATTGGAGCTTGCGAAGATGGCGGGCATACCTTATCGGGCAATCTACAAGAATACGACAATCGACCCTCCGGGCACTATCAAGCATTGCAAGGATAATGGTGTTGAGGTGCTCGCTCCGACAATCAACTTCTTTGATTTAGTGAAGAAGAAAGGCATACCGACAATGAGGGCACGTTTCTGTTGTGAGGTCTTGAAAGAGTATAAAGTCCTTGACCGAGCCGTGCAGGGTATACGCAGATGTGAAAGCACGGCAAGGGCAAAACGATACAGCGAGCCTACGGTGTGTCGTTTCTATGGGAGCAAGAGAAATCATGTCGAAGTATTCTTGCCTATATTAGAATGGACTGACGAAGACGTTGCGCAGTTTATTGCGGAGCGAGGTGTAAAATGCCATCCACTTTACTATGACGAACAAGGCAACTTTCATGTAGAGCGCAGATTGGGGTGTATAGGCTGTCCGCTTCGGTCTGATAGAGGCAAGGCTGATTTTATCGCTTATCCTCGCTTTTTGAGGGCGTATATTCGTGCCGAACAAATCTACTTCGAC
>CAMEGQ010000098.1 GCA_945916235.1 uncultured Porphyromonadaceae bacterium | reverse complement strand
TCCGTTTCACTAAGCATATTCATTCCAGACCAAATCAATCGGGAGTTTTTGAAATTATTACTGTCCGCTAAACAGTAATAGTATAAAATGAAGGCGCCCCGCGGGCGGTGTGCCTGCGGGGCGCGGTAGAGGGTGGATGGGAGGGTTAGTCCATGAGGTCGAGCGGGATGGCGACGAGGCGCGAGTTGGCGGCGCGGATGAAGTCGGTGATGGCGTCGCGGTCGGGTGAGGGCTCAACGTCGGCTTCGATGCGCTTGAGGGCGTTGTAGACCGAGATACCGCTCTGGTAGAGGTTGCGGTAGGCTTTGGCGATCTCGCTGATCCGGGCTTCGGTGTAGCCGTTTTTGCGCATGACGTAGGCGTTGACGCCGTAGTAGGCTACGGGGTTGTGGGCCACGATGATGAACGGCGGTACATTGCCTGCGATGCGGCATCCGCCTTTCACGAGCACCCATTTGCCGACGACGGAGTTCTCATGCACAACGACGTTCGACGACAGGATGGTGCACTCGTCGATACGGCAGTCGCCGGCGATGGTCACGCCGTTGCCGATTACGCAGTTGCCCTTGATTTCAGTATCGTGGCCGATATGTGACTTGGCCATCAGGAAGTTTCCGCTGCCTATGCGCGTGGCGCTGTCGGGGTGGATACCCCGGTTGATGATTACGTTTTCACGTATCACATTGTTGTCGCCGATGATGCAGAGCGTAGGCTCGCCTTTCCAGCGGAAATCCTGCGGCTCGGCGCCGATGATGGCGCCTTGGTACACCCGGTTGTTCTTCCCCATGCGGGTGCCGGCCAGGATGGAGGCGTAGGGCTTGATTTCCGAACCGTCGCCGATTTCTACATCCTTGTCGATGTAGGCGAAGGGGTGGATGGTGACGTTTGCCCCGATTTTGGCCGAGGGGTCAACGTAAGCCAGTGAGCTAATCATATGGTTTCAGATTTGAGAGTTAGACGATATTACCCGCCGGGGCTTGTCAGCGGCCGCCGCCGAGCGACTGGTAAAGGTTTATGAGGGCCTGTTCGCGTGAGAGTTCGTTGGAAAGCAGACTCATCTGAGCTGAAAGCAGCGAGCTCTGGGCGTTGAGCACTTCGAGATAGGTGGTCTTGCCGTCGTAGGCCAGCAGGAGATTGGTGTCTTCGACAGCCTCTTCGAGGTTGGCTACCTGTTTGCTCAGATATTTTGACTTTTCACCGGCCTTGTCGACGGCCACCAGATAGTTGTTGACCTCCGAAGCAGCCTGCACCAGAGTATGCTCAAACGAGTTGAGGGCCTGCTGCTGCTGAATCTTGGCGCCTTTGAGGCGGGCGATGTTCTTGCCGCGCGAGAAGAGCGGGGCAGTCAGCTGGCCGGCCAGCTGGATGAACCAGTCGCCGGGGTTCTTGATGAACGAGCCCAGGAGGTTGGTGAATCCGCCGTTGGACGAGATGGTGATGCCGGGATAGAAGGCTGCACGAGCCGAATTGGTGGTATAGTAGGCGGCAGCCAGCGACTGTTCAGCCACGCGCACGTCGGGGCGCTGGGCCAGTTCGCGCATGGGTACGCCGTCGCGAAGGATCTGCGGCACTTCCAGACGCGCCGAGGCGGGGACTTCCCATGTGGCGGGGCTTTCGTTAAGGAGCACCGACATGGCGTTGTTGGCCTGTACCAGCGACGATTCGAGGTCGGTGATCTGACCGAGGATGCTCCAGTACTGGGCTTCGCTCTGGACTACGGCAGCCTGGGTCACGCGGCCGGCTTCCTTGTAGTCTTTCATAATGTCGACGCTCTTGGCCCAGATTTCAGCCGTCTGGCGCGAAAGCTCGAGCTGGGAGTTGAGGGTGGCGATGGTGTAGTAGCATGAGGCCACGCCGCCGATAATCTGCGACTGTACGGCCTGGAGGTAATAACCCTGCAGGTCAACGGCAGTCTGTGCGGCCCACTTGTTGTTGAGCAGCTTGGCGAATACGTCGATTTCCCAGCTGATAGCCACGGGCAGGGTGTAGGTCCAGCTCATATCGGAGTGGGCGTAGGAGGCACCGGCGCCGTTGGGGGTGAAGGCCACCGAGGGGAGATAGCTCAGCTTGGCCCCGAGCAGGTTGGCGCGGGCTATGTCGACGTTGAGCTTGGCGTTCTCAAGGTTCACGTTGTTGGCCAGAGCGCGCGTGATATAGTCCTGCAGCAGAGGGTCGGTGAACACCTGCTGCCATGTGAGATTGCCGTAGGCGGTGGAGTCGGGGGCTGACTGAAGGGCTTCCTTCACCTCGGGGCTCACCTCGTCGGGCATCTCGAATTTTTTATAGATGTGGCACGACGAGACCGAGGCGGCGAAAGCGATGGCCAGGATGCCCGCAAGTGCTTTATTCTTGAAATTCATAGGTTTGGAGTATAATGGTTGGCTTCCGGCGCAGAACTTCGGGAGCGACCGGGAAGCTCTGCGGCCGGAAGCTGATTTGGGTTAACGGGAATACTGCTCGATTTCGCTTTCGATGCCGGCATTGTCAGTGTCGCGCCATTTCAGCGGCGAGATCTTCTCCTGGATGAGCTGGAAGGCCACGAACAAGGCCGGAACTATCAGCACCTGGAGGATCATACCGATGAGCATACCGCCGATGGAGCCCACGCCGAGGGCGCGGTTGCCGTTGGCGCCTACGCCGGATGCGAACATCATAGGCAGAAGGCCGATGACCAGGGCGAGCGAGGTCATGAGAATAGGACGCAGACGGGCTTCGGCGCCGGCGATGGCGGCGTTTATGATCGACATACCCGTGCGGCGGCGCTCCAGACAGAACTCGACGATAAGGATGGCGTTCTTGGCCAGAAGGCCGATAAGCATGATCAGGGCGATCTGCAGGTAGATGTTGTTGTTCACACCGAACATCTGGGCGAAGATGAACGAGCCCATCAGACCGAACGGAATCGAGAGGATAACCGCCCAGGGGATGATATAGCTCTCATACTGAGCCGAAAGCAGCAGGTAGACGAACAGCAGGCAGAGGCCGAAGATGACGGCCGTGCCGTTGGAGTTGCCGGAGCCTTCCTCACGGGTCATACCCGAATATTCGAAGCCGTAGCCGGTGGGAAGGGTCTGCTGAGCCACGCGCTCGATGGCTGCCAGGGCCTCACCCGACGAGTAGCCCGGAGCGGGCGAACCGTTGACCGAAATCGACTGGAAGAGGTTGAATCGGTTCAGCAGGTCGGGGCCGTAGACCTTTTCGAGGGTGACAAAGTTCTCAAGCGATGCCATCTGGCCGTTGGTGGAGCGTACCTTGATGTTCTTGAGCGATTCGGGGTTGACGCGCGATTCAGGCGGAGCCTGCATCATCACGCGGTAGATCTTACCGAAGCGGTTGAAGTTCGACACATACATCGAGCCGTAGTAGCCCTGGAGCGTCGTAAGGATGCTCGAGGTCGACAGACCGGCCTTCTGGGCCTTGGCGGCGTCGATGTCGATCTTATACTGCGGGAAGGTGGGGTTGAACGTGGTGTAAGCCACCTGGATTTCCGGTTGGGCGTTGAGCTGAGCCAGGAAGCCCTGCACGATGGAGAAGAACTGGTTGATGTCGCCGCCGGTCTTGTCCTGCAGCTTCATCTCGAAACCGTTGGTCACCGAGTAACCGTCGATCATAGGCGGCGCGAAGGCTACGACGCGGCCGTCTTTGACCATCTGGCCTGTCATGCCGTAGATCATGCCGAGCACGGCGTCGGAGTTCTCAGTCTTCATATCGCGCTGGCTCCAGTCTTTGAGCTTGACGATGAACGTACCGTAGGTGGCACCCTGACCGGCCACGAACGAGTAGCCGACAATCTTCTGGGAATACTGCACTGCGGGGATGGAGAGGAGGATATGGTCCACCTGCTCCATAACCTCGATGGTGCGTTCCTGCGAGGTGCCCGGGGGCATGTCGACCATCACGAAGAGCACGCCGGTGTCTTCGTTGGGCACCAGGGTGGAAGGCGTGATGCTCATGAGCCATACGAGCACTGCGACGGATACGCCGACGATGGAGGCGGAGGTGATTTTATGGCGGATGAAGAAGGAAGCCCATTTGGAATAATGTCCCAGCAGATTGCCGAAGAGCTTTTCAAAGGCTTTCTTGAAGCTCTGGGTGAACAGGCCCCAGACGGTGAAGATGGCGCAGAGGATAGCGGCGATACCCTTCCAGATCGAGGGGAAGTCGAACCATCCGAGCACCATGAGGGTAATGGTGGCCACAAGGAGCAGCACTGTGCCCATCGGGAGCCAGAAGCTGTGCCATTTCGAGGCCATAGCCTCGCCGGCAGCCTTGTAGGCGTCGCCTACGCGCTCTTTGAGCGAGGGCTCGTGGCCGTCGTCGGTCTTATGCGGCTTCAGGAACACGGCGCAGAGGGCAGGCGACAGCGTCAGGGCGTTGACGGCCGAGAAACCGATGGCGATGGCCATGGTCAGACCGAACTGCTTGTAGAAGATACCGGCGGTGCCGGGCATGAACGACACGGGGATGAACACCAGCATCATGACCAGAGTGATGGAGATGATGGCGGTGCCGATCTCGCTCATGGCGTCGATGGCAGCCTTGCGCGAGCTCTTGTAGCCCGCATCCAGCTTGGCATGCACCGCCTCGACCACCACAATGGCGTCGTCGACCACGATGGCAATCGCCAGCACAAGGGCCGACAGGGTGATGAGGTTGATGGAGAAGCCGATGAGGTTCATCGCGAAGAACGTACCGATCAGGGCCACAGGGATGGCGATGGCGGGGATGAGGGTGCTTCGCAAGTCGGACAGGAACACGTAAACCACGAAGAACACAAGGATGAAGGCCTCGATGAGGGTCGAAATCACTTTGTGGATCGACGCATAGAGGAAGTCGTTGTTGTTCATCGGGATAGCGAAGTGGAGGCCTGCGGGGAGGTCTTTCTTCATGAGCTCAACCTGAGCCAGACAGTTGTTGATGATCTCGGTGGCGTTGGAGCCGGCGGTCTGGAACACGATGGCCATGGTGGCCGGTTTGCCGTTGAGCGACGAGGCGAAGTCGTAGGTGACCTTTCCGAGCTCGACTTCGGCCACATCCTTCAGACGGAGCACATCGCCGTTGGAGTTGGTGCGTACCACGATGTTCTCGAATTCCTCGGGGGTCTCGTAGCGGCCGCGGTATTTGATGGTGTACTGGAACGACTGCTTACCCTGCGCGCCGAACGAGCCGGGGGCGGCCTCGATGTTCTGGTCGCTCAGAGCGGCTGCGATGTCGGTAGGGGTCAGGCCGTACTGGGCCATCACTTCGGGTTTGATCCATATACGCATGGAGTAGTCGCCGCCGAAGCTCATCACGTCGCCCACGCCCTTCACACGCTGAAGCACGGGGATGACGTTGATTTTCATATAGTTGTCGAGGAACTCGCCGTCGTATTCGGGCACGTCGCTGTAAAGGCCGACGCCCACGAGCATGGAGCTCTGACGCTTCTGGGTGAGCACACCCACCTTGGTCACCTCGGCGGGGAGCAGATTCTGCGCCTTGGCAACACGGTTCTGCACGTCGACGGCTGCCATATCAGGGTCGAAGCCCTGCTCGAAATGAACGCTGATGGTGGCCGCGCCGGTGTTGGTGGCTGTTGATTCGATGTAGGTCATACCCTCGGCGCCGTTGATCGACTCCTCCAGAGGGGCGATCACCGAGTTGAGCACGGCCTGGGCGTTGGCACCGTTGTAGGTGGTTGTCACGGAAATCGTAGGAGGCGCTATATCAGGGAATTTCGTGATAGGGAGCGTCGACAGACCGATCAAACCCAACAGGACGATGAAGATGGAGATAACCGTCGAGAGCACAGGGCGGTTAATAAAGGTGTCCAGTTTCATTTGTTATCAGTAGTCTTATTATGATTCTGAAAATGTGAAAATTATGTGGAGCCTGGCCGCTTCCGGGGCTCACGCCCTGAAGCGGGCCCCATGGGGGGACTGGCTCCGGCGGCAGATTAGCGGGCTGCCTGCTGTGCGCCCTGCTGAGCTGCGGCTGCCTGCTGTGCAGCTGCGGCAGCGGCTGCATCGACGGGCTGGATTTCCATGTTGTCGCGCACCTTGGTGCCTACGCCTTCTACCACGATCTTCTGGCCGGGCGTCAGGCCGGAGGTGACCACAAACTGCTGTCCGTCGTTTTCAGGAGCCACGGTGATGGCGGTGCTGACGGTCTTGTTCGAGTCGTTGACCACATAGATGAAGCGGCGGTCCTGAATCTCGAACGTGGCCTTCTGGGGCACGAGAATCACATTCTCCTTATGGTTGGGGATGAGGATCTGTCCGGTGGAGCCGCTGCGGAGCATTCCGTTGATGTTGCGGAAACGTGCGCGCACGTTGGCTGCGCCGGTAGAGCTGTCGATTACGCCGCTGACGGTGGCCACCTTGCCGGTCTCGGGATAGATGGAGCCGTCGGCCAACTGAAGCTGAACCTCGGGCATGTCGGCGATAGCCTTGTTGAGGGCGATTTTGCCGCCTTCGGTCATCTCAAGCACATCTTTCTCGTTGAGCGAGAAGTAGGCGTAGATGTCGGAGTTGTCGCTGACGGTGGTCAGCGGGGTCATCATAGAGGGGGATGCCAGCGAACCTTCGCGGTTGGGGATCGAGCCTACGAAGCCATCGGAGGGTGCGGTCACCACAGTGTAGCTCAGATTCTTTTTGGCCGAGGTGAGGTTGGCGTTGGCCTGGCTCAGCGAGGCTTCTGCCTGAGCGAGCTGATTCTTGGCCAGCTGGTTCTCATATTCGCTGATGATGTTCTTGTCGAAGAGGCGCTGCTTGTTGGCGGCGGTGAGGCGGGCGCTTTCAAGAGCTGTCTTGGCCGAGGCTACGGCAGCCTGAGCCTGCTCAACGGCAGCCTGATACTGCACCTGGTCGAGCACGAACAGCGTCTGGCCCTTCTTTACAGCCTGACCTTCGTCGACACAAACCTTGGTGATGAAGCCCGAAACCAGCGGGCGCACTTCGATGTCGGTTTTACCTTTGATAGTTGCGGAGTAGGCGCTGTTGAGCGTGGAGTTGCCCTGCTCAACGGTCATCACTCCAATCTGCGGAGCCTGATCAGAGCCCATGGCCTGCTGCTTCTTGCCGCAAGATGTGAAAGTGAGAAGTGCCGCAGCCCCTATGGCTGCAAACGTCAGAATGTTGCAATTCTTCATTTTCTTGGGTGTTGATTTGTTTTTACCTATTGTGTTGTTAATTTTTCTTTCTTTTAGTCAGGGGCGGAATCGGCCCGGTTCGGTGCGGAATCGGCCCGGTTCGCAGTGTATTTCCATACAAACATAACGCGCGCCGTGTGGTTCCACAGCGTGTCATTCCTAATTACGATGCAAAATTACCAACTTTTCAACGCAAAAAATATGATATATATCATATACCGCCATCTATTCCCCTAATTTTTAACATAGTTTAATCTAAGAGCCGGTTCCGCAAGATTCCACATGCCCGCCAGTAGGGTGTTTTGCAGCTGACCCGGATTTCATCACTTCGTCCGGATTTGGCTGCTGACACCAAAAAAGTAGGCCCGATTCACATCGGGCCTACATGGAAAATAATAATGCAATTCATCCCTCTGACGAGGGATCAAGGAAGTTGCTTAAGCTTTGCCGGAGAGTTTCTCCTTGAGAGCAGCGAGGGCTTCGATGTCGCCCAGAGTGGCCTTCTCAACGGGAGTGGAAACCACAGGGGCTTCTTCAGCCTTGCGCGGAGCGCGTTTAGCCTTGCGGGCTTCGTTCTTCTCTGCCTTGGCTTCATCTTCGAAGATGCGGCTGTGGCTGAGGATGATGCGCTTGCTGTCTTTGTTGAATTCGATCACCTTGAAGTCGAGCTTTTCGTCGACTTTAGCCTGGGTGCCGTCTTCCTTAACGAGATGCTTGGGAGTAGCGAAGCCTTCCACTCCGTAGGGGAGTTGGATGACAGCGCCCTTCTCGAGCATTTCGACGATGGTGCCGGTGTGAACCGAGCCAACGGTGAACACGGTTTCGAATACGTCCCAGGGGTTCTCCTCGAGCTGCTTGTGGCCGAGCGAGAGGCGACGGTTTTCTTTGTCGATTTCGAGAACGACAACTTCGATTTCAGCACCGATCTGGGTGAATTCCGAAGGATGTTTCACTTTCTTGGTCCAGCTAAGGTCGGAGATGTGGATCAGGCCGTCTACGCCTTCTTCGATTTCTACGAATACGCCGAAGTTGGTGAAGTTGCGCACTTTGGCGGTGTGCTTCGAGCCGACGGGGTATTTGATTTCGATATCTTCCCAGGGATCTTTCTTGAGCTGCTTGATGCCGAGGCTCATCTTACGCTCTTCGCGGTCGAGAGTGAGGACTACAGCTTCCACTTCGTCGCCGACTTTCATGAAGTCCTGAGCGGAGCGGAGGTGCTGGCTCCACGACATTTCGCTTACGTGGATGAGGCCTTCTACGCCGGGAGCGACCTCAACGAATGCACCGTAATCGGCCATAACGACCACTTTGCCTTTGACTTTGTCGCCGACTTTGATTTCGTTGGCCATAGCATCCCAGGGATGGGGCATGAGCTGCTTGAGACCCAGGGCGATGCGCTTCTTCTCGTCGTCGAAGTCGAGGATAACGACGTTGAGCTTCTGGTCGAGTTGAACCACTTCTTCGGGGTGGCTTACGCGGCCCCAGCTGAGGTCGGTGATATGAATGAGGCCGTCTACGCCGCCCAGGTCGATGAATACACCGTAGGAGGTGATGTTCTTGACGGTACCTTCGAGCACCTGGCCTTTTTCGAGCTTGGCGATGATTTCGCGCTTCTGCTGCTCGAGCTCGGCTTCGATGAGGGCTTTATGGCTGACAACCACGTTGCGGAATTCGGGATTGATCTTAACGACCTTGAATTCCATGGTTTTGCCAACGAAGATGTCGTAGTCGCGGATGGGTTTCACGTCGATCTGCGATCCGGGGAGGAAGGCCTCGATGCCGAATACGTCGACGATCATGCCGCCTTTGGTACGGCATTTGATGAAACCTTTGATAATTTCGTCGTTTTCGAGGGCCTGGTTGACGCGATCCCATGAGCGGGCTGCGCGGGCTTTGCGGTGGGAGAGGATAAGCTGGCCCTTCTTGTCTTCCTGGTTTTCGATGAACACTTCCACAACGTCGCCGACTTTGATGTCGGGGTTGTAGCGGAATTCGTTCATGGGGATGATACCGTCGCTCTTATAACCGATGTTAACCACAGCTTCGCGCTTGTTGAGGGCGATGATGGTACCTTCGATTA
>CAMEGQ010000097.1 GCA_945916235.1 uncultured Porphyromonadaceae bacterium | reverse complement strand
GCACATGCGACGCGGGCGATGGGCACGCGGAAGGGCGAGCAGCTGACGTAGTTCATACCCAGTTTTGCGCAGAACTTGACGGAGGAGGGTTCGCCGCCATGCTCGCCGCAGATACCAACTTTGAGGTCGGGACGGGTGGAGCGACCTTTCTTGACGCCCATTTCTACGAGCTGGCCAACGCCTTCCTGATCGAGGACTTCGAAGGGATCGGTCTTGATGATGCCGTGTTCCTTGTAATATTTGAGGAATTTGGGAGCATCGTCGCGCGAGAATCCGAAGGTCATCTGGGTAAGGTCGTTGGTACCGAACGAGAAGAATTCGGCTACCTCGGCAATCTGATTGGCGGTGAGGGCAGCGCGGGGCACTTCGATCATCGTACCTACGAGATAGGGGATAGATGTGCCTTTTTCTTCGAATACCTTGGCAGCGGTGGTATGGATGATGCCGGCCTGGTTCTGGATCTCTTTGAGCGAGCCAACCAGCGGGATCATGATTTCGGGATGAACGTCGATGCCGCGGGCTTTGACTGCGAGGGCAGCCTCGATGATGGCGCGGGTCTGCATCTCGGTGATTTCGGGGTAGGTGATACCCAGACGGCATCCGCGGTGGCCCAGCATCGGGTTGAACTCTTCGAGTGCGTCAACTTTGGCTTTGACTTCGGCCAGAGTGATGCCCATCTCGTCAGCGAGCTCTTTCTGGGTAGCTGTCTGATGAGGTACGAATTCGTGCAGAGGGGGATCGAGCAGACGGATGGTGACGCCCATACCGTCCATGGCTTCGAAGATGCCTTCGAAGTCGCCGCGCTGCATGGGAAGCAGTTTGTTGAGGGCGATCTTGCGGCCTTCGAGGTCGGAGGCGAGGATCATTTCGCGTACGGCTTTGATACGGTCGCCTTCGAAGAACATGTGCTCTGTGCGGCACAGGCCGATACCCTGAGCGCCGAATGCGCGTGCCTGCTTGGCGTCGCGCGGTGTGTCGGCGTTGGTGCGGACCAGAGTCTTGGCAAATTTGGTCGAGAGATTCATGATGGCGCCGAAGTCACCGTCGAGCTCGGGCTGAACGGTGGGAACCTGGCCGTCGTAAACGTCGCCGGTGGAGCCGTTGAGCGAGATCCAGTCGCCTTCGTTGTATACTTTGCCGCCCATTTCCACGGTGCGCTTCTCGTAGTCGACTTTGATTTCGCCGGCGCCGGATACGCAGCATTTGCCCATACCGCGGGCTACTACGGCTGCGTGGCTGGTCATACCGCCGCGCATGGTGAGGATACCCTGAGCCACGGCCATACCGCGAAGGTCTTCGGGCGAGGTCTCGATGCGGACGAGTACCACTTTCTTTTTCTTCTCGGCCCACGATTCAGCGTCGTCGGCGAAGAATACGATCTGGCCGGTGGCTGCACCCGGCGATGCGGGCAGACCTTTGGCCATGACTTTGGCGCGCTTGAGGGCTGCCTTGTCGAACACGGGGTGGAGAAGCTCGTCGAGTTTCTGGGGCTCCATGCGCAGCAGGGCGGTCTTTTCGTCGATTTCGCCTGCGCGGAGGAGGTCCATGGCGATTTTCACCATTGCGGCACCGGTGCGCTTACCGTTGCGGGTCTGGAGCATCCAGAGCTTGCCGTCCTGAATGGTGAACTCCATATCCTGCATGTCTTTGTAGTGGCCTTCGAGCTTGTTGGCGATGGCGATGAGCTCGGCGGCGCATACTGGCATCGACTCTTCAAGCGAGGGATATTTTTCGGCGCGGACCTCTTCGCTGATACCCTGGAGGGCGGCCCAGCGGCGCGAGCCTTCCACGGTGATCTGCTGAGGTGTGCGGATACCGGCTACCACGTCTTCGCCCTGAGCGTTGATGAGGTATTCGCCGTTGAAGATGTTTTCGCCGGTGGCAGCGTCGCGCGAGAAGGCTACGCCGGTAGCGGAGTTGTTGCCCATGTTACCGTAGACCATAGCCTGTACGTTGACGGCGGTACCCCATTCTTCGGGGATCTGGTTCATGCGGCGGTAAAGGATGGCGCGTTCGTTCATCCAGCTGTCGAACACGGCGCAGATGCCGCCCCAGAGCTGATCCCATGCGCTTTCGGGGAAGTCTTTGCCGGTGTGTTCTTTGACAGCGGCTTTGAACAGCGTTACGAGCGATTTGAGATCTTCAACTTCGAGTTCGGTATCGAATTTGACGCCTTTGTCTTCTTTCACCTTGTCGATGATGGCTTCAAAGGGGTCGATTTCGGTTTTCGATTTGGGTTTCATGCCGAGAACCACGTCGCCGTACATCTGCACGAAGCGGCGGTAGCTGTCCCATGCGAAGCGCGGGTTGCCGCTCTTTTCTGTCAGGGCTTCTACGGTGGCATCGTTCATGCCGAGGTTGAGCACGGTGTCCATCATGCCGGGCATGGAAGCGCGGGCACCGGAGCGTACGGATACGAGCAGGGGGTTCTTGGGGTCGTTGAATTTCTTGCCGGTGAGAGCCTCAACGTGGGCGATGGCTTTTTCTACATCGGCCTTGATGTCTTTGACCACGTAGTCTTGACCATACTGGGTGTACTCGGTGCAGACATCTGTTGTGATGGTGAAACCGGGAGGAACGGGCATCCCAAGTTTATTCATTTCGGCGAGGTTGGCACCTTTGCCGCCGAGAAGGTTGCGCATTGAAGCATCGCCTTCGGCTTTACCGTCGCCAAATGTATAAATCTTTTTCATTTGGGTTGTGGAGTTATTAGTTAAGTATTAATATTTAGTTTTAGTTTTTAGCTTGGTATTATGCCTTGCCGCGTTGAGCGCCGGGGCGCCGGGCGGCTTTGATTTTAGGGCTATCTGCAAAGATACGATTTATCCGTGGATTTTTCCGCGTGTCGGTCTTAAAAATTTCTATGTTTGGTTCAAAATGTTAAAATCTGCGCTATATATGAGGCTGAAACGGCTGAAATGAGTTAACTTTGTGCCTGAATAGGCCCGTGCGGGCTGATGTCTCTATCCTAAATATTTTACGCCATTAGCAAACAGATAATATAGATGTCAAGAAAACGCAAAGAACTTCCGCTGCTGGAAAATCTCGCCATCACCGGTGTGGCAGCCGAGGGGAATGCTATAGCGCGGGTGGACCAGATGGTGGTGTTTATCCCGTTCGGTGCGCCCGGCGATGTGGCTGATGTGAAAATCGACCGCAAGAAGCATTCTTATGCCGAGGGGCATATCGAGCGGCTTGTGACACCCTCGGAGTTGCGCCGGGAACCCCGATGCCCACATTTCGGGGTGTGCGGCGGTTGCCGCTGGCAGCATCTGCCGTATGAATTTCAGCTTCAGACCAAGCGTCAGCAGGTGGTCGATGCCCTCGACCGCATAGGCAAGGTGGCTCATCCCGAAGTGCGTCCGACTTTGGGCTCGGAGAATATCTGGGCCTACCGCAACAAGATGGAATACACCTTCTCCAATAAGCGCTGGCTCACATGGGAGCAGATGCGCTCGGGCGAGGAGTTCGCCGACCGTTCCGGCGCCGGATTCCATATCCCCGGGGCGTTCGACAAGGTGCTCGACATCGAGGCCTGCCATCTGCAGGACGATCTCGGCAACCGCCTGAGGCTTCATCTTAAGGAGTATGGTATTCGCCACGGCCTCCCGTTTTACGATCTGCGTGCTCAGCAGGGCTTCCTGCGCACCCTGATGATACGTATTCTTTCCACAAGCGAGGTGATGGTGGTGGTATCGTTCGGCGAAGACAATCCCGAGGCCATTCAGGCCACACTCGACGATCTCCGTCAGGCCTTCCCCGAAATTACGTCGCTGATGTATGTCATCAACACCAAGCTCAACGACACTATCGCCGACCTCCCTGTCCGGCTTCATTCCGGCCGCGAATGGGTGGAGGAGGAGATGGAGGGGCTGCGCTTCCGCATAGGTCCGAAGTCGTTCTATCAGACAAACTCTCGCCAGGCTTATGAATTATATAAGGTGGCACGCGGTTTTGCCGGACTTACGGGCAATGAATTTGTCTACGATCTATATACCGGAACGGGTACGATAGCCAATTTTGTGGCCCGCAAGGCCCGCAAGGTGATAGGTATAGAATATGTGGCCGATGCCATCGAGGACGCAAAAGTGAACTCGCGTGTCAACGGACTGGACAATACGGAATTCTATGCCGGCGATATGAAGGATGTGCTGACCGACGAATTTATCGAGGCTCACGGCCGTCCGGATGTGATGATTGTGGATCCGCCGCGCGCCGGAATGCATGCCGATGTGGTAAAAGTGATTCTCAATGCGCGTCCGGAGCGTATAGTCTACGTCAGCTGCAATCCGGCCACTCAGGCTCGCGACCTGGCGCTTCTGGCCGAGGCTTACGATATCACAGCTGTGCAGCCGGTGGATATGTTCCCGCATACTCACCATGTGGAGAACGTGGTTCGCCTTGAGCGCAAGGCTTGAGCTCAAGTTTGGCTCGCGTGATCAGGCGAGGTTGGAATTGAAGTAGCTCGGATCGCCGGTGACCTCTTCGCCCACGAAAGAGGGGAGAGGCGGCTGTTCGGCTTCGGAGGCAAGTTCCACTTCGGCGACGGTAAGCCCCCGGTGGCAGCCCTGAAATTGATCCACTTCCCAGGTGTACCCCTCAAACGGCACGATGTAGCGGACTTTTTCGATTACTCTCCCTTCGGCGCATCGGCTCAGCATGTCGCGCGCATCTTCCGCCGGGATTTCATATTCCCATTCGTCGCGCGTGGCTCCCCGGTTGGCACCTTTGATGGTCAGAAAAGCGCGGTCGTTCCATAGCCGCACGCGCACCACCCCCTCCTTGCGGCGGCTGATGTATCCCTGACGGATTACGATGCGGTCGGTTGCGAGGTCGATAAAGGAGAGGTCTCGGACCAGAAATTTACGTTCTGTCTCTTTTGCCATGGGTGTATGCCTTAGTGGATTGGTGATTTGGGCCGGGGTTAAATCCCGGCCGATGCAACAAAGGTAGAAAAACAAACTGAATTGAACATAATCTCAACGACATATTTCCGATTGCGCGGCGTCAGGCTGCGTCTGCTGGCGCTGCTGACGCTGCTGACGGCTGTCTGTGGCGACATGCTTGCCGATGAGTCGGCTGACACGCTGCGTGGCGTCACACTTAAGGAAGTGACAGTGCGCAGAGGCCGCGAGCATTACTCCAAACGCAACAATCCGGCGGTAGATTTCGCGCGCAAGGTGCGCCAGGGTGGCGAGAAGACCGACCCGCGGCGCAATCAGCGGTATGCCTACCGGAAGTACGACCGTATGTCGTTTGGCCTCAACGACTTTCATGCGGGCCGTGATTCGTCGGCGCTCAAAGGCCGCTTTGGATTCCTCCGTGAATATGTCGACACTTCCGACGTGACGGGTCTGCCCGTGCTCCCCTTGTCGCTGAAGGAGAAGGTAACCGATGTGGTCTACCGCCGCGAACCTAAAGCCGAGAAGCAGATAGTGAGGGCGCTGTCGTCGCATGGCATCGATGAGGTAGCCGACTTGCAGAATGTCCAGACCATGGTGGAGGATGTGTTCCGCGAAATCGACCTGTACGATGACAATGTCAATCTGCTCCAGAACCGGTTCGTGAGTCCGCTGTCGAAAATTGCACCGGATTTCTATAAATTTTATCTCACGGATACTCTGACGGTCAACGGCCGCCGGTGCATTGTGCTGAGCTTCGCCCCGCGCAATCCGGCCACATTCGGTTTTCTTGGCCGGCTTTATGTGGAGCAGGGGGATACTACCATGTTCGTGCGCAGGGTGGATATGGGAGTCTCGCCTACGATAAACCTCAATTTTATCGATCGGATGCGCATCGTGCAGGAATACGAGCGCGCAGCCGACGGATCGCGCCTGAAGACTCTCGACGATTTCAACGCTATTATAGAGGTGATTAAAGGCACTCCCCAGATGTATGCCCGGCGCACTACGCGATACGACAATCATACATTCTCGCCAACCGCTGCCGACGGGTATCTCGACCGTCTGGGCGACACATTCGAAGATGAGATGGCCACCACGCGCGATTCGGTCTACTGGGCTTCGGCGCGTATAGTCAATCCTACAGTCAATGAGCGGCGCATACCTCAGATGCTCGCGCGCATGCGCCGGGTGCCGTTGTTCCGCTACGGCGAAATGTTCGTAAAACGTATGGTGGTAGGGTATCTGCCCACCGGGAAGAACTCCAAGTTTGATATCGGGCCGCTCAACACTTTTATCAGTGCCAACACCGTGGAGGGACTTCGCTTGCGTCTGGGTGGAATCACTACGGCCAATCTGTCACCCCACTGGTTCGCGCGCGGATATGCTGCCTACGGCTTCAAGGATCATAAATGGAAATACAATGCCGAACTGGAATACTCCTTCAACGCCAAAAAATATCATTCTCGCGAATTTCCGGTCCATTCCCTCAGGGTCTCGCAGGGTTACGACATCGACCAGCTGGGACAGCACTATCTCTTTACCAATTCTGACAATGTGTTTCTGGCGCTGAAGCGAGAGCCGGATAGACTGATTACCTACCGGCGGCATACCACATTGCGCTATGAGCTGGAGCTGAACAACAATTTCTCAGTGGTGGCTTCCGCCTCGGAACAGCAGCAACAGGCCGGCCCGTATGTGCCGCTGGTGACTACCGACGGCTATTCCATCCGACATTACGACCAGACATATTTCACCCTTCAGCTCCGGTATGCTCCCGGTGAGAAATTTTACCAGACCAAGACGTCGCGCATACCGATTAATCTCGATCCGTGGGTGGTAGTGCTCAGCCACACCTATTCGCCGCAGGGTTTCCTCCGGGGACGATATAACGTAAACAAGACGGAGCTGAGCGTACAGAAGCGCTTTTGGTTCTCAGCTTTCGGTTTCGCCGACATAGTGGTCAAGGGCGGCCATGTGTGGAGCCGTTCGCCCTACATAAGTCTGCTCACGCCTAACGCCAACCTCTCATACACTATCCAGCCTGAAAGCTACGCTTTGCTGAATCCGATGGAATTTATCGGCGACTCGTTCGCAAGCTGGGATGTGACCTATTGGCTCAACGGTGCGCTGCTCAATTACGTGCCGCTGCTGAAGAGGCTGAAACTCCGCGAGGTAGTGGCCTTCCGCGGATGGCTTGGGAGTCTGTCTGACAAAAACAATCCGCGCCTGCAGCCTGCAGGCGCCGGACCCGATGCTCTGCTGATGCTCCCCGAGGGAGCTTTATGCACACAGATGCATGGCAAACCCTATATGGAGATGAGCGTCGGGATAGACAATTTCCTCAAATGCCTGCGTGTGGACTATGTATGGCGCCTGAACTACCGCTCCACCCCGGGAGTTGACCGCAGCGGCCTGCGAGTAGCCTTCCACGTCACATTCTGATTCTCCGTGTCCGGTTGCCGAACAGGCTCTCAGGCTTTGGTGTCTGACTCGTCGTCGTGTTTGAAAAGCTTGTCTTCTTCGTCGAGGTGAAAATTGCGCGACAGCGTGGCGATGAAGCGTGTGATCTGCTTGATGGCGTCCTCGGTGGCTTTTGAAGCCTCTTTTTTCTGCAGACGCATCATCAGCATCCCGTAGAGGGCCGTGAAGCAGGTCTCTATTTCGCCCACGGCGGAATCGCCGGCCTTCGAGCGCAGCTCGACGATGAAGGGGAGGGTGCGGTAGAATTCCGCAGTGTATTCCGGAAATTCCGGATCCTGAAGCAGACGCTGATGCAGCTGAACCAACTGATTCAGGATGTTGTGGTTGATCTGCAGGTGGCCTTTTTCAGTCACACCTTCGCGGCGCATCATGTCGATAAGCGATTCATACCATTGCTCCATCTCTGTGCGCTGGGCGTCGGTAAGATTGAAGCGGTCGATCACATTTTTGCGTATCTTGTCTATATCGAGGTCGTTGGCGCGGATGATATCTTCCACCTGCCACATATACAGGATATATTCGGCGATGTTCTCTTTACGTTTTTGAGAAGCTATAATCATAGTCAGATGTTAATTTTAACTGCAAAGTTAACAATTTATCTTTTATCGCTGCTATCTGTCGACTCCATTCGCAGGGCAACCGCGTCAAATTTTAGCCGAGAGGAGCAGCTCAATCAGGTATTCTTGGGATAGAGAAGCGCTGAACCGTCGTTTCCTAAGGCTGCGCTTGTCATTGTGACCCTTTACGATTTGAAGGGCGATTTTGCGGATTGCTGAAAGGTTCTGCGCGGCATATCCTTTTCTTGCACGGCTGGCGTCTTCCTTGAATGTGACATCGAGATTCCAATGCAGTTGGTTCTCTATAGACCAATGTCCGCGAGCCAACATGTTGAAATAAGCCGCTTTTGGGAAATCCTCATCACTGATGTAGCGGCGCACTGTTGTTGCCGAATGGTCGCCATAATCAATGGTTGAAGTTATCTCGACCAAAGTCTTAAGCCCTGGCCAACGGCCTGACACTTCTTCGTCTTCAATGGCACTGACATCCAAAATCCGGCAATCGCGAGTTTCGATACGACCGTGGTCAGCATCCATCTGTGTTGCCGTATCAATGGGTTTGTTGTAGCGGAATGCATCGATAATGGACTCATTAAGAGCACCCTGATTATCCTTTACGGCCAGAAAGTAGTGAGCTTTTTTGTCAAGGATAGACTGGGCGATATTTACTTGTGTGCCGATTGCGTCTATGGACACCACTGCACCCTCAATATCAAGCTTATCAATAATTTGAGGTATGGTGACAATCTCATTTTCTTTGTCTTTCAGCCGCTGCTGTCCTATCATTATATGGTTCTCGCTCACATAGGCATTCATAAGATAATCCCCTTTTGTTCCGTTTAGCTTCGGCGAAGTACCACGTAGCTTTTTCCCGTCGATGACAACCTGCTTTTCTGCCAGAGTATCGAGAAAAGTGCGGCCGTAGGCGATTAGGCAACGCTCGATTTCATCAGGATTCACAGCGCTCATCAGCCGCTCAAAAGTGTCAGGCGACGGTGATTTGTCTGTATATGACAACAAGCCGAAGTCCCGGGCACGGAGATGGGCAAATTCACTCATGTCTACATAGTCCTCGCCGCCGCAGACATAGGTCAGCAGCGCGATGGTCAGAAGATCGGTCAGAGTGTATGTGCAACGTCCTGTTACACGATGGTCGGGTACTGTCATAAAGATTTCGTTAAGCATGATTTCCAGTTTTAAGAGTCTTAAATTCTCTATAAAGTTACTGAAAATCAGTGAGATATACAAATTTATAGCGTTAAAAATCAGGCGATTGACCATCTTTTTAACGCTATAAA
>CAMEGQ010000096.1 GCA_945916235.1 uncultured Porphyromonadaceae bacterium | reverse complement strand
ATCTAAATCAAACCGCGCCTGCGGGGGCCGCAGGTTGCCGCAGCGGCGGATTACGAGTCCGGAAGTCGGTCGCTCGATGCGCATCCCCAAAGCGCGGTTTATAACTCGCACTTTGCCGGAATTTCACTAAAATGCGGTTTATAACTCGCACTTCTTGCAAAATTGCTTGTTTTGCAGTTTATAAATGCGTATCTTTGGGGAAAGATTTAATTATGGAAATCATTCAGCGCCCGAGATATCTCAACCACATCATTTCCCATCTGAACAAGGGGATGATGATCATCCTCGTAGGTCAACGACGAGTTGGTAAAAGTTTCATGCTTCTTCAGCTTCAGGAGTGGCTCAAATCTAATAGGCCACAAGCCAATGTATTATATATTGATAAGGAGAAGGCGGCATTCAAGGAGATGCGCAATTGGGAGCATCTCTACGACTATGTCTCTGCACGGCTGCCGGAAGGTGGCGACAACTACCTTTTGATTGATGAAGTTCAGGATATAGAAGAATATGAAAATGCTCTCCGCAGCCTTTATGCCGAGGGGCGCTGTCAGATTGTCGCTACAGGGAGCAATGCTTACATCTTTTCGTCCGAACTAAGTACGCGTCTAAGCGGCAGATATATCGAGATTCCGATTTACAACCTTTCATATAGCGAATTTCTCCGCTTCCATCATCTGGAAGATTCGGATAGCAGCCTTAAGGATTTTCTGCGTATCGGAGGGCTTCCGGGCCTTTCGAACTATGGCGTTGATGCCATACAGCAGATTTCCGACTATCTCCAGGGTGTATTCAATACGATCATGTTCCGCGATGTCGTGGCAAGAGAAAATATTAGAAACGCAAAATTCGTTGATACTCTCGCCAAATATATAGCAGACAATGTCGGCAAACCTATATCAAGCCGCAATATTGCCAACGCGATGAAGTCGCAGGGCGAAAAGATAGCTGACACGACAGTCTCGGCATATCTCGATGCTCTCGGTAAAGCGTTGCTTGTCAAACCGGTCTACCGCTTTGATATTCACGGCAAAAAACTTTTCGAGCAAAACGACAAATATTATTTCTCCGACCATGGGCTGCGAAATTTGCTTATGGGGTTCGACGTGCGCCGAAGCATCGAAAAAATCATCGAGAATGTGATTTATCTGTTCCTGCTTCAGCAGGGCTACAAGGTTACTGTGGGTGTCCTTCAGAAGGGAGAAGTAGACTTTGTCGCAACAAGGATGGGAGAGACGGTGTATATTCAGGCTACGTATATTCTTGCCTCTGAGGAAACAATAAGGCGCGAATTCGGTAATCTTGCAGCCATCAGTGACAACTATCCCAAATATGTAATCTCGATGGATCCCATTTCCGGAGAATTGGAAGATTATCCCGGAATAAAAAGTCTCAATCTGCGCGAGTTCCTGATGTCAGATTTTTGATACTCGATTTGCCGAAGAAATTTCGTAACTTTGTGCCGTAGTTTATTGCTCTGACAATGAAAGAACAGTTTGAAATGGTGGCGAAGACCTTCCAGGGACTGGAAGACGTGTTGGCCGAAGAATTGCGTTCGCTCGGAGCGCTCAATGTCAAACCCGGCCGAAGGATGGTCTCCTTCGAGGGGGATCTCGAAATGCTATATCGCGCCAACCTCAGTTGCCGCACTGCCCTGCGCATCCTCAAGCCGATTTTCAAATTCAAAGCCCGCACCACCGACGAGCTCTACGATGCCGTCAAGGAGTTCGACTGGGGCTCGATAATGTCGGTCGGCTCCACCTTCTCAATCGATACTGTGGCCTACAGCGACGAGTTCACCCACTCGCGCTTCGTCACATATCGCGTTAAGGACGCCATAGTCGACTGGTTCAAAGACCGTTACGGCGACGACAAGCGTCCCGGAGTGCGTCTGCAGGATGCCGACGTGATGTTGAATGTCCACATCTCAGGCGAATACGTCACTCTGTCGCTCGACTCCTCCGGCGAGTCGCTCCATAAGCGCGGCTACCGCGTCGCTCAGACCGAAGCCCCTATCAATGAGGTGCTTGCCGCCGGAATAATTCTCAAAAGCGGCTGGAAAGGCGACACTCCGCTCATCGACCCCATGTGCGGCTCCGGCACTTTTCTGATCGAGGCCGCCCTGATCGCCGCCAACATCAACCCCGGCGTCTACCGCAAGCATTTCACCTTTGAAAACTGGAAGGATTTCGATGCCGCCCTGTTCGACCGCCTCTACAACGACGACTCCAACGAGCGCGACGTCAATGTGAAAATCTATGGCGCCGACATCTCCCCAAAAGCCATCGAAATCGCCGCACGCAACATCAAGAGCGCCGGCGTAGGCCGTATGATCGAGCTGGAAACCAAGCCCCTGTCGGCCTGGGACGAAGCTCCGGCCAACGGCACCATCATCTCCAACCCGCCCTACGGCGAGCGCATCAGCGCCGACGATATGGAGGGGCTGTACGAGATGATCGGGTCGAAACTGAAAAACGTATTCAAGGGCTACCACGCCTGGATTATCGCCGCCAAAAACGAATATATCACCAAGATAGGTCTGGCTCCAAGCCAGAAAATACCCGTGCTCAACGGCGCTATCGAGTGTGAGCTCCGCGAATATGTCATCTTCGAAGGCGACTACAAATCGTTCCGCAAGGCCGGCGGCCGTCTGCGCGATGAGGCTTCCGATGCTCCCGCCGACCGCAAATCAGACCGCAAACCGGACCGCAGGGACAAATTCGACCGTCACGGCGACTTCAAAAAAGATTTCAGGAAAGATTACCGCAAAGACTCGGCCGACGGCTTCCGCAAGGATTTCAAAAGCGACCGCGACTTCCGCCGGGGCGAAGGGCGCGACGGACGCGCACCTCAACGCGATTTCGCCGACAAGCGCCGCGAACGCCGCTCCGACCGTGCCGGTGAGCCGCGCAACCCGCTCGAAGACCGTTACACCCCCAAGCGTCGCTTCGACCGCCCCGGAGAAAAGCGACCCTTCGACAGGCATCAGGACAGGCATCAGGACAGGCCCTTCGAAAAGCGCTTTGACCATCTGCAGGCCGATCCGGAGAACCCCCTGGCCGTACGCCGCAACGAGGGCGCTCTCAAACTCCTGACCAACAAACAGCCCTCGCTGCTCCCCATGCGCAAACGCAAATCAAAAGAATAGCCCCCGACAAGGCAAAATCCATCCATCTGTTAACCCTTCCCTTCTATGAATATCCTTCTGCTCGGATCAGGCGGCCGCGAATCGGCCCTGGCGTGGAAAATCTCTCAAAGTCCGCTCACCGACCAACTCTATATCGCTCCGGGCAACGGTGGCACCGGTACCTACGGCACCAACGTGGCGCTTTCTCCCGTTGATTTCCCCGCTATCGCGCAGTTCGTCAGGGACCACGGCATCGGCCTGCTCGTGGTCGGCAACGAGGACCCGCTGGTGGCCGGAATCGTGGACTACATGCGTCAGGCTGTCCCCGCGCTCCCCGTAGTAGGACCGGAAAAGGCCGGCGCCATGCTCGAAGGGAGCAAAGATTTCTCCAAGCGGTTCATGACCGAGGAGGGGATCCCCACAGCCCGCTACCGCTCCTTCACCGCCGGCACCATCGCCGACGGCTACGCCTTTCTGGAGACTCTGCAACCGCCCTACGTGCTTAAAGCCGACGGTCTGGCCGCCGGCAAGGGTGTGCTGATTGTCCCCACACTCGCCGAGGCCCGCGAGGCTCTGGCGCAGATGCTCCACGGCATGTTCGGCCAGTCGTCGGCCACTGTGGTCATCGAGGAGTTCCTCTCTGGCATCGAGTGCAGCGTATTCGTGCTCACCGACGGCCACGGCGGCTACCGCATCCTTCCCGTGGCTAAAGACTACAAGCGCATAGGCGAAGGCGACACCGGCCTCAACACCGGCGGCATGGGCGCCGTCAGTCCCGTCCCCTTTGCCGACGACGCCTTCATGGCCAAAGTCGAGGAGCGCATCGTGCGCCCCACCGTCGACGGCCTCATCCGCCGCGGCATCGACTATCGCGGCTTCATCTTTCTGGGCCTCATCAATGTAGGAGGCGAGCCGTATGTGATTGAATACAACGTGCGTATGGGCGACCCCGAGACCGAGGTGGTAATGTTGCGCGTGGCCTCCGACCTCGTGCCGCTGATGCTGGCTGCCGCCAAGGGCCATCTGGGCGATATGGTTCTAAACCACGACACGCGCTGCGCCGCCACCGTCATGGCCGTATCGGGCGGATACCCCGAGGCTTACGAAAAGGGGAAGGCCATCTCCGGCACCGATCTGGCGGGCGACTCAATCCTGTTCCATGCCGGGACCAAGATCGACGCCGACGGGCGCCTGGTCACCTCCGGCGGCCGCGTCATCGCCGCCAGCTCCTACGGCCCCACGCTCCAGCAAGCCCTGGCCACAAGCTACAAAGCCATTGAAGCCCTGCAGTTTGACAAAAAATATTTCCGCCGCGACATCGGCAACGAATTCCCCAATTCCTGACCATCTCTCCGACAATGAATGAGCGTCAGCTGACAGCATTTCTCCATGCCCGCTCTGCCACAGTGGTGATGGCCCTTCTGGCCATCATCAGCTGCATCTATGCCTGGCAGCGCGGATCGGTAGTGCCGATGACAGCCGACATGGGCGTAGGGTTCCTCTCGGCCAATCTCTGGATCAGCTCGAAGTTCGCCTCAGCTCTGATGGGCGTAGGCCTCACCATCCTGTCGGCCATACTGCTGGTGTGGATCAACAGCATCTACAATGTGCTGCGAAGCATCACTTCGCTTGTGGCCACGATGTTCATCATGATGCAGATAGGCGTCCCGAGCCTGATGGGCCAGTTCTACGGGGGCACACTGATGAATCTGCTGATGATGGTATGCGTGTTTCTGCTCTTCTCTACCTTCGGCAATCCTGACGACTCGCGCCGCCGCATCTTCCTGATATTCTTCCTGTTCGCCTTGGGAGCATTCACCGAGCGCGGCTACCTGTTCTATCTGCCTGTGCTTCTGCTCGGCACCATCCAGATGCGCGTATTCTCCATGCGCACCTTCCTTGCCGCCGCTCTGGGCGCCCTCACCCCCGTGTGGCTCCTCATGGGTCTGGGCATCGTCACCCCCTGGAATCTCCGGTGGCCGTCGGGCGCCATCAGTTTTTCGCAGATAGTCAGCAATCCTGAGCTGGCGCAAAGCGCTGCTGTAGTGGCCTTTACCATCGTCATCGGATTCGCCTTCACCCTGATGAATCTTATGAAGATTCTCAGCTACAACTCGCGTGTGCGCGCCTTCAATGCCTTCCTGACGCTGCTCTACATTTTCTCGGCCATTTACGCCCTGCTTGACTTCAACAATTTTGCATTCTATGTGCCGTTGCTCAATTGCGCAACTGCCTATCAGATAGGCCATTTCTTCACCTATCGCCGCCACCGGCGCACTTACCTCCCCATCCTCCTGCTGATGGCCTGCTACGCCGGTTTCTACATCTGGGCCGTAACAGCCTGATACCCCTAAAGTTATGAAAATCATCATCGAATCCCATATCCCCTTCGTCGACCATCGGGTCTTCGAAGGCATAGCCGAAGTAGTGCGTCTCGATCCGGAAGATATTACCGCTCAGACAGTTAAGGACGCTGACGCACTGATCGTACGCACGCGCACACGCTGCAATGCCGACCTGCTGGAAGGCTCGCGCGTACGCTTCGTAGCCACAGCCACCATAGGCACCGACCATATCGACCACGACTACTGCCGCAATCACGCCATCGAGACGGTATCCGCTCCGGGATGCAACGCCCCGGCCGTGGCGCAATATGTCTGGTCGTCGATTCTGCGCCTCGACCCCTCATGGCGCCAAAAGACCATCGGCATCGTCGGCCTCGGCAATGTCGGCTCGATTGTGGCGCGCTGGGGTAAAACTCTGGGCGCCAAGGTTATAGCCTGCGACCCGCTGCGCCGGCAGGCTGAAGGCGGATGGGACGCGGCAAACCCGCGCATGGCCGGTTCGGAGCCGTTTGTCGACCTTGAAACTCTTGCTGCTCAGGCCGATATAGTCACGCTCCATACGCCTCACACCGTCGATGGCCCCTGCCCGACGCATCATCTTGTGGATGAACGCTTTCTGAGCCTCATGCGCCCGGGCTCGCGCCTCATCAACGCGGCCCGTGGCCCCGTGGTCGATACCCCGGCGCTCCTGAAGGATCTGACGGCCTCTCAATCCGCCGGACGGATTGCCGCCCCCATAATCGACTGCTGGGAGGGTGAACCCGCTATCAGTCAGCAGCTTCTGAGCCTCTGCGCTATCGCCACTCCCCACATCGCCGGCTACTCCATCGAGGGCAAACAGCGCGCCACGGCCATGGCCGTCGCCGCAGCCCTGCGCCATTTCCATGCGATCCGGAATGCATCAACGGCAGTCGGCCAATCCACCCAATCGGCTGATACCAAGGCGATTGCCCAATCGGCTGATGCCGAGGCCGTTTTGGCCGCAATGCCGCCGCAGGAGCATCCCGGCGTAGCGCTCACCCCCGAGCTTATCGTCAGCAGCTATGATCCGCTGGCCGACACCGAGGCCCTGCGCGCCAACCCCTCCCCCGCGGCCTTCGAATCGCTGCGCAACCATTATCCCCTGCGCCACGAGCCCGGCTTCTGATCCTCCCCCAAAGCCCTTAAAGCCCCCAAAGTCCTTTAAGCCCTCAGGCTCCTTAGAGCCTTCCAAAAAACTATTCCGATTTCCCGGCTGTTATAATAGATATAACATCAGGAAATTATGAATAGCAAATTCCAAGATCTGGAGCGGCTGCTCGACCTGCGCGGCCGCGTGGCCGTGGTCACCGGTGGCGGCGACGGCATAGGCCGAGGCTGCGCCCGCATTCTGGCTGCAGCAGGCGCCAGCGTTGTGGTCAGCAGTCTGCACATCGAGAAAGCGCAGACCACAGTCAGCCTCATCGAAGCCGACGGCGGCCGGGCAGTCCCGGTAGCGTGCAATGTATTGCAAGATTCCGACCTTCAGGCGCTTATCGACTTCGCCAAGAAGACATTCGGCACCGTCAACATCCTTGTCAACAATGCCGGTGGCGGCGGTGGCGGCGATGGCGGACGTGAGAACCCCTATTCCATCGACCTCGACTACGTGCGCCGCATCTACATGATGAATGTGTTCGCACCGTGGCAACTAATCAAGCTCGCCGCCCCGCTGATGCAGGAGTCGGGCTACGGCAGTGTGGTGAATATCACCTCCATGAGCAGCCGCGACCGCCAGGCGTCTATGTCGGTCTATGCCTCGTCGAAGGCCGCCTTCAACCACATGACGGCCAATCTGGCCCACGACTACGGGCCTATGGGTGTACGTATAAACAACGTCGGCCCGGGAGCGACACGCACCGCGGCTCTGGCCAAGGTGCTCACTCCCGAGCTCGAACATAAAATGCTTGCTCACACACCGCTTGGGCGGCTGGGCGAGGTCGACGACATAGCTCGCGCCGTGCTCTTCTTCGCCGCCCCGATCTCAAGCTGGATTTCAGGCGAAACTCTCTTCGTCAACGGCGGAGGCACTCAGACGCTGTAGTCCTCCGGTCTCAGTAGCTTCCTGTCTTACAGATACTTCTGTCCGAAAGCCAGATGGGCGTCATTCACCATCTGCTTGATGCGCTGCTCCTCCGATTTCGGACAGATCAGCAGCACATCGCCGGCATCGGCCACGATATAGTCGGTCAGCCCGTCGACGACAATCAGCTTCTCGCCGTCGACAGCGAAGATATTCCCTGTGGAGTTGTAGGCCAGCACATTGCAGCGCTGAGTGACGTTGGCGTCGCGGTTCTTGGGCGAATTGTCATACAGCGCGCTCCAGGTGCCAAGGTCGTTCCAGCCGAAGTCAACACATTCCACATAGACACACTGCGACTTCTCCATCACGGCAAAGTCGATCGAGATGCCCACGCAGCCGGGGAAATTCTCTTCGATAAACTTCTTCTCCGCCGGAGTGCCGAACAGGCCGCGGCCACGGTCGAAAGTGCCGGCCACGTCGGGGGCGTACGTGCCCAGTTCGCGGATGATATTATTGGCGCTCCATAGGAAAATGCCTGAATTCCAGAAGAATTCGCCCGATTCAACGAATACCTTGGCCAGCTCCAGCTTCGGCTTCTCGGTGAAGGTCTTCACCTTGCAGATAGCTCCTCCGGTCGAGGCCACAGGCTGACCGATCTGGATGTAGCCGTAGCCCGTCTCAGGGCGCGACGGCTTGATGCCGAGCGTCAGCAGCGCGTCGTTGTGCTCCACAAATTCGAACCCCTTCAGAATCGAGTCGCAGAATTCCTGCTCGCGCGTAATCAGATGGTCCGACGGAGCCACCATGATGCTGGCTTCGGGGTCGAGAGCGGCGATATGATAGGCGGCCCAGGCGATGCAGGGCGCCGTATTGCGGCGAGCCGGCTCCAGAAGTATCTGATTTTCTGCCAGTTCAGGCAGCTGCTCCATCACCAGAGGGGCATATTGTTCGTTGGTAACCACAATCACATTCTCCTTAGGGATAATCGACCTTACACGGTCGAAACTCATCTGGAGCAGAGAGCGCCCCGTACCAAGGAAGTCGATAAACTGTTTCGGACGATTGGTGCGGCTGTAGGGCCAGAACCGGCTCCCGATGCCGCCACACATGATCACACAGTAGCGATGTTGGTTGGTCATATGTTCTATATTTTTGATAGGTTTATACGTTTTGGCAGTTTGCTAAGTTAGCAGTTTATTCCGATATTTGCAAAAACTATCGCCATTTATCCCGTATCTATTCCCATTTCACCAAAAATGCTTCAAAAATACAACCGCCTCGTCATAGCCTTCGCCACAGCCGCCGTTGCGCTCGGCGCCCTGGCTGTCAACGACTATGCCACGCTCTCAGAGCGCGCCGACCGTGCTTACCGACACTCCGAATGGGCGTCAGCCTCGGCGCTCTACGACCTGATGCTGGAGCAGCAACCCGCCGCCACTCGCGTCTACGGCCGCTCCATCGTCGCCAACGCCCTGCTCAGCGACTCCACCGCCCAGATCAACCTTCTGGCCCGGGCCATCGACAATCATATCCCCTTCGACTCGATTTTCGCCTCCGTAGAGCGCGAAAGCTTTTCCAACGGCCACCCCGAAGCCTATGAGCGCTTCCTGACCAACTGCCGCGAGGCATACCCCTGGATGAGTCGCTCCATCGACGGCACCCTGCTGAAATTCTACACCTTCCGCCGCACAGGCGACCAGATGATAGCCTACGCCCAACGCATGCTCGACGGCGCGCCCTCCAACGTCAGCTTCCTGCGCTCCCTCGCCGACGGCTACATGCTCACAGCCGACTACACCCGTGGCATCGCCACCTACCTCCATATCCTCACGCTCGACCCCGACAACTACCACGCCCTCCTCACCCTCGGCAACTGGTACGCCCTCCACACCGCACCCGCCTCCACCTCTGCCTCCACCTCTCTTGCTTCCCACTCCGCTTCCACTTCTGAAAATCGCGCGAACGCGCGCCTATACCTCACCCGCGCCTACGCCCTACGCCCCACCCCTTACGTCGCCCGCATCCTCCGCGCCCTCTAATCTCCGCCTTCCCCCTGCCCTCT
>CAMEGQ010000095.1 GCA_945916235.1 uncultured Porphyromonadaceae bacterium | reverse complement strand
CGTCGGCGGCGAAAAAATTGCTCGACGACGCGACAAACGGCAGAATCACCATCGGCCACAACATGACGGGAAACACCGTCAACTCCTATGCTGTCGGAGTCTACTCCAAAGGAAATCTTGTATTCATGATGAGTTCGTCCGACGGCATCCCGCATCCGCTTCGCCGCAAACTCAGCAAGGGCGAGATTTTCCAAGCCGGGCGGCAGAGATGGGACGGCACAATTCAGGAAACCACGTTCAGAGCCGAGGTTTCCACCAACGGCTCTATGGAGGCCGAGAGAAGCATCGCCTTCATCAAGTCTTTCAGGCCGTCGACCAAATCGTGGGTTCTTGTGGTCTGCAACGGTGTGGAATACGCCTCTTATCAGGAATCGCAGATGGATATTGACGTGCTTACAGGCAATTACAACTACGCTCAGATGTCCGCTCCCTCGATGTTCAAACCAATCCCCGACTGATTATGGCAAAGATTCAGTTCAAACGCTTCGACATCCTTAAGGAACTTGATTCCCTGACAGCCGGGATCTCGGACAGCCGTTTCGTGCAGACCCGTCCGAACGCGGTAGGTGAGCAGATGAAGGATTTCCTTCTGCTCAGGCTTCCGCAGGCCATGCGCGACCGCGGCGACACATATCAGACCACCTATGGCCAGATTGTGATTTTCGTCCGCGACGTCAACGGCATGGAAAACACCTTCCGGCTGGAGCAGATGCAGAAACAAGTCATGGAACAATTTCCAATAGTCAATGAATTGTTCCACGCAAAGAGTCCCGTCTTGCTTGCATCTGCCTCCGACGGCGCGGGGTTTCATTCGCTCACCATTCAATTCAACATCACGATTTTAAAATCAACATTCTAACACCATACAATTATGACAGCAAACGAAAACAAAAAGACCCTTTCCGACCTCCAGCAGGTCATGGAGCTTATGGGCGAGGCTTACTTCTTCAAGAAAGAGTTGAACGCCTCCGATCTCACCAACACCGAGGATATTCTCGCCACGGCAGACTTTGAAATGCCGCTCGGTGAGGATGGCGTAACCTTCGATGTGGGCGATCCCGACATAACCAAGAAGAAAATCACCGAAGGGCGCAACTGGATTACGTTCGCCAAGCGCGGTGACGACGACATTTCCTTCCAGGTCCCCTCGTTCGCAGACCCCGTGAACGAACTGTTCATGAACAAGGAAACCACATCAGCCTCAACCGTCAAGGTAGGCGCGGACAACTATTCCGGCGCAGGCTATTCGCTCAAACCCAAGAAAGTCGTAGGATCATGGCTATTCCGCAACCCGGACCACAATATCGTGGTTATTCTACCCAATACCGAGAACTACGGCACGTTCAAGGGCGCCAAGGGCGACACTGAGGGTTATTATAACGTAGCCGTGACTCCGATGAGCAACGACGGCAACGTTGACCTCTATATTCTGCATAAAGCATAAACTTCGGAGCAAACCCGACAAGGACGGGGCGGTGACAGAAATGCCGCCGCCCCTAAATTTTATCCTATATGGCAAGAAAAACAAAAGCACCGTCACAGCCGACAATGGCCGACGAACGAGAGTTGTTCGGTGTGGCCGAGAATGAAACCGAGTATGTCACCGTCCGCAACAAACGCATGGCGTTCCGCGACCTTTGCGGATGGGCGCGTCACAAGATCACAGAAATAATCCTCAAAGAGGGCGACGAATATGCCGTTGCCTGCAAATGCGTGGCCGCCGCTCGGCTCAACGGTTATTTCGCAATCAAGCTGCTGTGGTGGATGCTGTGGCGGTGGTATTACTTAGTGCGCCGCTACACCGACTCCGAACTTGTGGAAGCTGTCGCACTTATTAAAAAAAAAGTGGCACCGGGCAGTTACTTGCTCGTTACCACATTACTGATAGGGATGAGGGAGACGATGATGCAGATGAACAGAGCGGAAGTATCAGTTTCCCTTCAAGAACATTCTGGGGGCAAAGCTGGGAAATCTGCAAAGACCGTCCCCACCTCGCCGAACCATTCAGATTCTTAGGCATACCGCTGACACCTCCGCTCTATTATCTATGGAGCATGACGTTGAAGCAGGTCGAACTGATGTGCGCCGATGTTCCGGTAACCATCTATCCCAAGACCGACAAGTGCAAGGGAGGACGCGGAGGCAAGCGCGAAATTGAGTTCCCCCGCATGTCACGACACTCTATGGAAGTTGCCCGTCAGCGTTGGGAAAAGATGAAGTACGACAAGGCGCACGGCATAGACCGTGGATTTACCAAAGGATTTGAATCGGTTTAGTCATTTTTGCCGTACAACACCCAGTCAAGAACGCGGCGGTTGGCCTCGTCAACCTTGCTTTGGTCTCGTTCGATATAAATTTCCGTAATTGCGGAACCCATACTGTGACCGAGAGCCTGAGAGATAATATCCTTGCTGATGCCGATTGAATACGCGATAGTGGCCCAGCTGTGCCTCGCCCAGTATGTCGAAAGCTCCGGCCACTCCGGTTTTATCTCTTTCTTTCCCCCGCGCCCCTTGCGTTCCATCTTGCCGATTTTCTTCAATGCGATATTGCAGTATTTCTGGAACTCGCGGTGGCTGCCCCATCTGTCCGCTATATCGAGCAACGCCTTCTCGCCCTTGTGTCTGTTTATAATCTCCATCGCTTCCGGCTCTACCTTAATTGAATATAGGCGATGAGTCTTTGCCCGACGGTATTCTATGCGGCCATTCTCTATCTTGGTTAAATTAAAGAGGTCTATGGTGTTGATCCCGACAAGCATAAATATCAGCTTGAAATAATCAAGATAATACTTCTGATATTCCTCCACCGGATAATCGAACAGCCTCCGCAGTTCCTCTACGGGCAGATTGCGCTTGCGGGTTTTCTCGGGGCGGATTTTAAAACGCCGGAACGGATAGTTCTGGGTCAGTTCCTCGTCGATGGCGCGGTTCAGGCATGTGCGGATGTTCTTGAAATGAATGTTGCGAGTGTTTTGCGACGCACCGCTCTCGATCAGCTTCTCGTCAAAATCCTTTAGCCATTTCAGGGTTATATCCTCAAACGTAAGTTTTGAGAAATCGTCACATAAACTCCGCATCTTCTTCAATGTGTAATCGCAGGAGTCATGATAAGACTGATTCCTTTTCGACCCCAAATAGCGAACATAGAACTTTTCCCAATTCTTGCTGTCAACTTCCGGCTTATCCTTGTCCGGCTCAATTCCGAAAAGAGTTTTCTGCACCTCGTCGCGGAGATTTTTGACGTCGATTCCCGCCTTGCCAACCCGAAGCAATTCTGCCTTCAAGATTTCCAATTGCCCCATCCACTGCCTTATCAGGGATGTATGAACGGATGTCGAAGCCTTGCGCCCGGCGATTATTTCTGCAAGTTCCTCGGGAGTCATGGATATACCGAGGGATATTTCAGACTTCTTTCCGAGATTGAAGACACGGAGACGAACTGCGTTTTTCCGTTCAGTGTTCACGACAAATTTGTAAGAGAACATAGTTCGAAATGTTAAAGTTTATTTTTAACTATTGTTAATTTACATCACTTCACCAATAGTGAAGTTGGTGAAGTATTGGTGAAGTTTATGTCTGCAAATGTCGCAAAATGTCCGCAAATGTCCGCAAATTCAGGTAATAAAAAGGTTTAAATAATGCTAAATAGTATAAAACGAGCCTTGAAAACCAACTTGTTTATAGCTGATTTTCAATACTTTATCGAGATGTGGAGCATACGAGACTCGAACTCGTCACCTCTTGACTGCCAGTCAAACGATATATAAGAGTTTGACGCTGACACTCTTATAGTTACAAAGCCATTAAAAATATGGTGAAGTATTGGTGAATTGAGGTGTAAGGTTTCAGATTATTTCACGGCTTTTATCAACCTTAGCAATTTTAACACTTTGAAATCCCCTATTGCGGATTGAGTTCCAAAGTATTATCTTTGCAGCCGTATCAAGGAGGAAGATACAAGAACGCCATAACGGCGAAGCGAAAGCCGCCGTAAACTTGAAGAATCCGCATTTTCCTCCCATTGATGCGGATTCTTCTTTTTTTTATTGCATGAAGCGCAAACGTTATATCTACCTTGACCCCGACCTCGCAAGAGCCGCAGTTGGTTCGAAAGAATCAATCGAGGCTCTTGCTGTCGTTTTGGCCATAAAGGTGACGTTTGTGAACTCCGTTGTCACCGACGCTTCCGCAGTCCGGCTGATGCGTATTCTCCGTATAGGTCACACGCGATACAAACGCGCCGTGAGCTATGCCCTGCGCAAAGGCTGGCTTGTCCGCGAAGGCGACAATATACGGGCGACATCAATCAAGGCCGCTGACAGCTATAATGTAAAGCTCGTTTTCACGAAGCATTACTACAAAAAAGGCAGGCGAGGTGACGATGTGCGGTGTCCCTACACTCAGACTAAGCTCTGCGACTTCATCCGTGAAGCTGTAGTCCTCTTCCACATTTCCAAGCAAGCTGTGGTTTACGATACACTCACTTTGGCGACCCGTCCCGGCAAACGAACTGCGCAATCCAAATTCAGGAAAGCGAAGGAACGCGCCGAGAGATGGGGGATGCGTAAACTCAAACTTCGGAAAAAGGCAGACAGACTCAGCTATGCGCGTATGTCGGAAATTGCAGGTTGCTCCAAGTCGAAAGCCAAGTCGCTAATCAAGATTCTCGTAAAAGGCGGCGTTGTCAACAAGACCGAGAACTACGAGGAAACCAAATGGCACATTGATGAATATTCCAAGGAACTGCGCGACAACTATGCCGCATGTGGTGGCCGCGGATTCATTGTGCGCCATGATGGCAGGATTATGTTGCGACTGGCCAATTCATATTCGCTCAACCGTCCCGTTGTAAAATACGTCACGACCGATGATGAAAAGACGAAAACCGCTTAATTTTTTTTGCGCATGATTTCTGTTTTAGACCCTATATCACTTTGGCCGATAGGCTGTGTGTGCGTGATACATGTGGGAGCGTGCATGAGGCGTGAGCAGGCGGATGTATGCCCGTATGGGGAGATAAATTTAATATATTAACCCAATTAGACTTGATTTCATGAAAAAGTCCTCAAAAACTCAGAAAATTCCGAAAAATCGGTCTCAAAAACCCGAATTTTGGGAAGAATTTGCCGCCGAACTCGACATTTTCGACTCGACCCTCGGACTTCCGGCATGGACTTTCGACTACCGAGACGACCTCATCCGCAAAATCAGCCCCGAATTGAAGAAAATCTGCCGTCGTCTCAAAGACATGGGCTTGTACTTCAAAATCAAGTGGCCGGTGGAGATAGACGGCAAGTGGAAATTCGCCGACGTTTTCTTCCCGAGGCAGCGGACGGTGCTGATTATGGGAAACCCCATGAATGACTTCCGGCCATGCTGTATGCTGTCTGACCGCGCCGAGTTCTTCAGAGACCGCTATCGAGTCGTGGAGGTCGAGACGCTTGCCGAGTTGGAGAGGAAGATGCAGATTAAAGCACGGACAGCCGGTTAAGTTCGGCTGTCCGTTTTGCATTATCCCCGTCGGTCGTAAACCTTGACAGCCGTACCCTCCCCTGCTTTTGTCACCGTGTCGGAGTCATCGTATAGCCGGACGAACACGCGGGAAAAGTCTCCAGCCTCGATTCTGACATAAGATGTATGACGCAGATATATCGTCGCCACGGACCACGGTGCGAGCCTGATTGTCCCCGAACACTCGCCATTGACTATGTAAACTCCGCTCGGAGCGTTGTCGAGGTCGATATGCTCGTCAACGAAGATAAGGTTCTTGTGCAGCAGCTCCCGGTCGAAATTCGTCTTGATGAAGTCGCACGACGGCCAGTCGTGGCGTTGGCAGAAATCTATATACTCCTTGAACTTGTCAATCAATTCCTGCTGGCTGCTGTCCGCGTGCCAGCCTTTTATTCCGTCTTCGCACATCCCGAGGGATATTCCCTCGGCCTTCATTGTCTCGCTTAGATTTTCCATATTAGTTTACATGAAATTTGTCAGTGCCCTGCGTCACGCGCACGAGCAGCCGACTTATATTGTCGTTTGATTTCACGATTAATTCCGCCGCCACGGCATTGCGGAGGGTGTTGGAGGCGATCTGCTCCTGCACCTTGAGCTGCGATTCGGCGATAATGCTCATGCCGGGCAATGCCTCGTTTAGAAGTTTCGGCCAATACTCCCGGGTGCTCTGAGCCACATCCGCCCTCACGGCATTCAGATATGACGCGAGCAAGTCTGCCGTATCTTCCGTTATTCCCTGAATGCCGGCGGAGAGTCCGTTTTTGGTGCTCTCGGTGTCGGAGAGCATTCCGCCCATAAGTTCGTTTATCTGGTCGAACAGCTCTTTGGATTTGCCGACGCCGTTCTGCATCAGTTTCAGCTTGCTTCCGAGAGTAGCCACCTCGCCAGGTTGCAGCTCGAAGTCATGGCCGAACGCGCCACCCTCGCCCTTGGCGTAGCCGTCTGTGCCGTCACCGAAGAGCCAGTTCTGCAAATCCTGCATCATCGGCTGGATAATACCTACCGAAATGACTTTCGAGACCACAGAGCGCATGATTTCCCCCACGGTCTTGTTGAACGCCTCGGCTGCGTCCTCTCCTTTCGCGAAGGCGTCGACAAGAGAGTCCCCTATCTGGTCGGCCCATCCTTTGAGGTCGATTCCGTAAAGATTCTGCGCCGTTTCCTCCGCGAAACTCATAATCTTCACAGTCAGCTCGTCAATCTGATCATCCATATCGGCGAGAGCCTTCTTGTCGGAATTTTTCTTTTTGTCCTCAGCCTTGCGCTGTTTGTTGAGTTCTTCCAACTGCTCCTTCATGTATTGCCGCTGCAGGCCGTATGTGCCTCCCGATTCGTAAGCCTCGATTTCCGCAAGCAGGCGTTTTTGTTCCTCGTAAAGTTTGTTGATCTGTTTTATCAGCTTCCGTTTCTTATGGCTATTGACAAGATCCATTACGCCACCGACAACCGAACCCACGAGGCTGCCCGCAAGCAAGCCGAGAGGTCCTAACGCCGCGCCGACCCCCGTTCCGATAAGAGTCCCCTTCGCGAGATTCTTGGCGGCCTTGCCGTCCATCTTGGATAGTTTGTTCAGCTTCTTTTCAAGCTTTTCCTCGATTTCGCCTACTCTCGCCTTAGCTTCGTCGACGTTGAACAGTCCGGTTATATCGACATTCCGGCCATTGCCGAGGAAGTGTTCCATGCGCCTTTCGAGGGCGTCATAGCCATGTTGCAGAATCTCCATAACCTTTTTCGACTTCTCGATCTGAGCCTGCAGCTTGGCGTCATGCCATTTGTTGAATCCGGTGAACCATGACGTCACAGAGCCGATAACGCCCTTGATAACGCCTCCGACGTTGCCGCTTTTAAGTGCGTCCCATGCGTCGGTGGCGTGCTGGCTGGCCTCACCAAACGTGCTCATGAAGGCATTGGCCTTTCCCCAGTCGGTATCCGCGCCGGTATCCGCGCCATAAGACTCGGCCATCTCTGTGATCAGTTCCATCGCGCCTTTGATTCCCTGCACAGTGTCGTTTATGCCATGCACAATCATGTCTATGGCCTGCATGGTCTGCATCGCTCCCTGCGCACCCTGCATGGCCGCACCCGCGCCCTCCTTCATCGCCCCGGCGGCATCCATCGCCGCCTGAGCCTGCTTCATTCCGGCCTTGTCCCCTTTCTGTTGAGCGACGTCAAACGCATTCTTGGCGTCCGTAAAGTTTTGTGTTGCGGCATTGTAATCACTCTCCGATTGCTCATATCTCTTCTGAAATAGGTTCTGCAGGCCGCCCTTCATGAAATTGCCGAAGTCGCCCTGCTTGCTGCGTATCTTGTCAAGCTGCTTGTCAATTTTCTCCATTTCATCGCAATACTCTTTTGCGGAAATAGATCCGGCTTTCAGCTTGTCGTCGAGAGCCTGCTTGATTTTGCGACCGACATTCTCGGCTTCCTCTCCGGTGAACGAAAGGATTGCGTTGAAGAATTTCAGATACTCGCCGCTCCTGCGGAAGGTCTCGTAGTTGAGTTCAGAATCTATCTTGTCGATGAGCTGTTGTTTCTGAACGTCGGTCAAATCCTTGGATTCTCGGATCTTGCGTTTCTTTTCCTCGGCCTCGGCGGTAAGAGCCACGATTTCCTCCTGCGTGTTCTTATACTGCGCCACCATGTCGGCGAGTTCGTTGCGCTCCTTGTCGTGATATTTCTGAATCTCGGAAAATGCCTTTTCGTATGCTTTGCGGACTTCTTCGGGAGCGTCTTTGAGCAATTCGGGCGTAACAGTGCCGTATGTCAATGAAGACCCGGCAGCCTTGGCAACCGCGTCAAATTGCTTTTTGATCATCGACACATAGTCGGTCTCTCCGGTCATGTTCATGCCGAAAGCGAGGTTCATCGCAAGCTGCTTGTTGCCCGTGGCCTTGCGCACCTTGTCGTAGAGGTTCCAGTCGGCAAGCTGTCGCTCGGCTTCCTTGGTCACCTTGTCGAGGGCGAGCTTCAGTTGCTCGTCAACCACAGTCTTGTCGATGTCGAGCAACTGTTTCAACAACTCATTCAGCAGACTTTCGCGGGCCGAACCCTTGACACCTGCGGCGCGAAGCTCCTTCTCCAAGTCGGCCACAAGCGCACGATATTGCTCCACGGTCTGCGGAATCTTGTCCTTGGGGAGTGTGGAGAACAATCCCGATTCGCCGATTCGTGCAGCCGCAGCTTCTCTGCCCTCGGTCTTGCTCCACTTCTGGAACTCGCTCCATGCGTCCTTGATGTCTTTGAAACGCTGCTTGAGGTCTTCTGCGACCTTGTCTTTCTGAGTGCCTTTGGAACCGGAATGTTTGTTGGATTTCTGATCCTTAGTCTGAAGGTCGGTCCAGCCGAGATATTCCAGCGCAGCCCATACTTCGTCCCATTTCTTCTGTGCGGCCTCCACACCGGCCCCAGCCTTCTTGGCTGCGTCAAGCTCATTCTTCGCAGCTTGTAAAGCAGATTGAGCCGCATTGCGCGCATTGTAAACGCTATTGTCGGAAGTCCATGACGTGACATATCTATTGGTCGATTCAGTAAGGCCGGGATAACCGTGTTTCTTGACAAGTTCAGTTGCAAGCTCGGATGGTTTGTCGGAGACAAAGGCCAATGTAATCAACTGTGTGAGAGGATGCGCGGTCAGATAGTTCTGCATATTGGAGTTAAGGATCCCGAGGTCGGCCATGGTCTGCCCCTTGGCCTGCTCCATCAGTTTCTTGACGGTTTCTTTCTCGGCTGCGCTCAGTGCGTTGTAACCCTCGTATTGCAGTTTACGAGCGGCCATCTTAACACCCTCGTCGGTACTTGCCCCGACAATGGCGCGGAACTTCTCTTGCATGGATGGCCCTATCTTGTCCTCAATTATCATTCCGGCCAATCCCCATGAATCTTCAAGTTTCTTGGCGATTATGGCTTTTGCGTCCTCGCCCGCATCCTCCAGCTGAGCCAGCATCGACTTCATGGCTATTGCAACCGCAGTCTTCTGCTGGTCGGTCATGGCGGATGGATTGATACCACCCTGTTGCAGTCGGGAGTTGTAGTCGGCAATAAATTTGTCAGTGTCTTTCAGCAACTCCT
>CAMEGQ010000094.1 GCA_945916235.1 uncultured Porphyromonadaceae bacterium | reverse complement strand
TGCAGCAGCCAATGTTCGGTGAGCGACAAAATGCCTTACTCTTACTAAGCAAGCCACCGCAAAGACGACCCAAGCGGTATTCCTTTGAAAATTGCTCCTCCACCGCCACAAAAAAGCCCCGGAGGAATCTCCGAGGCAATGCGTTAGGGATAGACCGTGAAAACAGACGCGAAACTCGTTTGAGCGAACCCGAACGGCGGAGACATCAGGCTCCGTTTACGATAGCCCGACGGCAAAGCCGGATTTCCACAATTACTCTATCTCTGCGAATCTTAAATGCCCTGTACTTTTATTTTTATAGATTATAAGCGTTCCCTCTATGTCACCTCTTACTTTGGATATTGAATATGTAGAATCCGACTTAACACCTCCGGCTTCAAGAATATATTTACATAAAATATCCGGGTTGCCATTAATCTTCAACCAATAGTTATCAATGCCAAATCCGAGCGCACCTTTCTTACCTTGACTGTGTATTTCATCAAGCGGAACTATTAGAGAATTTGCTTGAACAGGAAGATTAAAGAACTTGGATATTTGTTGTGGAGTTGCGATAAAGCGAGGTTGATAAAAGAATAAAATCACACCACCGATTATTACAACTATGATGAGTAAAAAAAGTGAAATTTTTTTCATAATGCGTTATGGGATTGAAGCCGAATGGTCGAGATGTTAGGCTCGATTTCTTGGCGAGCCAAGCGGCAAGCCGATAGACGAAAGCCCGGCGGTGGTGCCGCAACGCCATGATTATACTGCGATGAGATTAAAAATCATCATCTTCCTCATCTTCCTGCTCATTGAAGTATGGGTCGCATCGAGTATAAAAATGTTCCCATGCTTCTTGGTATTCATAATCAAGCTCCCATTCCGAACACCCACGAAGAGAGTTGTCATCAAACAACCAAGCAAAGAAGTATGGGTCATTATCTCTCAGTCTTCCCACATATTCTTGAAGGTCTATTGGGTCAAACTGATAGTTGCGACGCATATAATCCTGATATTGCTGAGACAGGATATATTGTTTGTCTCTTGAAACTCTAATTGGTTGTGAATTACCAACAGGAGAAGGCATTTCTCCAAAAAATGAGAGATGTCGATAAATTTCTATTCGTTGGTTCCTATTTTCATCAAAGATTCGCTCTTTATTGAAATGAGACATATCGGGTTCCCAAGGGGTCTGAGTGCGAGCAAGACGAAGAATAGGTTCAAGAATAGCTTCATCGTCAGGGAAGAAAAATCTAACGGTGTCTGAATATTCATAGGGAGTAACGGATTGAGAGGAGTAAGACCCCATCTTTACTTCCTGGATTGGATTTGCCAAAATTACGGCACTATCTCCAAATCTCGAATCAGTCACACCACGAACTTCAAGAATGAAATATTTGGTAGCCATTGATGAGAAAGTTATTAAAAGTATTTTCTATTTGTATTCAAAGGCTTATATAATGATGAATTTCCTCCGTTGGCAAATACCACTTCCTCACCCGGAAGTTCCTCAATAAGAACACCATTCTTAAATTCGCCAATCTGAATGTAGCCATCTTTGGTAAATTTGAAGAAGAATCCAGTCTTAGAGAGTTTGGAGTCATCGGTGCCCACATACAAATCACCATTGTTCATGAAATGAAAGCCGCGAGCTTGATTGTTTATGACTTCACCAACGAGGATTTGACCTTTCTTGTAGCTTGTCTTCAAGCCCATATCCATAGTGCGGATAAGCCACACCACTGACTCGCCAAGAGAGGTTACACAATCATCGTTGTGGAATACGCCAAAAACGAAGCCCTTGCCACCTTCGACACTGAGGCACCAGCCTTCGGGGTGATTATCAACGAAGTGCCCTGTTACCATAGCGTGATGCAGGTTAAGGTAGCACATGCCGTTGGCATTGCCATTGACCCAATGAGCGGTCATTTCTGCTTGCGGACTGATATATTTCTTCCCATAACCATGAGGAAGATAGTATCCATTTTGGAGTAGAAGTGCTTGCCCGGTGTATATTGAGCCGTCTTGCAACTTCTGCTTTTCTACTTGAGCTGGTTTCTCGTCGGAGCCACAAACTCTTTCTAAAAGATCTCTCACCGGGTCAGATGTAGAGCCATATATTGCTCGCGATTGAGCCGATGGTTTCCGAGGAACATCTTGTTTCCGCTCTGGTTCTCGTGTGGGAGCGGGCTTAGTAGCCTCTTTCTTTTTTCTTCCGAAGAAATCAAAGAATGACATGTTATTATAATGGTTTAAGGTAAATCTTCAATGGAGTCTAAAACGTAATCGAGGAAAGTTTTTGCTTGCTTTTGAAGGCGCGGACGATATTCTTCTAAGCCGTCATCGGGAAGTTCGATAGCCTTATATAGAGCTTGTGAAGCAGTAAAGAAATTGCGCTCAGCAAAAGAAAATTCTTCTTTTGCAAAACCACAGCTGATAACTGCAAGATTATAAAGAGAAGCGGCAGTTGCTCGATTGTTATTGTAACAATCTAAAAGCAACTGATAGCCTTCCTTATATCTGTCAGTGCAATGATATACAGCAAAAAGGCTGTTGACTGCGTTCTTAGAGCCTTTGTCGATAGCTTCTTTCAGCAGCTTGATAGCTTCTTCGGGTTTTCCATTGTTAGATGCAATAAATCCTCTGCGGTTAAGTTCTTCCGCCTCTGCAACATCAGAAGGCATTGTCTTCAACTCAGATGATGAAATTACACCAAAGTAATTTAAGGCGACTAATTTAAAAGAGGGCGCAGAGTTAGCTTCGCATTTATGACCGGTTATAAATCGGGTGCCGCCATTGGAGATAACAATGTTGTTGTTATCGACAAGCACATAGCCTGACGGTGAAAGTTGACTTGTGCGTCGGTGGTAGGCAGAAATGAAAATTTGGTCTGAGCCAAAGGTAGATTTGGCAGACAATTTATAAACGTCAATCGGATTTTGAGAGATAGACGACATCGTGGAGCCAATACGAGTGTAAGAAATTTTATTGCCGTTAGCATCTCTCAGATGATCTAAGTAATAATAGCTTTCTTCTACTCCTTTTGTGGGGATTGGATTGTCGGGTGTCAGTCCGAATGGTCCATATCCGCCCGGAATGGTGTCTGTTGTGCAGCCGTCAGAACTCAGCCTATTCACAGCCTTTTGTGCAACAAGAAGTGGTGCGAGTTTGGGGTGGTTGCGCAGGGCGAAGTTGTATAGGTACTCAACGTCAGCCTTAGACATAGTGTTATTGGGTCGGCTCAAAACTTTGTTGATAGAATTATCTTTTGTCTTGGCGTCGCCGGTTATAAGGTAGCCGGTAAGAATGAAGATAAGGTTGCTGTCTATATCCTCGCGTTTATACTTATTGCCGAAATGTTTGCACAACTCATCGAGTTGGCGATCATGGTCGGCATTACCGTTAGGGAAAAGCACGGCGAATGCTTGGCGCATAGCCGGAGGCAAATTCGCCAAGAAATTATCTTGCTTTTTCTTTTTGAAAAAATCGAATAGTCCCATATATTATTTGTGTGAGATGACTTTGGAAATGAGAGATCGGTCTCTCTCGTATTTTGCTTTTAGTAATTCGAGCCGTTGCTTCTTTAGTTCAGCGATATACTCTTTAATGAAGTTGCAGTCAAGATTCCCTTCTGAATTTATAGGAACGGAAATTTTTTGGGTCAAGAGTTTCTTCTCAAAGTCTCCTACCAGTTGAGCTTTAAGAAAATCTTGATACATATTCAATATAGATATGAAGTAAAGCGCAATATCTTCATTAAAATTAGGGAATTTAGGGAATAAGGTTTTCGTAAATTGGCCTGCATAAAAGTCGTGACCCATATAGAAAAACTTCATTCCCATCATTCCCACGGCAATGGTATTACCGGGGACAAGATGCTTTTCATCCAAGTATTCAACATGGCCAAGAATACCATTGTTGTTAAGTGTACGTGTGAAGTAAGGATACTCGGCACTATCACTAAAGACGAAACTATCTTTATTGAGTTGTGGGTTTCCCTTTACTTCAAAAAAATCGCTTACTGGCATATCTTCAAATCGCCCTCCTTTAGATTTGAAGTTTTCAACAATGGAGGGTAAATTAGCTTGAATTGCAAACTCCGTGTTAGATTCTTCTAACACAGAAACACGCCAATCTATATAAGAAGACACCGTATCTGAATAGTCTGATTCTTTTGGAGTAAGTGTGAATTTTTTATGCTTATCATACACCCAATCGTCACCATCAAGAGTAATGGTATCCTCATTACGGCAATCCTTAAAGAAATTTGTTTTTAATTTACGCCCAAGTATATAGTCGATAACTTCTTGGTATCGCTCTGCCGCGTTATTAGTATCGCGAAGATTAATACCAGAGCTTGCTTTACGACGATTGCCACGGAAATACCCATCTTCAGTCATGTCAACAAACTTAACAAGTTGCTCAGCATCATGTGGCTTTCCTATTTCAAAAAGGTAGATGGCCGTTTGCACATTTGCCTTGCCTTTGAATATATCGCTCATCTTAATGGATGCTAAGAGGGTATTGTGCTCCAAAATCCTTTTGGTGTATGGCAACCCTTTTCCGCTTCCTGCGTTTTCCATTATAATGACAGCAGCTCTACCTGTTGTCATTCGAGAAAGTGCTTTTTCAACGAACACCATTCCTTTACCATCAGCAGAATATGGTGGGTTGAGCAAGAAAACATTAGCAGGAAATGGCTCTGATTTGTGCTCGCCTTGTTCATAGCAACCGTCATATTGAAGGGAGTCTCCACAAACGATGTTAGTTGAACCATCACCCATCAGAATCATATTAAGAACTGCCAAGATATAAATATCGGCAAGTTCCTCAATTCCTAAAAGCTGTTCTGCCTTGATTTTTGCGATTTTTTTATCTCTTTCGAGAGGGTCGTTTGCTAAACTTTTTGAAGCATCCTCAATCATGAGCTTCATAGCGGCAATAAGGAAACCAGCACTACCCAAAGCGTAATCCCAAACAAATGAATCCTTATTGACTCGGCATAGTTTCGCCATCATTTCACAGACGTATCGGGGAGTGAGGACTACATCATTTTTATTTCTGTCTGGAACTTTTATCCAGGCATTAAGAGTGTTGAATAGTTTCCCTGTGAAATCTATATGGTACTTAGCGTTAAAGAAAGGCATAATCTCGGAAGAAACCTTTTGATAAATTTCCTTTAGCCTACTAACGCCATTTCGTACTGCATATAATGCAGGGACCTTAAAAACACGCTCTAATTCAGTGGTGATGATGTCGCGCTTCTCGCTTGGTAGGTTTTTGTTTACAAGAAAATCTCGGATTTTTCTTAAAATAACTTCACCATCGTTGCTATTAGCACCTAAATCACCACGAAGTTCTGAAGGTTGCAACGGGCTAACGAGGCCCTTCACTCCTAAGCCAGCCATAATCAACCCAGCCATTAGCTTCACCCTATATTCTTCCGAAATATTATGGGTATCATGCATTTCTTGATTTAGTTTCTTTAGGCTATCCTCTATTTGGAATTCCCAAAATTTTGTGCGTTCCTCGATTTCCTTATCTGACAAAGATAGGTTGTCGATGGTTTCGATTAGAGAATTAATGTTTAGAGGAGAAAGGAAAGAAAGATTAGCGTAATCACCAATTTTCTTTGGAACGTATAAATTCTCTTTAGAAACATAATAAACTCCAAGTTCAAAAGCAATCTCATTTGAAGCCGTTTTATATCCATTGACTCCAATTGCTATGACTTCAGGAAATGAATCCGTGAAGTTTATTATTGCATCGGCATAGTGGATTGCTCCATTCACAGCATATTTTTTTATATTGCTGTGAATAGGTTTCCCGGTCTCATCAATATTAGCAACAGCCCCATTGGAATCGAAAGCCACCAAATCTCCTTCTGTACCTTTGACTTCTATCATAACGGGAATTCGTCGCAATTGGTCGGTAGTGATGAAAGCCTTAATATCAGGGAAATTTTTGCCCTTACCACCACCTTTACTTGGAGCTTTTGCTAAAGCCACATCAATCTCTGAATTAATTGAATCGGTTTTGGTATAGTACCGAACGCCAGCATCATCTAATTGACGTTTAGCCATATCCTCAATGGTTTCTTCAATACTTTTTTTAGAGGTAGCCATATATTTATTTTTGCGGGATTACTACGTTATTGTCAAAGACGGTTTCGAGATAGTCGCAGCCGTCATTGTTGGAGCAGATGTAGGTAACAAACGGATGTCCGTTTTTAGCTACACCTCTTTTTTGAATTACACGCTGACCGATGCCGCATTGCGGGCAGATGTCAGCTTCCGGGATGTTCTGAAATTCGCCGATGAATATGGATGGCGATTTGCGGTCGAACAAAACATGAATATGTTTGCGAGCGCGAGTTATTGCCACATAGAACAATCGGCGTTCCTCGGCAAACTCGAAGGTGTCCGAGGCACTGAGGAGGTAATTCAGAATAGGATCGTCTGAAATATTAGAGGGAAAGCCATAGATGTCGGAACTGCAATTTATAAGGATTACGACATCGGCTTCAAGACCTTTTGCTTTATGCACGGTCATAAACTCACATTCGCGCCCTGCGATGTTGAGTGTTACCTTGTCCGTTCCATTTGAAGAGCAACGGATAAGTCCGTTAGAGTTAAAAACGAGTGAGTTGTGAGAGAATCCATAACGACCGAGAACGAGAACGGATTGATTAGTTGGTACGTCAGCAACGAGTTGAGTAATCAAACGAGCTTGCATTTCGTCCGATTCATATTGGTGCGTATGAATATAAGTCTGTTTGTCACGCGAAACAGACTTGACGGTTTTCTTCTTCTGATTATCGTTTTCGAGAATAAACTTAGAAGATTTGGCAATAAGAGGATTGCCAAATCGATAAGTCGTTTCGATGTGACACTCCGCAGTATGACCGAAGAATTTTGCGAAGTCATAGAAAAGAGCCATATCGCTTCCCGAAAAGCGGAAAATGCTCTGCCAATCGTCACCGACACAAAATAGTTTTGTCAAAGGCGATTGGTGCCGTAAAGACTTCAAAAATTCGTAGCGGTCTTTGGAAATATCTTGGAACTCGTCAACTAAGATGTAATCGTAAACAGCGAGACCAGGATTGCGTTTGCATAGTTCTGTGGCTTGAACTATGGCATCGGTAAAGTCTATCTCATTGTTCGCTGCCAAAGCATCGCAATATTGCTGATACATCGGGGCGATAATGTGATTGATAATGTATAACGTGCGTTGGTCTTTCTTGCTTTCAGCCTGACGCTTAATGTAAGGCAAAGAAAGAAAGTTTGATTTCATTAAGTTGATGAAGGATGAAATCAACGAGATGAGATTATCTTCCATTTGATGCCGAGAGCGGACAGCATCGGCATATATTTGCTCGTCAGGTATAGGTTTGACAGGAATACCATAACAACGAAGCTGTTTAGTTAGCCTGTCTTTCCATGTTCCATCATTGAACATAGCAGATGTAGTCTCAATAAGAGGAGTACGATGCTGCTGGTGAAGATTGCGCTTCCAAACAATGCCTTCATTATATTTACGGTTTGCTTCAAACCACGAGCCTCGCTCTTGGAAGAATGGAGGCACTTTGCCTTGTGCATCAACGGCAAAATGCTCCAAATAAAGCACTTTGGTTTCGCCATTAACTGTGTAGTAAATGGTAAAATCGGGTTTGTATTGACGGTAATTGTAAGTTGCAGTACTATACGGGTATGGTGCCTCATATCTGAACTTGATGCCGTGGCAATGCAAGAAGTTGCAGATACGGCGCTCCTGTTCGCTGCGAGTATAGATAGTGTGGCCGTCCATATCTTTAAACAATGCTTTGATGCCGTACTTTTTGCGGTCAGCAAAGTATTGTTTGCTATCTTTATACTGGTGCTCGTCTTTCATCATAGACATAAGCTCCAATATATAGTGATTGATGCTTGCCAAAAATCCGGGCGTTGAGATAAGACTATCGTAGATTTTTGCAAGTAAAGAGTTATCGCAAATGGACGGTTTGCGACCGGTAGTTGCACCAATTATTCTTACGGCAAGGCTATGGAAGGTTACGCAGTTGAGACCATCGAAAGGAAGGCGGCGGTTAAGTTCTTCGGTAGCCTTGCGAGTATATGTAATTAAGAGTATGCTTGCAGGGTCGTAATTACGTTTCTCAATAAGGTATTTGATTTTGCCCACAATAGTAGTGGTTTTGCCGCCACCGGCTGCACTTATGACTTGTGTGTTATCTTCAAGGGTGACAATGGCATCACGCTGTTGAGCGTCAAGAGGATAAGCTAAAACGGAATCGAAATACGATGAGTTTAATGCAAGTTGGTCCTTCTTAAAATTGGCATTATGCTTATCCCTTTCAGCAGCGAGAGATTTTAGATTGAATAAAAACTGTTTGCAGTCAGTCTGAACAGATGAAGTGAGATAATGGAAAGAGTTCTCGCTCTGAGAGGACTCTATGGCAATTTTTAATGGAGCATACTTTTCAACGTATGCGTCCATTTCACTACCTGCGAAGTAGTGATTATCTCGAAAGAGATTTTGATAGTCAATCTTGGAGGTGTCCAGTAGATTGAATATCGTTACGAAAAACGAGTTATTTCGTTGATTCCATATAGGTAGATGATGCAAGCCCCTATATGTGTCGATAAAAGGCGTTAGCTTGGTATCTGCTTTGACGTCATCTGAAAGAACGCCTGAATCGAAAAGAGGCAGAGCCTTATCAAATACAGGCTTATATTGCGTTGTTACCTTATCAACTTGGGAAGATGATAAAGGCGAATTGGGGTCGCGCATAGCATCAACCTCATCAATAAAAGCAACAAAAGATTTTTTCAATCTTTTCACTTTAATGGTGAGAATGAAACGGTAGCATTGGAAGATGCCGAAACCTACCAAAGCGACCGCTGCGATGATGAGCCACAGTTCCACAGGCTTAATATATCTCTTTAAGGTCGTCTACATAAATTGCGAGACCGTCTAAATCATCGTGTCCGCAGAAATTGACCACGGGTCGGTTATTTGCATCGAAGGCATACACCCATAACCAAACATTATGAGGTTGGCGAACGAGTGCCAAGGTTTTGATTTTTGCTGCGCGTTCAAAACCTTGTGAACAGGTGAAATCGTTAAGTGTCAATTCTCCTTTGACGGTGAATTGCACCCCTACATGTGGACCTTGTTCCACGAAGATTGCATCAAGGATTTTGAGGTTGCCGTGAGGTGTCTTTATCTCATGCACACCAAAATCCCAAACTTCTTCATCAAATTGCTTGAACGAGCCGTTGCCGACAAAATCTATTTCGTTAACGTAGTAATTCATTACTGAAAGCAGAAACTCCGTCTAAACTGCTGCGAGGCCGACCAAAGCCTATGTCAGTACAGACGGAGTCTCCGTATAAGATATTTCTAAAGTGTTTGGTCTTTTCGCAGAGCGAGTATGCAAAGTTAGTTAAAATTTCTGAGATTTAGGCTATAACACCCCGGAAATGTTGAAGGCGGTAGCTGAGTGGACGGGGAATTTTTCGGCACCGATGTAGAGAGTATCGAAAGCGTCGGTGCCGTCGGTGCGGTGTTCGAGGAGGTCTTCTTCCGATTCGGCAAGTTTCTCGCCGCCTTTGTCCTTGCGGAAACCGTTGCGGCCGCGGCTTACGCCGGCTGCTTGAATGGCGAGGATAAGGTCGTCGTTATTCTGTCGGTTGAAGAAAGGCATAAGGCGTTGCTTTCCGGCAAAACCTTGGTTGATGAGCAGATACTTCTCATCGTGCCGCATGGGATTGCCGAGATAGACCGCCTCGACGG
>CAMEGQ010000093.1 GCA_945916235.1 uncultured Porphyromonadaceae bacterium | reverse complement strand
TTTGGGAAGATATTATTTCTACGGTATATTCTAATTTCCTGATTGAATCTTCAGTTATTGTAGCCTCGTTTTCCGATTCTTAGCCAAGAAAAGGGCTGACTCCTGCAAATGGTAATCGACTTTAGTCGCTTGCTTTGCAAGAATCAGCCCAATTTTTGACACAGCCCTCAATTTTTAGCGGACAGTAATAGTTTTTAGACACGAAAAAAACCGCATAATTGATTGAAATTCTGCGGTTTAGTCTTCTTTGGACTTTTGTTGGCCGGAATCTGTCCGACCCGCCAAGTGGAGATGGAGGGGGTTGAACCCTCGTCCAAACGCGGAAACAATAAGGTTTCTACATGCTTAGTTTCGGATTGGTTTTCGTAAAGCTGCAGGCCCGAAACGGCCAACAAACTTTCTTAGCCGCTAAATTTCGGAAAGGTTTCGCGGCAAGGCCTTTCCTATTCCCGATTTGCGTGCACCGCTTTACCGACGAGCCTCAGGACGGTGGCTTTCGAGCGGTGTCTTGTCTCTGCAACTGTTGCGGAGATTAAGCTAATCTACTGTGCTTCGATTAAGCAGCAAGAGCGTAGTTATTTTCGCCATTTAAAACTTGCGATGTCCCAGATTAAAGAGCGTAGGCATCATTGCTCTGCATGCTTGCTTACCACTTCTACACGCTGTCAAAACCGGTCATCCCCATTTTGATTTGTAGAGTCGTGAGTAAGGATCTCACCTTCTTCGGAGCCTCTGCTGCCGTCCGGCTAAACCTTTTCGCTTGCAAATATAACGTTTTTCCTCGGATTTATGTGCATGTCGTGTTAATGTTTTTGTATTTACACACGTTTTTTTGTTACATTTGTCGTTAATAAACAGCATTTTCATCTCTATCACTATCACATGACTGCCTTTCTTGTTTCCTTGGCTATTCTTATAGGCGGATATTTCATCTATGGATATATCGTTGAACGTGTTATCGGCATTGATCCGGCACGTACCACTCCGGCCTACACCCTTCGTGACGGCATCGACTTCGTTCCGATGCCTACTTGGAAGGTGTTTCTGATACAATTTCTGAACATTGCCGGCTTGGGTCCGATTTTCGGAGCCATCATGGGTATTATGTTCGGACCGGCCGCTTTCCTTTGGATTGTTTTCGGCACTATTTTTGCAGGAGCGGTTCATGATTTTGTATCTGCCATGATATCGCTGCGTTCCGGCGGCATCTCTCTGCCCGAGATTGTCGGGAACGAGCTTGGGTCGACCATAAAAAACGTGATGCGCGGATTCTCATTGCTCTTGTTAATCCTTGTGGGCACGGTTTTCGTAGTCTCACCCGCTCAGCTGATTGCCGGCATGACGCCCGACTGGATGACGGAAACTATCTGGGTTGCCGTGATTTTAGGCTACTATTTTTTAGCCACGGCTCTGCCTATCGACAAACTTATAGGCAACCTCTACCCTCTTTTCGGAGTGGCTTTGCTGTTTATGGCTTTGGGGTTGATGTTTGTGATGCTGTTTGGCGATGTGACCATTCCTGACGGTTTCGCACAAGGCCTCGGCTCCCGGCGTGCCGATTCCGTGCCGGTGTTCCCGATGATGTTTGTGAGCATAGCCTGCGGGGCGATTTCCGGTTTTCATGCCACTCAGAGCCCTATGATGGCTCGATGTCTTAAAAACGAGCGTATGGCCCGACCGGTATTTTACGGTGCCATGGTAGCCGAAGGCATCGTGGCATTGATCTGGGCTGCGGCGACTATCGCATTTACCGGAGGATATGAGGGGCTTTCGGAGTATATGGCAAATGGTGGCACAGCCGGTTCGCTGGTCAAGGATATTTCGATGTCGTGGCTCGGAGCAGTTGGAGGTGTACTTGCCATTATCGGAGTGATTGCAGCTCCGATTTCTACCGGAGATACCGCTTTCAGGAGTGCGCGATTGATTCTTGCCGATTTTCTGCATCTGAGTCAGACGAAGGTGCTTCGTCGATTCATGCTTTGTGTGCCTGTCTTTCTGGCTGGCGTCGGTCTGATGATGATTGATTTCAATGTATTGTGGCGTTATTTCGCATGGTGCAACCAGACGCTGGCTGTGTTTACACTCTGGGCCTGCTCAGTATGGCTTGCGCGCCGAGGGAAAGCTTACATCATCACTGTGGTACCGGCTATGTTCATGACGTGTGTGAGTATCAGCTACCTGCTTTGCGCTCCCCGACCGGAGGGCTTGGGACTCCCCTATCAGTTTGCAGTAGGTGCCGGATGTGCGGCAGCCGTCATTATCCTTGGATTATTTGTCCGATGGAAGATGTCGCTCTCGCGCATTCAGCTTCCCGACGAAGCTTGAAGGAAACATAAATCCGCTTAGGCTCTTGCGTAATGAAGCTTATCGTTTAAACTATAAAAAAAAGCAGCATTAAGCGATAGGCGCAGAATGCAACTACCCATGCGAGAACGGTATTGTAGATGATTGTAAATGCGCCATATTTCCATGAGCCGGTCTCTTTGCAGACGGCAACTATTGTGGCGACACACGGGCAGTAAAGCAGGATGAAAATCATGAAGCTTAGCGCCGTAGCAGCGTTGAAATCGGGTTCTGTTGCGCCATTCATCGGAGTGGTAATTCTCTGGGCCAAGGATGCATCTGTAGCTTCATCGCTTCCTGTATAGAGTACACCGAGAGTCGATACTACTATCTCTTTCGCCGGTACGCCGGCTATTGCCGCCACTGTGGCGCGCCAGGAGAATCCGAGCGGTTCGAGCACCGGATTTACAAATTTCCCGGCCATCTCAAGGTATGAATCGCGTGAGGGGTCGAGATCAGTGCTCTCAGCCACCACGGCTCGTTCCTGTTCCGCTCCGTCGAGCTGATGCATAGGGAAGAAATTCAGCGCCCATACGATGATAGATGCCACCAGAATGATTCCACCCATCTTATTCAGATACTGTTTACCTTTGCCCCACATATGACGCAGAGAGGTCTTGAACGTTGGCACTCGGTATGGTGGCAACTCCATTACAAACGGCGTCTCGTCTACCTTAAAGAAGAGCCTGCGCAGCAGTTTGGCTGTCATCACAGCAGCCAGAATCCCGATGAAATAGACCAGAAGAAACACCAGCGCTGCATGAGAGCTGAAGAAGGTGCCGACAAGCAACACATAGATAGGAAGACGGGCTGAGCAGGACATGAAGGGGGTGATAAGCACCGTAATTATCTTGCTTGAGCGGCTTTCGATGGTGCGCGCTGCCATGATGGCGGGGACATTGCATCCAAAGCCCATCACGAGCGGTATGAAAGATTTCCCGTGGAGACCTATATGGTGCATCAGCTTGTCCATGATAAAGGCAGCTCGGGCCATGTAGCCTGAATCCTCCATGAACGAGATAAAGAAAAACAAAATCAGGATATTGGGAAGAAAGACTATCACACCTCCCACACCTCCAATTATACCATTGGCCAGCAGATCTTTAAATATGCCGTCGGGCACATGGTTGTTGACCAGCCCTGCTATCCAGTCGACGCCAGTCTGTATCCATTCCATCGGATAAGAGCCGATGTAGAATGTCATCCAGAAAATAAACAGCATCACGCAGATGAATAGCGGAAATCCGAACAGGCGGTTGGTGACCAGGGTATCGATCAGTTTGGTGGTATCGGCAGTGGAACTGTTTCCCGTCTGGGTCATAGTCTCAGCTAAGGCTCCGGCGATAAATCCGTATTTTTCACCTGCAATCTGCGATGTGATGTCTTCATCGGGATGTTCGTGGCTGTAAGCTTCCAGCTGCTGATCGCGGAGCTGAAGAATATTGGCTCCTCCGGGAAGCGCTGCAACAACCTTTTCCGCCTCTTCGTCATGCTCCAGGAGTTTTATCGCAAGGTAGCGCGGCGAATAGTGGCGGTGAATCGTGGGTTCCTGCTTGATGGCGTCTTTCACCACTGTGACAGCCGCTTCGATATCCGGCCCCAGAGGTACATGGACATGGCGCACGGCGCGGTTGCTGCTTTCGAACACCGATATAATCGTGTCGAACAGGCAGTTTACTCCTTCGCCTGTGCGGCTGACCGTAGGCACAATGGGCACACCGATCATCTTTCCGAGCTGCTCATAATCGAGATCCTTCTGGGAGGCGCGGAGCTCATCGAACATATTGAGCGCAATGACCATCTGCTGGTCCATGTCGATCAGCTCAGTGGTGAGGTACAGATTGCGTTCCAGATTTGAACCGTCGACAACATTGACAATGATGTCAGGGTTGTTTTCGCGCAGGTATCGGCGTACATAAAGCTCCTCAGGACTGTATGCTGACAACGAGTATGTGCCGGGTAGGTCGACGATTTCAAACCGATAGTTGCGGTATTTGAACGAACCGGTTTTGGAATCTACGGTGACTCCGGAATAGTTGCCTACATGTTCCTGAGCCCCCGATGCGATGTTGAACAGCGAAGTCTTGCCGCAGTTGGGGTTGCCAACGAGGGCAACCGTAACTGTATGGCGTTTCTCTTCAAAAGCATCTCCGTCGGAGGGGAGATTGTAGCCCAATGCGTTTTCTCCTTTGCCGATGGCAATATCGGCCTGACACGACTGCGGATATCCGTCCGGAGCCAGCGAAGCATGATCCGGTACCACTTCAATCATTGAAGCTTCCGCCTTTCGCAGTGATATTTCATATCCCATCAGGCGGTATTTTACCGGATCATTAAGCGGAGCGCTCAGTAAGGCGGTGATTTTCTGTCCTTTAACGAAGCCCATCTCCATGACGCGTTTACGGAACGCACCGTGGCCGAGGACTTTCACTATTATAGCCGATTCTCCAGTCTTTAAGTCGGATAGACGCATTGTAGAGATTTCTAAAGTAATTCGAGCAGGCCCGAAGGCCTGTTCGAAGGATTAACCGCACTTGGAAGTGCCGCAGGAGGTGCAGATCAGGCATCCTTCCTGATAGATCAGGGTCTCCTGACCGCAGTTCGGGCAACGCTGTCCGCTGGCTTTGGTGCCGTTGGGCAGGTATTTTTTCAGAGCTCGCTCTACGCCCATTTTCCATGTGTTGATGCTCATGGAGTCGAGTTCAAGTCCTCCCACCAGTTTGAGCACCTGATCGATGGGCATCCCGTAGCGGAGCACACCCGAGATGAGCTTGGCGTAGTTCCAGTATTCGGGATTGAACTTATCGCTCAGCCCTTCGATGGTAGTCTTGTGTCCACGTTTGTTGACAAACTGGAAGTCGTATCGCTTTTCGCCATTCGGGCCGATGGCCTTGATGATTTTGCCATGGTTCACTGACTTTGGGCAGAAGATGCCATCTTCGTCATCGGCCAGACCTGTGAAGATCTCATACGGGCGGCCGTCCATCAGACCAACGAATGCAATCCACTTCTCTTTGTTATTCTGAAAACGCACCACATCGGCTTCAAGTTCAATCGGGCGTTTGAGAATAGGCGTCGGAGTGGGTATAGCAACCGGCTCTTTCTTCTTTTCAAGCGATACAAGCACACCGGACCGGCATCCGTCGCGATACACAGTGCAGCCCTTGCATCCAGAGCGCCAGGCTTCCATATAGAGCTTGTTGACCATCTCCTCGCTTACATCGGAGGGCAGATTGATGGTCACGGAAATCGAATGGTCCACCCATTTCTGGATGCGTCCCTGCATGTGGACTTTCTCTACCCAGTCGATATCGTTGGCTGTGGCGCCGGCATAAGGCGAGCGTGCCACGAGCTCATCGATCTCTTCCTGAGTATAGTCGTCGCGGACAGGGATTCCTGCAATATTCATCCAGTCGATAAAGCGCGGGTGGTAGACGATGTATTCTTCGAATGCGTCGCCGTTTTCGTCTACGAAATCAACTCGGGAGTCGGTATCGTTGGCGTTCACCTTGCGGCGGCGTTTGTAGACGGGCATGAACACAGGCTCGATGCCGGAAGTGGTGCGGGTCATGAGCGAGGTAGTGCCGGTAGGAGCGATTGTGAGGCAGGCAATATTACGACGGCCTACCGACATCATTTCACCATACAGTTTTGGATCCTGCTCCTTCAGACGCAGCAGGAACGGATTGTTGCGCTCGCGCTCTGCATCGAATATCTCAAAAGCACCGCGCTCTTTAGCCATATTCACTGATGAAGCATAGGCGGCCAGGGCCAGTTCGCGATGTACGTTTTCCGAGAATGCCGTAGCTTCCGGAGTGCCGTAGCGAAGCCCCATGGCTGCTATCATATCGCCTTCGGCGGTGGTACCTACACCCGTGCGGCGTCCTTTGAGGGTTTTGGTTCGGATTTTCTCCCACAGATGGCGCTCCGGACCTTTTACTTCTATCGTTTCGGGGTCGGAATCGATCTTTTCGAGAATCTTGTCAATCTTCTCCATCTCCAGATCGATAATATCGTCCATGATGCGCTGGGCTTTCCCGACGTGAGTGCGGAAGAGTTCGTAGTCAAATTCCGCTTTATCGGTGAATGGATTCTTTACGTATGAATAAAGGTTGATAGCCAGCAGACGGCAGGAATCGTAGGGGCACAGAGGGATTTCGCCGCAGGGGTTGGTGGAAATGGTTCGGAATCCGAGGTCGGCATAACAGTCGGGCACTGATTCGCGGGTGATGGTGTCCCAGAAGAGCACTCCGGGTTCGGCCGATTTCCATGCATTGTGGATAATCTTTTCCCAGAAAGCTTTGGCGTCGATTTCCTTGACGATTTCCGGGTTCGCCGAATCAACGGGATAGGTCTGGCGGTAAGTGGTCCCTTCAGCTGCGGCTTTCATGAAGTCGTCGTCGATGCGGACGGAAACGTTCGCCCCCGTCACCTTGCCCTGCGTCATTTTTGCATCTACAAAAGCCTCCGAGTCGGGATGCTTGATGCTGACCGTGAGCATCAGCGCACCGCGTCGGCCATCCTGAGCCACTTCGCGCGTGGAGTTGGAGTAGCGCTCCATGAAAGGAACAAGGCCCGTGGAAGTCAGAGCGGAATTTTTCACCGGTGTGCCTTTCGGACGGATATGGCTCAGATCGTGGCCCACACCTCCGCGGCGTTTCATTAGCTGCACCTGCTCCTCGTCAACGCGTATTACGCCTCCGTAACTGTCGGGATTGCCGTCAAGGCCGATCACGAAGCAGTTCGACAGCGAGCCGACCTGGTAGTCATTGCCGATGCCTGTCATGGGGCTGCCTTGCGGCACAATATATCTGAAGTCTTTGATGTAGGACATTACCTCGTCCTGACTCATCGGATTGGGATATTTGCTTTCAATGCGGGCTATCTCCGATGCAATTCGACGGTGCATGTCGTCGGGAGTCTTTTCAAAGATATTGCCGAACGAATCTTTTAGGGCATATTTGCTTACCCATACGCGGGCTGCGAGCTCGTCGCCCCCGAAATAGTCGAGCGTGGCCTTGTAGGCCTCATCAAACTGATAGATATTGTTTTCCACCGCCGTTGGTATTATGTTGTGATTGGTTTAAGTTGATTATTTCAATCCGGTCGGGCAAAATGTCGGAATGTGTGGAATTATTCCGAAGTTTACTCAGGTGCAAACTTCGGAAAAAATCGTCAACTATCCAAACTGTTCGGGCTGTAAAATTTCCCGATGTTGATAAGTTTTTCGAAAATTTGAATTTGAAAATAGTTCAGGAAAACTTTTATCTTCCTTTCCGGACTGTTATTCGCTGATGAGCGAAGCTTCAATCGCCTGTACGTCCTCCTGAAGCTTCTTTTCGAGCGGGAGCCGTTGCTCTATGGCGTTGCATGCGTAGACCACTGTGGAATGGTCGCGCGACAGGCGTGTGCCGATAGCGGTCAGCGGCATTTTGGCGTGTTTCTTGGCCAGATACATAATCATCTGGCGTGCGTCGGAGATTTCGCGTTTGCGCGATTTCGAGAAGATGGCGTCGGGCTCTATCTTATAATGCGCTGCCACGCTCTGAGCGATCATCTCAAAGTTGATGGTGCGCCGATGCATGCGGACTACGTTGGCCATCACTATGCGGGCCAGATCGATGTCGATTTCGCGGTTGAGCACTGTGGCGTGGGCAAGCAGTGATACGATGATCCCTTCGAGTTCGCGGACGCTGTCGGTGACGTTTTCGGCTATGAAATCCATCACTTCGGCCGGAATTTTCAGGCCGTCGGCGTTGGCTTTGCGCTCAAGCACCTCGCGACGAAGCTGAAGGTCGGGCTTTTCGAGCTCTACGGTCATGCCCCATTTGAACCGCGACAGCAGGCGGTCGGTCATCCCCTGAAGCTGTGTCGGGCAGCAGTCGCTCGACAAGATAATCTGCTTGTTGTTCTGGTGCAGATGATTAAAGATGTGGAAGAATGTGTTCTGCGTACCTGCCTTGCCCACAAGATCTTGAATGTCATCGATGATGAGTGTGTCGATGCTCTGATAAAAGCAGATGAATTCGTTGATCTTGCCGTTGTGTGCAGCTACGGTATACTGGCTCTCAAACAGTCGGGCGCTTACGTAAAGCACACGTGCCTCGGGATTGCTTTCCAAAATCTTGATACCGATGGCCTGGATGAGATGGGTCTTCCCCACTCCGGTTGGTCCGAATACGAACAGAGGGTTGAATGTCTTGCAATGCGGATCTTTCCCGATAGCTTCGCCGATTGCGCGGGCTATCTTGTTGCTTCCGGAGCAGCAATAATTTTCAAAAGTGTGCCGGGGGTTCAGCTGAGAGTTAAATTCAGTCTGTACCTGAGTCTGGAACATCCCCGGCGACATTAATTTGCGTGCTGCGGCCGAGGTCGCCATACCCGATTCCTGAATTGTGGCTGACTTGTCGCCCGCAATCACCTGAGAATCATAGTAAAGCTCCACATGCTCGCCATATACGCGATGGATTGCAAGTCCGAGAATTCTCAGGAAGTGGCTTTCGAGGTGCTCGCGGAAGAAAGGCGACGGCACATGGATGGTCAGCTTTTGCCCGTCAAACCCCAGTGAAGTCACCGGCTTGAACCAAGCATCATATTGCTCGGCAGGGAGATTGTCAGCTATGATGCGCTGGCATTTTTCCCACAGTTGCAGGTGATTCAGTTCCATTTTTTAAAGATAATAGCTAAATTTGAGGTTTTGAGGGTCGCAAGAGGATGTGATGTGACCAAATTTTTACAATGCAAATATCGATTTATTTTTCTTGTAAAACAAACACGATTTTATTTGTTTTATTGATTTGCTGAAAATTTCTTTGCTGTTCAGCGACTTATAAAATTATTATAGTGATACTTTATGATTGATGTCATAATCACCCAAATAATAGCTGATTGCATTAAAAGCATGTTGAGGTTTTATAGTTTGGTCAATGTTCACTAATTGGGTATAGGATACATCTTTATTCTGATTCATATCACTGATGTAAAAAACTTAAAAATTTAATCTATTCGGAATAGTTCGCAATAGTGGATAACTTCGCTCCTAATCATTCTTTTTCGGCCCTTTTTATTTTAAAATATAGGATTTTTACCTCGTTGATCCCTATCTATCTCGATTCTACCATATATTGATTTTGCTTTAAAGAAGAAGTCCGCCTTACCTGTCAGCTTGCCCGGCAAAAGGACCTTACAGATAAGCTCGATATCCGGATATATTTAATTGCGTAATATTAGAGGGGGAGAATTATGACTTAAAAACATAAAAGTACAGGCAAGAACAGGGATGCTTGAAATCTATTGATTAACTTTGTGGCTGAGGACGGCAGGCATCACTGTAGTACTTTTGCATGCAGGCGCAGCGCTGTCGTTTGTCATCCCTTTCTGTCATAACCAATTTCAACCCTTAATATCAAACTATTGCTGTCCGATAAAAATTGAGGACAGCACAAAAGTATGGCTCGACTGCTGAT
>CAMEGQ010000092.1 GCA_945916235.1 uncultured Porphyromonadaceae bacterium | reverse complement strand
GGATCAAACTCTTCGTTGTTGTTTATCTTTTTTCTCTTTTTTCAAAGTGAAAAATCCCGCCGGCCGCAGCCTTGCGACCCGCCGGTGAGAGTCGGCGCCGTCGGCGCTGACCAGCGTTGAAGTGTCTCCCTGAGCCCGACCACCTCAAAAATATATCTTTTTTTTGCGATGTTGGATAAACCTGTTTGATTTGGTTTGTAGAATTGACAGTGCATTGTTTTTACCTTGCGCCTTCATCGGTCTGCCTTCGCGCCTGCCCCGAGGCTTTCGCCAGCGGATCAGACAGCAGCCGGGGCGCATGCTCCTGTACTACTTCATCGTTATTGCAAATGTTTCAATGTTCTACTGTGGCTCTCCGGCCCCGAAGGCCCCCGCATCGCCGTTGCGATGGCGGAGCGTTCATTCCCAAACAGCCCTGCAAAGTTACGACTTTTCCGGAAACCACCAAAACTTTTCGAGAAAAAATTTTGTTATTATCAGTTTTGTCGCCACTTTGGCTTCAGGTCCGGAGCCGGATTCCGTATCGCTCTGCGCGTCCGACCCTTTTGAACCGGTGCGCTCCGATATGTCATCCGAGGCCTCCGTCATATCGCCGCCGGCGCTCCGGCTTCGGGCATCGCCCGGGATATTTCCTGAAAGCGGGTGCAAAGGTAGAGGTTTTGCTCCAAACAGCCAAATCCCCGAGCCAAAAAGTTTGCTTTTCAACACAAATTTAACCTTCGTTGAGCTTTCACCGCATCTTTCCCGCATTTTATTTCAATTAGTGATGAAAAAATGAGCTATGAGCAATTAGTAATTAGCAATGAGAAATTAGTAATGGGAAATCAGGAAAATAGAAATGAGACGGGACTGCGGGATTAAAAAAAACCGGAAACGGGAATTGAGATTTAGGTAAAGGAGTGGGGAAGGCGATAATTGACAAAAAAATTGGAGGATAGGAAGCATTGGAAACGAATTGTTGAGAAATTTGCTACAAATACATGATGAGATACATATAAATATAATATTGAAATTTTATAACTTTGCAAACGAGAGCCGTAATGACGGATTTCGAGAGCATAAAACCGCATTCGACCTCTCAAGGATATATAGGAACGTATACATTTAATAGGGCCACTTGAAAGGCTAAAGCTAAAACAAGCCGCGAGCAAAGACGGACACCGCCAACCGGAAGACTACCAGTTATAGCCGATGGACTAAGGCAAAAAGGTCAAAACGGAACCGTAAGATAGTAAACCGATCCGGGAAAACCGAAGCGGAAAAGAAGGAGGCCACCTGGCGACAGAAAGCGCCAACGGCGGGAACGAAGCGGAAGCGGCATTGCGGCCAAGGCCGGGATAGTGGGAAGGAACAGGGATATGGAAACAACGATTGAAGTCAAGACGCGTCGGCCGAGACGATCTAAGGCCGATATCGAGGCAGCTATTCAGAAGGCTGCCATCTCGCAGATCCGCAAAAAAGGGTTTGCCGGGGCTTTAGTCACGGATATCGTGAAAAAAGCCAAGATAGAGCCGATCGTGTTTTACAATCGGTTTAAGAATCTGGAAGAGTTTTACGATTCGTTCGTAAAGCGCTACGACTATTGGATCAGCAGCCTGGCAAGGACGGTCAATCCGCAGTTTACATCAGAGTCCGACTATGCCCGAGCTATGGCGAAACTATTTGAGGCATTGCTTGCCGACGGGATGATGGTAGAGCTTCTTCGCTGGGAAGTGGCCGACGGCACGCCGATTACGCAGCGAACAGCCACCCTGCGCGAACTTGACTTCGTCAGCATCATATCGACCTGCGCAGAGCGATTTCCCGGCGAGGATGTCGACTGCGTGGCCGTCAGTGCGCTGGTGGTAGCCGGTATCTATTTCATGATACTGCATAAAGACAGATCGACCTTCGGCGGGATAGACATCAACACCGACGAAGGGCGCGAAAGGGTTCAGAGCGTATTCAAGCAGTTGGGCCGCATGATGTTCAGCGATGTGAAGGCACAACGACGCCGACAGAAACTGCGCGAATGCCTGAGCCGGGAAGGGATGTCGGCCGAAGCCATCGAGCGCTGTCTGAAAGAGATCGATGAAGAGAAATAATAATAGAGAAATAATAATAAGGTAATATATGGGTCAAAAACAAGAAGGATGCTTCCGGCATGGGGGCATCCTTCTTTAATAAATTAGGAATGTGGAATTAGAAGTTAGAAATAAGAAATTAGGCATTAGGAATTGTGAATGAGGAATTGAAAATGAGGGATGCGGATTTAACTTTGAGAGGGAAAAGGCGTCTAATATAAGGAAACCACAGAGTATCACCTACGTATTCGCAATGATATCATTAACGAGCCGAAAGAAAGCCGAGGCCACCTCCGGCGGAAGTGCCGCGACCCAGGGCCGAAAGGCTTCAGGGCCGGGCAACCGCGAGATAGCCCGGATGCTGGCCACGGATCCTGAGGCCGGGATGCGGGCGATGGTAGGTGCGTATGGCGAGGCGATCTACTGGCATCTGAGACATATACTGGTCAACCATGACGACGCCGAAGATGCGGCACAGAATACGTTTATCAAGGTTTTCAATTCGCGGATGGAGATCCGCAACCCCGACTCGCTAAAAGTGTGGCTTTACCGCATAGCCACCAACGAGGCCATCCAGCTGATTCGCCAGCGGCATCCGGCCGACGTCTCACTCGACACGGAAGACGCCCTTCCGACGCTTGCGGAGCTGAAAGCCGAGGCCTATGTGGACTACACCGACTTGGAAGCCGTAAGACTACAGGAGGCTATCGGCCAACTGCCTCCCAAGCAGCGTCTGACATTCACGCTGCGCTATTATGACGAACTGAGTTATGAAGAGATCGCCGAGGTGACAGGGTCGACCGTCGGTAACGCCAAGGTCAACTACCACATAGCCAAGACAAAAATCAAAGAATATTTTAAGAACAACAACTGATATGACACACATGAATCCCGAACAAAATCCGCTTGACGCCATTGGCAAACGGCACCCCTACAGGATGCCGGACGGGTTTATGGAGCGACTGTCTGACGCCGTTGTGGCAGCGACTGCCGTGGGATCCACCCACCCCTCCCCCACCGAAATCGCACACCGACTCCGGAATTCGCCCTGGCGCACCCTCCGCATGGCCTTCATCGGGGCGGCCTCCGCGGCAGTTGTGGCTGTCGGTGCAGTAGCGCTTCTTCGCACGCCTTCGCAGGGGACGTCAGTCACTGTGGATCAAGCCTTCAGCAACCTTAGTGATTCTGACCAGTCGGCGCTGCTTGACGCCTATTCTCATGAACTGGCCATGGACTATGCCGATGCAGGATATTAACTATAAAAGAACTATAGATCATGAACCGAATAATACGCACCTTATTAATTTCCATCTTCTTCGTAACGGCTATTTCAGCCGGGGCTGAGGCCACCTGCGAGCCCGATAAACAGCCGGGGAGGCCCACCGGTGAGAAGCGAGAGCAATTAGCCAAAGTGCAGGCCAGAGAATTGGCCGGCAAGCTGGGTCTCGACGGAGATAAAAGTCAGCAATTTCAAAAAGTATATCTGGAATGTCAGGAAGAGATGTGGGAGTGCCGTCCACCCAGACACCGCGGCCGCAGATACAGCCAGATGACCGAGCAGGAATGCAAACAGCTGCTGAACGAACGGTTTGAGAACCATGCCAAGATACTCAGAATCCAGCAAAAATACTATAAGAAATATAGTAAAGTGCTGACCCAGAAACAGATCTTAAAATTCTATGATCTGGAGAAGGACATGATGGACAAAATGTGGAGAAAGCATGGGAAGGCCCGCACAAAACGAGCCAAAGATCAGAAATAACCGGCGACGGTTACAAATTTATTATCCTTTCAAATTAGTTATCAACCCGGCGCTTTTGTCGGTCCGCTCTAACGATGAGTGCGCAGAGGCGGGCGGAAAGCGTCGGGGATGTATTCGAGAGTGTAGGAATGTTCGGTGCCTACGATGGCCGCCACGTCGAATCGCGGGCGCAGATTGATATGAAAGCGCCGCAGGTAGCCGTTGGCCGCTGAGACGAGATTGCTAATCTTGCGCGGAGTGATTATTTCAGAGATGCGAAACGGCTCGCGGCGAGTTTTCACTTCGACAAACGCGATTTCATCCCCCTTGCTGACAATAATATCCACTTCAAGATGGTTTAGACGCCAGTTTGTCTCCATAATGGCGTAGCCTTGGGTGATCAGATAGTCCCTGACTATATGCTCACCCCAATTGCCGACTGATTTATTCTCAGCCATCAGAATCTATTATCAATATTCATCCCAGCTCTTGATGCCGATTTCGGCAATCGGGAGCGAGGTAAAGGCTTTGATAAACGTGGAGGCCAAGCGGGCATTGGTCAGAAGCGGAATATTGAGGTCGATGGCGGCACGGCGGATCTTGTAGCCGTTGGACAGCTCGGTCGAGGTCATATTCTTGGGCAGATTGACCACCATATCCACCAGATGGTCGTGGAGGAGCTGGAGCGCCTGCGGATGGCAGTCGGCGTCAGAGGGCCAGTAGACACGTACCGAAGGCACACCGTTTTCAGCAAGGAATTTGTGAGTTCCCTCCGTGGCATAAATCTTCAGGCCTGCGCGATGAAGAATCTGGGCAGCCTCAAGCATATCAGCCTTCTGGCGCGGAGTACCCGTGGAGAGCAGTACCGAGCGGCGCGGAATGCGGTTACCGACAGAGAGCATCGACTTGAGCAGAGCCTCGTCGGAATCGTCGCCGATACAGCCCACCTCGCCTGTCGACGCCATGTCGACGCCCAGCACCGGGTCGGCGCCTTGCAGACGCGAGAACGAGAATTGAGAAGCCTTTATGCCGACATAGTCCAGATCAAACAGGCTCTTATTGGGTTTTTCAACCTTCTCGCCCAGCATCACACGGGTAGCAAGGTCGATAAAGTTGATTTTAAGCACCTTGGATACGAACGGGAAGCTGCGCGAGGCACGCAGATTGCATTCGATGACCTTAATATCATTGTTTTTGGCCAGAAACTGGATATTGAACGGGCCTGAGATCTCCAGAGCCTTGGCTATACGAGCCGACACCTTCTTGATGCGGCGCATTGTCTCCACATAGAGCTTCTGTGGCGGGAACTGGATGGTAGCGTCGCCAGAATGGACTCCGGCAAATTCGATATGCTCCGATATGGCGTAAAGCTTGATGTCGCCATCCTGAGCCACTGCATCCATCTCAATCTCTTTGGCATTCTGGATGAACTCCGACACCACCACCGGATGCTGCTTGCTTACATTGGCCGCCAGATGGAGGAAGCGGTGAAGATCTTCCTCATTGTAGCAGACATTCATAGCCGCTCCGGAAAGCACATAGCTCGGACGCACCAACACTGGGAAGCCAACCTCGCGGATGAAATCGTCGATATCGGCGAAACTTGTCAGCTCGCGCCAGCGCGGCTGGTCGATGCCCAGGCGGTCGAGCATAGCCGAGAATTTATGACGGTCTTCGGCATTGTCGATGCTCGTTGCCGATGTTCCGAGGATATTGACCCCCGAGTCGTCGAGGCGAGTGGCGAGATTGTTGGGAATCTGGCCGCCCACCGAGAGAATCACGCCATGAGGCATCTCCATTTCCAGGATATCCATCACGCGCTCGTAGGTCAGCTCGTCGAAATATAGGCGGTCGCACATATCATAGTCGGTCGAGACAGTCTCCGGGTTGAAATTGATCATCACCGAGCGCCAGCCCTCCTTCTTGACAGTCATCAGCGCATTGACCGAACACCAGTCGAACTCTACCGAGCTACCGATTCGGTAGGCGCCTGAGCCGAGCACCACTACAGAGCGGTGATCGCCCTCGTAGGCGATATCACTGGCAGAGCCGTTGTAGGTAAGATACAGATAGTTGGTCATCGCCGGATATTCGGCGGCGAGAGTGTCGATCTGCTTCACTACCGGAGTGATACCCATGCTTTTACGCAGATGGCGAACGGCATCGCCATCTGCCACCGATTCAAAAGCATCCTTGCGGACGCAGCGGGCTATCTGGAAATCGCTGAAGCCCTGCTGCTTAGCTGTGCGCAGCAGGTCGGGAGAAAGCGAAGGAATATCGTTGCAGAGTTTAAGTTCAGCCTCTGTGTCAATGATATGCCGGAGCTTTTCGAGGAACCAACGGTCGATTTTGGTCAGCTCGTGAATGCGTTCCACCGAGTATCCGCGGTGCATAGCTTCAGCCACGACAAAGATACGCTTGTCGGTGGGCTGACTGAGAGCCTCGTCAATATTTTCGATATCCATCGGCCGGTTGCCTACGAAACCATGCATCCCCTGCCCTATCATGCGCAGCCCCTTCTGGATTACTTCCTCAAAGCTTCGGCCGATAGCCATCACCTCGCCTACCGACTTCATTGAAGAGCCGATCTGGCGGGCCACGCCATGGAATTTACCGAGGTCCCAGCGCGGGATTTTGCAGACGATATAGTCAAGCGCCGGTTCGAAGAAAGCTGTGGTCTCGCGGGTGACAGAGTTTTTAAGTTCAAACAGGCCGTAGCCCAATCCCAGTTTTGCAGCCACGAAAGCAAGAGGATAGCCCGTGGCTTTCGATGCCAGAGCCGACGAGCGGCTCAGGCGGGCGTTGACCTCGATGACGCGATAGTCCATCGAGTCGGGGTCGTAGGCATACTGCACGTTGCATTCGCCGACGATGCCGATATGGCGGATAATTTTGATGGCCAGTTCGCGCAGGAAGTGATAGTCGTCGTTCGAAAGAGTCTGCGAAGGAGCTACCACGATCGATTCGCCCGTATGGATGCCTAGCGGGTCGAAGTTTTCCATATTGCAGACGGTGATACAGTTGTCGTAGCAGTCGCGCACCACTTCATATTCCACTTCTTTCCACCCTTTCAACGACTTTTCTACCAGCACCTGAGGCGAGAAAGCAAAAGCCTTCTCAGTGAGAGCGACCAGATCGTCGGCATTGTCGCAGAAGCCCGATCCCAGACCTCCCAGAGCATACGCCGCACGGACAATGACCGGATAGCCAAGCCGTTGGGCAGCCTCGAGAGCCTGCCCTGTGGTCTCCACAGCCTCGCTGCGGATAGTCCTGACATCTATCTCGTCAAGCTTGCGCACGAACAGCTCGCGATCCTCAGTGTCCTTGATGGCCTGAACCGGAGTGCCGAGCACGCGCACACCGTAGCGCTCCAGCACACCCGACTCGTAAAGCGCCACGCCGCAGTTGAGCGCAGTCTGACCGCCGAACGAAAGCAGGATGCCGTCGGGGCGCTCCTTTTCGATGACGCGCTCCACGAATTCCGGGGTCACCGGGAGGAAATAGATTTTGTCGGCGAACCCGTCGGAGGTCTGGACCGTAGCGATGTTGGGGTTGATCAGCACAGTGGTGATCCCCTCTTCCTTCATCGCTTTGAGGGCCTGAGAGCCCGAATAGTCAAACTCGCCGGCCTCGCCGATTTTCAGCGCGCCGCTGCCAAGGAGGAGAACTTTATTGATTTTTTCCATGAGTGGAATCGGAATATACAGATGATATATTAGATACAGATATCAGAAAGCGTCGGCCTCCGGTCGATGCTATGCCTTATGGTTGCGGACCAAGTCGAGGAACTGGTCGAAGATGAATTCCGTGTCGCGCGGGCCGGAGGAGGCTTCGGGATGGAACTGTGCGGAGAAGAACGGCAGCGAGCGATGGCGGATGCCCTCGTTTGTGCCGTCGTTCATATTTGTGAAGAGCGGCTCCCAGTCGGCCGGAAGCGTAGCGTCGTCGACGGCGAAGCCATGATTCTGCGATGTAACGAAGCATCGGTTGGTGCCTACCATGCGCACAGGCTGGTTATGGCTGCGGTGGCCGTATTTGAGTTTGTAAGTCGAAGCTCCGGCTGCCTTTGCCAGCAACTGGTTGCCCATGCATATGCCGCATATTGGGCGACCGGTGGCCATAGCCTTGCGGATGTTGGCCACTGTTGCCTCGGCGAAGTCGGGGTTACCAGGCCCGTTGGATATGAAAAGCCCGTCGAAGGGGATGAGGTTGAAATCGTAGTCCCAGGGAACACAAACTACCTTCACTCCGCGACGGGTCAGGCATCGGATGATATTGTATTTTGTGCCGCAATCGACCAGCACGATCGTCTTGTCACCCTCGCCGAAGGTTTCCACCTCGGTGCAACTGACTTTGGCGATAAGATTTTCGGCATTGGGGTCAGAGAATTCCACCTCGTCGGGCGTATTGAAATAGATCTTGCCCAACATCGAGCCTCGTTCGCGCAGATGCTTGGTGAGAGCGCGGGTGTCGATGCCGTAGATGCCCGGAATCTTCTCGTCACGTAGCCACTGATCAAGCGAGCGCGTGGAGAGCCAATGGCTCGGTTCCCAGGAGTAATCCTGAGCCACGATAGCGCGGCAGTGGATGCGCGAGCTTTCAAGATACTCGCTGACGTGGTCCTTGAGAGTTTCGGGCGGAACGCCGTAATTTCCGAGAATGGGATAAGTGGTGACAAGAATCTGACCTTCATAAGAAGGGTCGGTAAGGCTTTCGGGATAGCCCGTCATGGCCGTGTTGAACACAACCTCGCCGGCAGTCGCGACCTCGTAACCGAACGACTTGCCTTTGAAAATGGTGCCGTCTTCGAGTTCAAGAACGGCGTCATGTGTCTGTCGCATACAAATGTGTAGAATGATTGAGACTGTCGCGGGCCCGGCTTGGAGAGCGTGAGCCTTTGATTAGTGCAAAGGTAGGCCTTTTCCCGCAGATATGCAAACTGCGGCGGCGCTTCTGCATGGCTTTAGCTTAAAATCGCACTGAGGTTTTGAGAATTAACCGGGATTAACGCTCTTGGGTCATGGCTGATAGAATTATCGGCTCAAAAATAGTAAAATTTGCCGGATTATCGGCTCATGTTGAGCCGATTTTTGTCATTTTATTGCCTGAATTGAGCCGATAGGGTTATTTAGAGCCGGTTCGATAATATATGTTAACGGCCAGGCTCTTATTACTATCTGAAGAAAGAAGCGGCGGGGATGGCGGCTAAAATGGCGCAATTTCACTAAATTTGCAAAAAATAAGGACGAACGATGGACGAAACAACAACATCCGCGGGAGATGACAGCCGCTTTTCACGGTCGCTGATGGCACTCGGCGAAGGGCCGATGGAGGCGCTGGCAAAAGCAAGAGTTATAATATTCGGTATCGGCGGCGTAGGATCATGGGCGGCCGAAGCGCTTGTACGCACCGGGCTGAGACATATCACACTGGTCGACGCCGACTGCGTGGCCGGCTCCAACATCAACCGTCAGGCCCCGGCAACGGTCTCCACCGTGGGAGAGCCGAAGGTGGAAGCCATGAGGCGGATTTTACTCGACATCAATCCCCGGGCCGAGGTGGATGTGAGGCAGGAGATATATTGCGAGGAGACAGCCGACAGATTCGACCTTGCAGCCTTCGATTATGTGATCGATGCCATCGATTCGCTGAAAGACAAAGCGTTGCTAATCCGCCGGGCCACAGCCGTGAAGGGCCTTAAGCTGTTTTCATCGATGGGAGCAGCGCTGAAAATGGATCCGGGGAAGATAGCCGTGGCAGAATTCTGGACAGTGACCGGCTGTCCGCTCGGGGCGGCGCTCAGAAGTCGATTTCGCAGAAGCGGAGAGTTTCCCGCAGGGAAATTCCTCTGCGTCTATTCACCCGAAAGGATATCCAATCACCCCATCGGGCAAAAACCTGAACATGAAAGCATTGCATCCGAATCTCACGCACCTATGCAATTCGGGAAAGTGTCCGTCAACGGCTCGCTATGCCATATCACCGCTACCTTCGGGATGCGCCTGGCAGGGTTGGTGATTCAGGACATCTATGCAAAATTCTGACAAAATTCCGACATCGTCGGGCAGAAAAAAAATTTGGTTAATTCCGGGCGGATGGTTAACTTTGTAATCCGAACCGATGAGATAAAACCAAGGAAAATCTCAGCCTCGGTCAACCAATCGACAACTCAAAT
>CAMEGQ010000091.1 GCA_945916235.1 uncultured Porphyromonadaceae bacterium | reverse complement strand
CTCGGTCTGGAATACGACCCGTCGAACTACCTGCTGATGCACGCCATGGGCCCGAACGTGGCCGGCGTGATCGGTTCGGCAGTGGCAGCCGGTGTGCTTCTGGGCTTCCTCGCCTGACAGACTGTAACCTAACCGAATATTAATCGCCCCGGAACTTCTCACAAAGGAGTTCCGGGGCTACTGCTTTTCATCGATCTGCGATAGACAGGGTCAGCGGAATATGGACTCCAAGCAATGGCTTTGTGGAGAAATCGGCCATTGATGCAGAAATAAAAAAGGAATATATTATAAAAACGAGCGGAAATCATTAAATTTGTAGCGTTATTGAACTCAAGTACTGAGATCATTCGCACCCGTCCGTAAGAGTTCTGACATCTTATTCCTTCAGACGCGCCACATTTGTGTGTACGGGGTTGTTTTGAGGATAGCGCTTACACGCTCAAAGATCCTAAATCGCAACCCAGCGACGCCCGCCGCAGAGGAGTAGGAACACACAGTCTTACGGAAATATTTTTCGTCACCATGATTCAGAAAAAGGTAATAGAAGCTATATACAAGAAATTTTGTAAACGTCCGAGCTCGCCCGACGAATTGGATATCCCACTACTGTTCGAGAAGCTACCGGAAGAGCCATCGGTGGAAATCGATGAGTACAATCTGATTCTCAACGCAATCCCGCTCCATTCGCCGTTTCACATGATTCCGATCCGCAACATCCACGCCATCGTGGAGTTTGACGAGTCGATAGCCATAGTGATGCATTCGTCGATAATCTTCATCAGTAAAGAGACCGGCATGCCGCATGTACATATCAAAGAGGAGCCCGAAGGGATTTTTTACAGGCTGAAGAGGAATTTTGCAGGTATGAAAAAAAATTCCTAATTTTGCCCGTGAAAAACCGGCTCTCACATGATGCCGTCCGGCGCAAGAGGCGCTATAAAGAGTAGTGAAAATTTTAAGGCGCAAGTGGCGTAATGGTAGCCGCGCCAGACTTAGGATCTGGTGACTTCGGTCGTGGGGGTTCGAGTCCCCCCCTGCGCACGAGTTTACCAAAGAGGAATTTCCACAAGGACGTTCCTCTTTTTCATACCTATCAGGCAGGAATGCAATTGGCAGTTTTGGCGCAAATAATGGTAAAAATGAGAAATAAAGATGCGATAAGTGTAATATTAACACTTTTCCCTGCTTTATAACATATTTAAAATTTGGAAAGGTGGCAAATAGTTTTGTAACTTTACGCTCAGGAGACGCGGAAAGTCCCGAGAGTGACGTATGCTGCCTCACTTGAATCCTTCCGCCCTCCACCTGCCAGACTAACCAATCGTACAACTATATTTTTCAACGCAACCATGAAAAAATCAATGCTGATGCCTCTTGGAGCCCTCGTAGTGATGGCTGCAGCATCCTGCACAGGTAAAAAAGACGCTCAGGCTGTCACTGCCTCCGGACTTGATCCTCAGAATTTCGTAGCAGTAGTCGACGGCGACACCACCAGGCTGTTCACCCTCAAAAACGCCAACGGCATGGAAGTGAACATAACCAATTACGGTGGCCGCATCGTGTCGCTGATGGTGCCCAACCGCTCGGGCGAGCTCACCGATGTGGTGCTCGGATTCGACAGCGTTCAGGCTTATTTCCCCGAAAACAACAAGACCGACTTCGGCGCAAGCATCGGCCGCTATGCCAACCGTATCAACCAGGGCAAATTCGTGCTCGACGCAGACACCTTCCAGCTTCCGCAGAACAACTTCGGGCACTGCCTCCACGGTGGCACCGACATGGGCACACTCGGCTGGCAGTATCGTGTATATCAGGCAGAACAGCCTAACGACACCACGCTGATTCTCACTCTGGAGGATGCCGACGGAAACAACGGCTTCCCCGGCACAGTAAATGCCAAGGTAACGTTTACCCTCAGCAGCGACAACGCCCTTGCGCTTGACTATGAGGCAACCACCGACAAGCCTACCATCATCAACCTTACCAACCACTCATACTTCAACCTCTCGGGCGACGCCACCAAGCCCATCACAGGCGAAACCCTCTGGATTGATTCCGACTGCTTCACCCCGGTAGACAGCACATTCATGACCACCGGATCAATCGACACTGTGGCCGGTACTCCCTTCGACTTCCGCGAAGCCAAAACCATCGGCACAGACATCACCGCCGACAACGAACAGATCAAAAACGGTAACGGATACGACCACAACTGGGTACTCAACACGGCAGGCGACGCGAGCCGCCCCGCTATCCGTCTGAGCGACGCCGATTCGGGCATCGTGATGGAAGTGCTCACCAACGAACCCGGCGTACAGGTATATACCGGCAACTTCCTCGACGGCACCGTAACGGGCAAAAAGGGGATCGTCTACAATCAGCGAGCCGCCATCTGCCTCGAAACCCAGCATTATCCCGACAGCCCCAACAAGCCCCAGTGGCCTTCAGTGGTGCTTCGCCCGGGCGAAACTTACAATTCCCACTGCGTATACAAATTCTCGGTGGCTGAATAACGGAAAACGATCTGCCATGGGCTCCGCCTGAGAAGCCCATGGCAGACAGCATAACATCACGAAACCAAATCTACAACCTTAAACCAACAACCCTGATTTAAACACAATGGAACTACTTGACTGGATTGTGATTGCCCTATTCTTTGTTGCCCTGATCGGCATCATATGGTGGGTAGTCCGTCAGAAACAGAACAACGCAGCCGACTACTTCCTGGGCGGCAAGGATGCGACCTGGATCGCCATCGGCGCATCAATCTTCGCTTCAAATATCGGCTCGGAGCATCTGATCGGCCTCGCAGGCTCAGGCGCCGCTTCGGGTATGGCTATGGCCCACTGGGAAATCCAGGGATGGATGATCCTGATTCTGGGCTGGGTGTTCGTGCCGTTTTATTCGCGCTCAATGGTCTACACCATGCCTGAATTCCTGGAGCGCCGCTACAACTCGGCATCGCGCACAATCCTGTCGCTTATATCGCTTATCTCATACGTGCTCACGAAAGTAGCCGTGACGGTCTACGCCGGCGGTCTGGTATTCCAGCAGGTGTTCGGCATCGACACGCTCTGGGGCATCGACTTCTTCTGGATTGCAGCCATCGGCCTTGTGCTCATCACAGCTCTCTACACCATCTTCGGCGGTATGAAATCCGTGCTCTATACATCAGTGCTTCAGACGCCTATACTTCTGCTCGGCTCGCTGATCATCCTCGTGCTCGGCCTTAAGGAGCTGGGCGGCTGGGATCAGATGATGTCGATCTGCTCACAGGTGAAAGTCAACGAATACGGCGACACGATGACCAACCTGATACGCGACAACCGCGACGCGCAATTCCCGTGGCTCGGTGCCCTGATCGGTTCGGCCGTAATCGGTTTCTGGTACTGGTGTACCGACCAGTTCATCGTGCAGCGCGTGCTTTCGGGTAAAAACGAGAAGGAAGCCCGCCGCGGTACAATCTTCGGCGCTTACCTGAAGCTTCTGCCCGTGTTCCTCTTCCTCATTCCCGGCATGATCGCCTTCGCCCTGCATCAGCAGAGCGGCAGCTTCCTCCCCCTGCTTGCCAACGGCAACCTGAACACCGACGCAGCCTTCCCCACCCTGGTGGCCAAGCTGCTTCCCGCCGGCGTCAAGGGTCTGATTGTCTGCGGTATTCTCGCAGCCCTGATGAGCTCGCTGGCATCGCTGTTCAACTCGTCGGCAGCCCTGTTCACCATCGACTTCTACCAGCGCTATAAGCCCAACACCGACCCCAAGAAACTGGTGCGTATCGGTCAGGCAGCCACGGTAGTGATTGTACTTCTCGGTATCCTCTGGATTCCCATCATGCGCTCCATCGGCGATGTGCTCTATCTCTATCTGCAGGATGTGCAGTCGGTGCTCGCTCCGGGTATCGCAGCAGCATTCCTGATGGGTATCTGCTGGAAGCGCACCACGGCACAGGGCGGTATGTGGGCCCTTATTTCCGGCCTCGTCATCGGTATGTGCCGCCTCGGCGCCAAAGTATACTACAGCAACGCAGCCGTAATCCCCGGCGGCGACACGTCCAACTGGTTCCAGTGGATGTTCTACGACACCAACTGGCTCTTCTTCTGCGGCTGGATGCTGGTATTCTGTCTGGTAGTGGCCATCGTGGTTTCGCTCTTCACAAAGAAGCCGGACCCCGCCAAGATTCAGGGCCTCGTATTTGGCACGTCAACTCCCGAGCAGCGCGCTGCAACCCGCGCAAGCTGGAACGCATGGGATGTGATCAACACTGTGATCATTCTCGGCATTACGGTAGCTTTCTACATATATTTCTGGTAAGCCGCCGCAGGTATTACCAGTTATCAAACTCTTTCGATGCGGGATGTCGCCCGTTTCCCTATAGTTTCAACAACTTTTGGCGACATTCATCACATGCTTCATATGAGCGGCATCCCGCATCGATTTTAACTTAGATATGAATCAGCCTTTAAAGAACTACTACGAAATCTACAGCCGCATGTTTGTGGCTGTGGACTGTATCATCTTCGGAATCAAGAACCATCGTCTCAGCATCCTGCTGACCCGCCGCAAATTCGAGCCCGAGAAGGGAGCATGGTCGCTCATGGGTGGCTTCGTGGAGCCAAACGAGAGCATCGATCAGGCCGCCTACCGCGTACTGTCGGACCTTACGGGTCTGAAAGACATCTACATGGAGCAAGTGGGCGGATTCGGGTCGGTCGACCGCGACCCCGGCGAGCGAGTGGTCTCCATCGCATACACCTCGCTGATCAACCTCACCGAGGATGTGCTGGCCGAGACGGAAGCTCACGGCGGATGCTGGACACCCTTCGACGAGTTGCCCCCGCTCTGCTTCGACCATCCTCAGATGATAGAAGCAGCCCGCCAGCGCCTGCAGCGCAACTTCGCCACCGAGCCGGTAGCCTTCAATCTGCTGCCTGAGTATTTCACCCTGTCGCAGCTTCAGGCTCTTTACGAGACAGTACTCGACGAGGAAATCGACAAGCGCAATTTCCGCAAACGCGTCAATGAACTCAGCTGCATCGTACCTACGGAAAAGATCGACAAGACAACTTCGCGGCGCGGCGCGCGTCTGCACCGGTTCGACTTTGAGGCTTATTCTACATGCCACAAATTCAAACTGTAGACCTACGGGCGTAATGCCTGCCGGCTCTACTGTCAATAAGCAATAACTCTTTTAACCGACAAATCAGATGCTCGAAGAATTAAAAGAAAAAGTATATCGCGCCAATATGGATCTGGTGCGTCACGGCCTGGTGATTTTCACCTGGGGTAACGTCAGCGGCATAGACCGCGAAAAGGGTCTGGTAGTAATCAAGCCCAGCGGCGTCGACTACGCCACGATGCGCCCTGAGGATATGGTCGTTGTCGACCTGCAGACCGGGAAAGTGGTGGAAGGCGACCTTCGCCCTTCGTCAGACACCCCGACACATCTGGTGATATACCGTGCGTTCCCGGAAGCAGGTGGTGTGGTTCATACCCATTCCACCTACGCCACAGCATGGGCTCAAGCCGGAATCGACCTTCCCAATATCGGCACCACTCACGCTGACTATTTCCACAATGAAATCCCCTGCACTCCCGACATGACCGAGGCTGAAGTCAAAGGCGACTATGAGCTTGAGACGGGCAACGTAATCGTGGAGCGCTTCAAATCTGCCGGCATTAATCCGGCTCATACGCCCGGCGTGCTGGTCAAAAACCATGGTCCGTTCAGCTGGGGCAAGACTCCGGATGAGGCAGTTCACAATGCAGTGGTGATGGAGCAGGTAGCGAAGATGGCATTCATTGCCTACAGTGTCAACCCCTCTCTGACGATGAATCCGCTGCTGGTGGAGAAACATTTCTCGCGTAAACACGGCCCCAACGCCTACTACGGCCAGAAAAAGAAATAAGCCACTCTCCTATCCCCGCCGACAGCACTCTGAACGGCGTGACACCTTCTCTCCTAAACAAACTTGAATTAAAACAAAAACCTAAAAACACAAGATAATATCATGAACGGATTTGACAATTACGAAGTATGGTGGATCACCGGCGCCCAGCTCCTCTACGGAGGCGATGCAGTGGTAAAAGTTGACGCTCACTCGAAAGAGATGGTCGACGGCCTCAACAATTCGGGCAATCTGCCCGTGAAGGTGGTATACAAAGGCACCGCCAACTCATCGAAGGAGGTAGCCGACCTTATGAAGGCTGCCAACAACGACGAGAAATGTGTCGGCGTAATCACCTGGATGCACACCTTCTCACCTGCCAAGATGTGGATCCACGGCCTGCAGCAGCTCAACAAGCCGATGCTTCATTTCCATACACAATACAACGCCGAAATCCCCTGGAATGAGATCGACATGGACTTCATGAACCTCAACCAGAGCGCTCACGGCGACCGCGAATTCGGCCATATCTGCTCGCGCATGCGTCTGCGCCGCAAAGTGGTGGTCGGCCACTGGACCGACCCCGAAGCTCAGAAGCAGATTGCTGTCTGGGAGCGTGTGGCTGCCGCTTGGGCCGACTCGCAGGATATGCTCATCCTCCGATTCGGCGACCAGATGAACAATGTGGCCGTAACCGACGGCGACAAGGTGGAAGCCGAGCAGCGTCTGGGCTACCATGTTGACTACACTCCCGTGAGCGAACTGATGGAGTACTTCAAAGCAGTGGCCGATGCTGACGTTGACGCCCTGGTAGAGACATATTTCAAGGAATATGACCATGATGCCGCTCTGGAAGACAAGGCTTCGGAAGGTTACAAGAAGGTATGGAATTCGGCCCGCGCCGAACTCGCCCTGCGCGCTATCCTTACAAAGAAGGGAGCCAAGGGCTTCACGACCAATTTTGACGATCTTGGCACTCAGGACATCAACGATCCGAAATTTGTCGGATTCGACCAGATTCCCGGTCTGGCTTCTCAGCGCCTGATGGCAGAAGGCTACGGGTTCGGCGCCGAAGGCGACTGGAAATCGGCCGCTCTTTACCGCACAGTATGGTTCATGAGCCAGGGCCTTCCCAAGGGTTGCTCATTCCTGGAAGACTATACGCTTAACTTCAACGGCAAGCAAAGCTCTATCCTTCAAGCCCATATGCTCGAAGTATGCCCGCTTATCGCCGCCCAGCGTCCGCGTCTGGAAGTGCATTTCCTCGGCATCGGCATACGCAAGAGCCTGACGGCCCGTCTGGTGTTCACCTCGAAGCCCGGCGACGGCATCACTGCCACTGTAGTTGACCTCGGCAACCGTTTCCGTCTGATTGTCAACGATGTAAAGTGCATCGACTCCAAGCCCATGCCCAAACTTCCCGTAGCTTCGGCTCTTTGGATTCCTCAGCCCGACTTCGCAACCGGTGCCGGAGCGTGGATTCTCGCAGGCGGAACTCACCACAGCTGCTTCTCCTACGATCTTACGCCCGAATTCTGGCAGGATTATGCCGAAATCGCAGGCATCGAAATGCTCCATATCGACGCACAGACCACAATCCCTGCATTCAAGAATGAAATGCGATGGAACGAGGTTTACTATATGCTCAACAAATCGCTCTGCTGATAAATGGACGCACTTCAGACCATCAAAGAGGGTAAAGCCATTCTCGGAATCGAGTTTGGCTCTACCCGTATTAAAGCCGTACTGATCGATGCCGACAACAAGCCCATAGCCCAGGGTAGCCACGAATGGGAAAACCAGCTCGTAGACGGCCTCTGGACCTACTCCATCGCCGATATTCTGGCCGGTATGCAAGATTGCTATGCCGACCTTCGCAAAGATGTCAAGGCGCAATACGGAGTGGAGCTGACACGGCTCGCAGCCATCGGCATCAGCGCTATGATGCACGGCTACATGGCCTTCGACTCCAAGGGTGAGATACTCGTCCCGTTCCGCACATGGCGCAACACCAACACCGGTGAGGCTGCCGCCAAGCTGAGCGAGCTGTTCGTATTCAATATTCCCCTGCGCTGGAGCATCTCCCACCTGTATCAGGCCATCCTCAACAAGGAGCCGCATGTGGGTCAGATCGACTTCCTGACCACTCTGGCCGGATATATCCACTGGAAGCTTACTGGGCGCCGTGTGCTCGGCGTAGGCGATGCCTCAGGCATGATACCCGTGGACACCAATACGAAGACCTACAACGCCCGCATGGTGGAGCTCTTCGATGCTCTGGTGGCTATCCACGGATTTCCCTGGAAGCTCGACGACATTCTGCCTCAGGTGCTCGCGGCCGGCGAGGATGCCGGAAGCCTGACGGCCGAGGGCGCCCTGCTGCTTGATCCCAGCGGCAACCTTCAGCCCGGCGCTCCGCTCTGTCCTCCCGAAGGAGACGCAGGCACGGGCATGGTAGCTACCAACGCCGTGTTGCAGCGCACTGGCAATGTTTCGGCCGGCACATCGTCGTTCTCGATGATTGTGCTTGAAAAGGAGCTTTCCAAGCCTTACGAGGTGATTGACATGGTCACCACCCCCGACGGCTCGCCTGTGGCCATGGTACACTGCAACAACTGCACCAGCGATCTCAACGCATGGGTCAACCTTTTCAAGGAATATCAGCAGTTGCTTGGCATTCCGGTGGATATGGGCGAGGTATTCGGCAAGCTCTATAACAATGCGCTCAAGGGTGATCCCGACTGCGGCGGACTGTTGGCCTACAACTACATATCAGGCGAACCTGTCGCCGGTTTGGCCGAAGGACGCCCGCTGTTTGTGCGTTCGGCTACTGACAAATTCAATCTGGCAAACTTCATGCGAGCCAATCTGTATGCCGCTGTGGGCGTGCTGAAGATAGGCAACGACATCCTGTTCAAGGACGAGCACGTGAAAGTGGACCGTATTACGGGCCACGGCGGTCTGTTCAAGACCAAGGGCGTAGGTCAGCGCATCCTGGCCGCAGCGCTCGATTCGCCTATCTCTGTGATGGAAACCGCAGGCGAAGGCGGCGCATGGGGCATCGCGCTGTTGGCCGGATATCTGGTCAACAAAGCTGATGGACAGACGCTCCCCGACTACCTTGACAACAATGTGTTCCGCGGCAATAAGGGCGAAGAAATCGCACCCGATCCCGCCGACGTAGCCGGTTTCGACACCTATATCAAGAATTATACTCGCGGCCTTGCCATCGAGCGAGCTGCCGTAGAGGCAAAAGCCTAAGCACATACAATTTTACAATTTTACCTAAGAACAAGTAGGCCGCGTCCATTCAGGGTGCGGCCTACTTCTGCTATATAATTTACGATATTATCGACGCATACGGTCGGCAAAAATGCGGGTGAGCTTGGCGGATACGGAGGAACCGTTATCAGGATGCACCAGCGAGGGAGCCTCAGCGGCAGAATGCCACGAGGCAGAGTCCACTTCCGTGGAAAGGCGCACTTCTCCATCCTCCACCCCGGCAATAAAGCCTATCATCAGCAGCCCCTTCTTGGCAAACCAATAAGTGCCCACAAGTTCGAGGTCCTGGACCGTAAGGCCCGTCTCTTCAAGGATTTCACGACGGGCACATTCTTCAGCATTCTCACCGGGGATCATATAGCCGCTGACGAGATTGGCATACTGATGGGAAATATAGCCCTGGCGCAGGAGCAAAACACGTTCCTTCCGGTCGTGAACCAGAGCGATTATACACGTAGAGAACATGTCAAACCAAGGCTTGGCGCATGCGTCGCACCAAGGCACCTGCTTTTCATCGCCAAGATCCCTGTGGCTCAGCTGTGCTCCGCAATCCGGGCAATAAGAAAATCTCATCTGCGAATCTATTATAATGGTTGGGCGGGGAATCGGGCAATATAAAACACGGTTTCTTAATTATCCGGTCCACATTGTTACCATCCGCCAGTAGGGTCGCGCCTTGGTGCGGCCTATCCACATTGATTATCAATTGTTTGGATTTGCTAAATCGGGTAGGTCGCACCAAGGCGCGACCCTACTGATTGATAATCAATTATTTTAAAGCAAGAAAGGCTGCGGAGAGGACCGAGAGTCTTTCTCCGCTGCGCTCCGAAAGCGCCCGAGGGCGATTACGAACTCTACGAGTTCTCAACCCGCCTCTGCCTTAAAGCAAGAAAATCAAGCCGAATGGCTTGATTTCCTTGCTTTAGCGGAGAGGACGAGATTCGAACTCGTGGTAGGATTGCTCCTACGTCAGTTTAGCA
>CAMEGQ010000090.1 GCA_945916235.1 uncultured Porphyromonadaceae bacterium | reverse complement strand
ACTCTTTCTCAAATCGGATAGTTAATAACCCGTCCAACTTTTTGGGGTCACTTCATTTGGATGCAGCCCCACGCGTTATTAATGAGGTGAAAATGTGTGAAGGCTATTAGTCTTCAGCATTCTTTTCGGCGTATTCCTTCAGGAGTTTTTCCTGAACATCGCCGGGCACGAGCTCGTAAGAAGCGAACTTCATGGTGAACGACGAGCGGCCGCCGGTGATAGAGCTGAGAGCTGTGGAATAGCTCGACATCTCTTTCAGAGGTACACGGGCAGAAATCTTTTCAAAGCCGTTTTCGCTCGACATGCCCATGATGATTGCACGGCGTCCCTGAAGGTCGCTCATCACATCACCCATCACATCCGAGGGAACCATAACCTCTACATTGTAGACAGGTTCAAGCACCTTCGGGTTGGCATTGCGGAATGCTTCAGAGAAGGCATTGCGGGCAGCCAGACGGAAGGAGATTTCATTAGAGTCAACCGGATGCATCTTACCGTCGTAGATGCACACGCGTACGTCGCGGGCATAGGATCCGGTAAGCGGGCCTTGCTCCATGCGGTCCATCAATCCCTTAACGATAGCGGGGATAAAGCGGGCATCGATTGCACCGCCCACGATACAGTTGTGGACCACCAACTTGCCGCCCCACTGCAGCGGTATCTCCTGAGTGTCGCGAATGCTCATCTTATATTCCTGATTGCCAAATTTGTAGGTATCAGGCAGCGGAGCATCCTCCGAGTACGGTTCGATGATCAGATGCACTTCGCCGAACTGGCCTGCGCCACCCGACTGCTTTTTATGGCGGTAGTCGGCACGGGCAGCCTTAGTGATAGTTTCGCGATAGGGAATCTTCGGCTCCTCAAAGATGATGGGGAGTTTGTCGTTGTTTTCCACACGCCATTTGAGAGTGCGCAGGTGGAATTCGCCCTGACCCGAAAGGATGGTCTGCTTGAGCTCTTTGCTCTGCTCGATTTCCCACGTGGGATCTTCCTCATGCATTCGGGTAAGGATCGCCGACAGTTTTTCGGCATCGCTCTCAGTCACGGGGCGGATGGCACGCGAATATTTGGGAGCGGGATATTTGATGAAATCGAATGCGATGTCGACATCCTTTTCATCGAGAGTGTTGCCCGTGCGGGCGTCTTTCAGTTTCACGGTAGCTCCGATATCACCGGCGCAAAGTTTGTCAACCTGCGTTTTGATCTGGCCGCATACGCAGTAGAGCTGAGCCAGACGTTCCTTGCCGCCGCGGGTCACATTTTCAAGGTCGGCGCCTGCGGTAAGAGTACCGCTCATCACTTTGAAGTACTGCACTTCGCCGATGTGGGGCTCAACCGTAGTTTTGAACATATAGATACTCAGCGGGCCGTTGCTATCCGGGGGAACGGGGTCACCGGCGGTATCGACCGGAGCCGGCATATCGTTGACGAAAGGCACCACATTGCCCAAGAACTCCATCATGCGGCGTACGCCCATATCTCTCAGAGCGCTGACGCAGAATACGGGGAAGATTGAGCGGTCGACAAGACCTTTGCGAATGCCTTCGCGCATTTCGTCTTCTGTAAGATGACCCTGATCGAAGAATTTCTCCATGAGGGTTTCATCGTTCTCGGCAGCTGCCTCCACGAGAGCCTGATGCATCTCGTTGGCTTTCTCCATTTCAGATTCGGGAATATCTTCGATGGTGGGGACGCCGCCATCGGGGCCCCATGAATATTTCTTCATGAGCAGAACGTCGATCATGGAGTTGAAGCCTGCGCCACAAGCCAGAGGATACTGGATGGGGACAATCTTATTTCCAAAGATCTCTTTCATTTGCTCAAGAGTATTCTCAAAATCAGCCTTTTCGCCGTCAAGCTGATTGATAGCGAAGATTACGGGCTTCTTGAGAGAAGCGGTGGTGCGGAAAATATTCTGCGTACCAACTTCAACGCCATACTGAGCATCTACCAGAATCACGCCGGTGTCAGTCACATTCAGCGCCGTAATGGCATTTCCTACAAAGTCGTCTGCTCCCGGGCAGTCAATCACATTAAGCTTTTTATTGAGGAATTCGGCATAGAACACGGTTGAGAACACCGAATAGCCATATTCCTTCTCTACGGGGAAATAGTCGGAAACTGTGTTTTTCGCTTCGATGGTTCCGCGGCGTTTTATAACTCCACACTCGTAGAGCATAGCTTCAGCGAGTGTGGTTTTACCGGATCCCTTGCTTCCTAACAAGGAGATGTTTTTGATTTCGTTAGTCTGGTAAACCTTCATGTTATTAGAAATTTAGTTGATTTACGAGGGTTAGACAAAGGTACAGCCCTGGGCGATTCTCCTACCTCCCAATCTGACCGTCATTCCGACGGCGAGGACTGTGGCAAAATTTTCACCCCGAAAATTACTAAATTTCTCATTAAAATCAATAGCAATTTTTATGTTACGCAACATAAGATTGCCCGATGGGTGCTAAATAATCATAATCGCCCCTCAATTAGACCCAAAGTATACTTTCAAATAGAAAAATCGATACCGATTATCGCTTAAGGAGCAGGATTACACGGATTGCCAGATCAAAATAGATAATGCGTGCATTACCATTCTCGCGTATGTCGATGCGTGCCTGGGTGAACTCCCTGACCAATGACTCCACGTTCCGCTCATTGATAAAAGGGGAGAAGCGATTGGAGAAAGCCTGTTCGGATGAGTTGAGATATACCAGCGAGGGGATACGGAGATTGTTCATAAAATTCTCGCGCATCATATTTTCGCAATAGGCAAAAAATCTCATCGAAGCCTCACGCCCCAGTTTGGCCATATCATCGCCCCATTTGCGGAGAGCGCCCACTTTCCGCTGATATGCAAGGCGCATCAGCTGAATAAAAGCCTCCAGAAAGCGCTGACCTTCCTCGGCATCTGCCATCCTGCGCCGGGCTTCCAGAATACTCCCCTCAGCCAGATGGGCAATAGAAGCAGCATCGGCGTCAGACAGATCGTTGTGAGCACGGATATAGTCTCGAACCACTTCAGTCGGCAACCGCTTCATCTCTATACGCTGGAGGCGCGAATAGATGGTGGGGAGAATATCGCGCGGACGGTCAGATGTGAAAATCATCAGCGAATCCTCAAGCGGCTCCTCGATTAGTTTCAGCATCTTGTTGGCGCAGTCGCCGTTCATGCGCTCCGGGAGCCACATGAGCATAATCTTGTACTTTGTGGAATATGAAGTGGTGGAGAATTTATGGAGCAGGGCTGCGCTCTCGCTCTGGTATATCACAGGCTGGCCATTGGGGTTGCCGAGCGAAGACTGCCACGATTTGAAATCCATCCACTGGTCCTGATTAAGAAAGTTGCGCCATTGCTCTATCCAGTCTTCCGAAATGGAATCCTTCTCCGAACCACGTTTCAGAATAGGGTAGGAGTAGAATACATCGGGATGATTGAAACTCTGATGCTGGCGGCACGACGGGCAGTGGCCGCATGGCTCACCGTTTTCCGGCGATTCACAATGTATATATTGAGCCAGAGCACGGGCCATAGCGAATTTTCCGATTCCAGCCGGACCTTCAAGTAGCAGTGCATGCGGCATGCGATCTGTGTCGACAAGATTGCGCAGACGCTCTTTTACAGACTCATGGGCGGGGATTTCGGAAAATTTCATGGCTTATGGTGGGTTATCTTAGCGTTGAAAGCGGAAAATTATGACAATGAGAACTGAAAGGAGATAGGATCGAAATCAGGGTCATCAATAAAGGGCTGAGGATTCTTGGCCAGATTGCGAATCACCGAAAGCGTTACCATCATCCCTTTCTGCTTGAAATACAGATTGAAATCGTCCGGCTCGGGCATAGTCTCCAGAAGTGTGTTGCTTATCTGATAGGCTTCTTCAAAGCGATGGCAGATCAGATAGCAGGCAGATAGCATAAGATAAGCCTGACCCGTGAAAGGGTTTTCGATCTTTTCAGCTGCTTCACAAAGACGCGTGAAATTACCGATATACTCCTTAAATCTCCGGCCTCGGTAGAGTAGCGACATATAATATTCAGCAATGTCGCGAAGGCCGAACTTCTCGTCGTAGTAGGCGAGGAAATCAATCGCACTGTCGGCCGAAACGTCCTTAAGCAGACGCTCCGCCATCTCATACCACAGGCGCTCGTTACGGCCCGAAACTCGGGCAAAAGCCTCATAAAGCGGCTTCGGGTCTGCGCCAGGGATGCGGCAGTAATCCGGGAGTATGTGGATATTAGCCTCAGATGACTCTGCAAACATTCTCAGCACCTCAGCCGCTGCTGCATTGTTCTCCACAAGCTGATAACTGCTGGCAAGGAATCTTACTGCTATCGGATTGTCATCATTCCCCTTGATAACCTCCTTCAGCAGAGCGATCGCCTGCTCAATCTTTTGGCGTTTATCGGCTGAAATTCCTTTTGTGGTCTTTTCGTCGTTGACGACCTTCACAGAGCAACCAAGCAATCCAAAAGTGTCGGAATCGGATTCATTGGGAGTCTTTACAGAGGCAGAAGACGACCCTTCGGGTGCCGTACGCGACGTCCCGTGGGTGATTTCAATGGGGAGCAGGCCGAGAGCCTTCATCAGTTTCGCCTGCTGACTGTCGGGATTAATGGCCAAAGCGTAGTCGGCGGCGTTGACACATTCCGACGAATGCCCAAGCGCCATTTCCATCTTGGCAAGTAATTCCCAGTTGATGGGGTTAAACGGATCGCTTCGCGTCAGGTCATCGGCCAGATCACGGGCAATGCCGCCATATCGTTCATCAGTGTACAGCGCTTCGGCAGCTTCGAAATAAAGCACATCTTTGACATCTGTCTTGTCAGCAATCACCTGGATATTTTCGGCCAGGAGGTCGAGCCTGTCAAGATCGCGCAGCAAGTCGATGATTCTTATGATAGCTTCGCAGGAGAAGTTATAGTCTGAAGTCAGCAGGCCGATAAGCCCCTCCTCGGGATTGCCGTCGGGATATGTATCGAGCGATAGTTTGAGCATAGCCCACAGCTCGCTGTCGCGGCGCCCCTTGCGGTCAAGCATATTGCGGGCCGACTGAGGATTAATCTCCGAGAGAAAAAAAGCCTTGCGTTCGTCCAGAAAGTCACTGTCGGGATAAAGACGCGCCCCGGTCAGCAGCACATACAGCTGGACCATATCGTCGCCTTCATCCTGAGCGAAATCATATATGTCGAGCAGTTCGTTCTCGTCGTAAAACTCCGAGTTGTCGTTGTTCATCACTCCATGGCGAAAACGCTCGTAGAGTTCACGCATATACTGTTCGTCCGACTGAACACCGTCTTTCATTCTATCCTTTTACGTTCCCCTATAATCAGTGTAATGAAATCTTAAGATGCAGGGACTCAATCGCCCTGCATCTTAAGAATATGAATTATTGTTTGGTCTGAACCTTTTCCCAGCTGTCTTTCAACGCAATAGTGCGGTTGAAAATCAGATGCTCAGGAGTAGAGTCATAGTCTGGGGTGAAATAACCCACGCGCTGGAACTGGAATTTCTTCCCTTTTTCAGCATTTTCAGCGATGAAAGGCTCAACTTTGACATGCTCTACGACTTTCAGCGAGTCGGGATTGAGAAGCTCACGGAAATCCTTGTCGGTCTCGGCCGAGGGATTCTCTACCGAGAAGAGGCGGTCGTAGAGGCGTACAGTAGCGTCGACAGCATGCGGAGCCGACACCCAGTGGAGAGTACCCTTAACTTTGCGCGATGCGCCCGGCATCCCGCTGAGAGTCTCAGGGTCGTAGGTGCAATAGATCTCTTCGATATTGCCGTCGGCATCTTTCTTAATTCCGGTGCATTTGATAATGTATGCGCCTTTCAGTCGCACTTCGGAATCCGGTGCCAGACGGAAGAACTTCTTGGGTGGATTCTCCATGAAATCGTCGCGCTCGATATAAATCTCGCGGGAGAAAGGCATCTGATGGGTGCCTTCTTCGGGATTTTCGGGATTATTCTCCATCTCGACTGTCTCAGTCTTCCCTTCGGGATAGTTGGTGATGACCAGTTTTACGGGGTTCATCACAGCCATGCCACGGGTAGCGATTGCGTTCAGGTCTTCACGGACGGCATGTTCGAGAAGCGACATGCTGATTTGAGCTTCCTCAATTTTGGTGTAACCGATACGGTCGATAAAATTGCGTATAGCTTTCGGAGTGAAACCGCGGCGGCGCATGCCCGAGATGGTCGGCATTCGGGGGTCATCCCATCCGGCTACAAGCCCCTCTTTTACAAGCTGGAGCAGTTTGCGCTTGCTCATCACCGTGTACGTGAGATTCAAGCGGTTAAACTCAATCTGACGCGGGCAGTAGCTTTCATCGGCCAGTTCGGCTACGAAATATTCATAGAGCGGACGGTGAGGCACGAACTCCAGAGTGCAGATCGAGTGGGTAACGCCCTCAAAATAGTCGCTCTGGCCATGTGCGAAATCGTACATGGGGTAGACATTCCATTTTGTGCCGGTGCGGTGATGGGGATGCTTGATGATGCGATACATGATCGGATCGCGGAAGTGCATATTGGACGAGGCCATATCGATCTTGGCGCGGAGCACACGGGCGCCTTCGTCGAATTCTCCGGCATTCATACGCTGGAAGAGGTCGAGATTTTCCTCCACAGAACGGTTGCGGTAAGGGCTGTCAGTGCCGGGAGTGGTGGGTGTACCTTTCTGAGCGGCGATCTCCTCCGAAGTCTGATCGTCGACATATGCCTTACCCTCTTTAATCAGACGGATAGCCAGATCGTAAAGTTTGGGGAAATAGTCGGAAGCGTAATATTCGCGATCGCCCCAGTCGAAACCGAGCCAGTGGATATCTTCGCGGATAGCGTCGACATATTCGGTATCCTCTTTAGTAGGATTAGTATCGTCGAAACGGAGATTGCACGTACCGCCGAACTTTTCTGCAACGCCGAAGTCCATGCAGATGGCCTTGGCATGTCCGATATGCAGATAGCCGTTGGGTTCCGGTGGGAAACGGGTATTAAGGCGTCCGCCGTTTTTGCCTGCCTTGAGGTCTTCGGCCACTAACTGTTCTACGAAGTTCAAGCCCTTGGTGGCTTCTGTAACTTCCTGCTGTTTATTTTCTGCCATAAACAAAGAATGGTGAATTGTTGTATACGCTTTTGATTGGTTTAGGAATAGCCATCAGGCAAATCCTGCAACAAAGGATTTTTAAACCTCCGCTTAAAACGTGCGAATTTACGAAAAATCGCCGAAATAATGCGCCATTAGCTTTCATTTATTCCAAATGAAATGAATTTTTGCTCGCATCGCGCGTGTGGGGGCCGCATTTTGACGCATTTCATGGTTCGAATTGGGTAAATCGGCCGAGTTTATTTAACTTTGTCATCGGCTTTTGCCGACGTCAAACTAATAATCGGATATGGAACACCAGGATATTGTCAACCGCTATTTCCCCAATCTCACACCAGAGCAGCGCATACAGTTTGAGGCTATGGGTGAGCTGTATGCCGAATGGAATGCAAAAATCAATGTCATATCACGCAAAGATATCGACAACATTTATCCAAACCATATACTACATTCGCTTGCAATAGCCAAATTTCTGATTCCGAAATCCGGTACGACATTCCTTGATATGGGCACAGGCGGAGGGTTTCCCGGCATCCCGCTCGCAACGCTTCTCCCTGACTGCCGTTTCCACCTGATCGACCGCATTAGCAAGAAAATCAAAGTAGCATCCGATATTGCAGAGCAATTAGGACTAAAGAATGTCACCTTCCAGCATGGCGACATTGGCGAATGCCGCGAACGGTACGACTTTGTCGTTTCACGTGCCGTCATGCCGCTTAATGATCTCCTGCCGCTCGTGCGCAAAAACATTGCTAAAGGTGGTCATAACGGCTTGCCTAACGGGTTGATCTGCCTGAAGGGCGGGGATATATCGGAGGAAATCCGCCTGACCAAAGCAAAAGTGGAGGTGGAAGATGTCAGCACATACTTTAAAGAGCCGTTTTTCGAGACGAAAAAACTTGTCTACGTCCCTATATAATCGCGGTGGTCAACCGTTGGCATCCTCAGGACGTTATAATAAAAACAACGAAATCCGGCCTGTAACAGGGCCTCTTAAACATAAAGAACATGCGTCTGCAGAGATTTGAATTCAATTATTTTGGAGAAAACACATACTTGATGTGGGACGATGCTTCGGGTGAAGCAGCTATAGTTGACCCGGGCATGATGAATAAGTCGGAAGAAGATATTCTTGACACTTTTATATCCCGCCACAATCTGCATCCGCAATATATCCTCCTGACCCACGCCCATGTGGACCACACGCTTGGCGTCGACCATCTTAAAGCGAAATACTGCATTGAAGTGCTGGCCCATAAGGCCGATGCGCCGCTGGCAATGATCCGCGACAAACAGGCTTCGATGTTTCACATGCCGGTAAAGACCTCCTCACTTGATATCGATAAATTCATAGATGCCAGAAATGTATTACACCTTGGAAGCGAGGAAATCCGCGTGATTGAGACTCCCGGACATTCGCGCGGAGGGATATGCTTCTATGTGCCTGAATCCGGATTCATCCTCACCGGCGACACTATTTTTCAGCACAGCATCGGGCGCACCGACTTTCCCGAGGGGAATGGACATCAATTGATCGAATCTATACGCACTCAGTTGCTCCCTCTGCCTGATGACACCGTAATTTTCCCCGGTCATGGTCCGTCCACTACTATCGGCGACGAAAAGATGAGTAACCCCTTCCTTTAGACCCCATGCCACAAAAAATGTTAACGGCCAGACCACATAGCTTGAGGGAAGGCTTATTTATTATGACGCGACAAAGGGAGATTATTCGGTAACGTCGGTGATTTCACCTGAAATATTAATCACGTCATCCGTCACCACGGCATCGCGATAGTCGGGCTTCTCCAGACATACACTGACATTTTTCAACGTGAGGCCGTCGATGTGACGCAGATAGAAGCCCCACGCCGGAAGCTCGCCGAACATGTGAAATTCGGGATAAGAATCGATCGCCTCGGGTACATCGTGAAGGCGATATTTACCTATATATCCCATCCCCTTAGTGCCTCGGCCGGGATGATGAATATGAATGTTTTCGAGCGTTACGTTCTCAAGCGGATGGCCGGGAATACCGGTAAGGCTGTTTGGGAAGGGATTGTGAATCGTGTTGATATCGGGGCCGCGGAGGTCGTAGGCCTCGTCAGGGCGCCCGAAGGGGATGGTACATGTAAGATTCTTTACAACCACATTCCGGAAGCTGCCGGGCTTTTCTCCCCGGCGATGACCAAGCCGCATAAAAATTCCGTTTCCGGTATTTTGTGCGTCAACTCCATCGACAACTACATTTTCCAACGTAGCACCATCGACTGTTTCCAACGCCACTGCAGAGCGGAAGGTGTCGCGCACCCTGATGTTCCTTATCCTGACATTGCGGAAGCCGCCAAACGATTCCGTACCCATCTTCAAAGCATTGGCGCTTGAACGGATTTCGCAATTTTCTATCTCGATATCGTCGTTTGTATCGGCGGGATCGAACGATTTAAGCACAATCCCGTCATCAGCTGAATTGATTTTGCAGTCAGTTACCTTCACATGTTTACAGTCAGCGATATCTATGCCGTCATTGTTCCAATAACCTCGGTTTTCAAAGTCAATTCCACTAATCAAGATATTCGAGCATTTGTTTAAAGAAAGTCCCCAACTTGCCGAATTTTTGAGCGTTAAATCCTTTACCACGCCATTCTTTGCTCTGTCAAAATCGAAAAGTTTCGGTCGGATGGACGGACGCATCCGTCGGGTGTTGTACGCAGGATCAACACGCTCTCCTATATGGTGCAGACTGTCTATGGCCAATGCCAGATCCAGTCCGCGGCCATCGATTGTGCCGTGCCCAATGATGCCAAAATCTGAGATGCCATCGGCCACGACAAGGGCCATCTTGCTAACAGAGCATTTGTCAGCCATCAGATTCCCTTCCTGATTGCCTACGACATAACCCTGGTAGTCGTAAGGATTCACGCTCCCAAGGATTCTCGCCCCTTCGTCCAGACATACCACCACGCGGCTGCGGAGATTAATCGTGCCGGATACGTAATCCCCCTTTGGCAGTCGCAGACGTCCGCCCTCCCGGGCAGCTACTGAATCGATCGCTGCCTGAAGAGCCGAAGTCTGAACGCGCACAGAGTCGGGAAAGACGCCAAAATCAGCGGCAGAATATGTTTTGCCGATAGAAATTAAGGGCAAAGCCAAGTTAACTGACAGTATTATAGCAACTTTCAGGAATCTGGTGAGCTTGGTGGACGACATTATCAAGAATTTAAGCCTAAAATCCGCAACTATCATCCAATACACGATTAAGGGTAGATTTATGAG
>CAMEGQ010000089.1 GCA_945916235.1 uncultured Porphyromonadaceae bacterium | reverse complement strand
CCCGACCCTCTGCTTGTAAGGCAGACGCTCTGAACCAGCTGAGCTAAGCGCCCTTCTCGCCGGAAAAGCGATGCAAAGTTAGGCATTTCTCCAATTCCCTCCAAATTTTCGCGCACTTTTTTTTACGGTTTTTTTTCGCTACATTTGTACAACTTTTCAGCGGAAGAGATCAACGCTCTGAATTTCACCTCAGAAGCCCCATCCCTCCGCAAACTCACTCCGCTTCCCAATAGGCTTATAAGAATTATAAGACTTATTAGATTTATAAGATTTATACGATTTATAAGAATTATAAGATTTAGAAAGTCCTCTCCCCATCCCTCAAGACAACCAATCAACCCTATCAACCATTCATACATGGAACTGACCGAACTCACAGCCATCTCTCCCGTCGACGGGCGTTACCGCAACAAAGTTGCTGCTCTGGCCGACTTTTTCTCGGAATACGCCCTGATCCGCTACCGCGTAAAGGTAGAAATCGAATATTTCATCGCACTGATGGAGCTGCCGCTCCCCCAGCTGGCCGACATCTCTGACTGCGGCATGGAAGTGAACGCTCTGGCCGAACGCCTGCGCGACATCTACCGCAACTTCACCACAGCCGATGCCGAGAAGGTAAAATCGTTCGAATCCGTCACCAACCACGACGTCAAAGCCGTAGAATATTTCATCAAGGAGCAGTTTGACACTCTGGGGCTTCACCGCTGGAAAGAGTTCATCCATTTCGGACTGACCTCGCAGGACATCAACAATACGGCCGTGCCGATGAGCATACGCGACGCAATGGACGAGGTGCTCATCCCGATACTCGACGAACTGACTACCGAGATCCAGACTCGTGCGGCTCAGTGGGCCGACATACCCATGCTGGCAAAGACTCACGGACAGCCCGCATCGCCCACAAGACTGGGCAAGGAGTTTGCCGTGGTGGCCTACCGCCTGCGCCAGCAGATACGTCTGCTCGAAACCACACCCATTACGGGCAAATTCGGCGGAGCTACGGGTAATTTCAATGCTCACCACGCCGCTTACCCCGACTACGACTGGCCCGAGTTTGCCGCCAGGTTCCTTAAGGAGCGCCTCGGCATAGAGCGCGAAGCCTTCACCACCCAGATCTCCAACTACGACAATCTGGCGGCACTTTTCGACGCTCTGCGACGCATCAACACCATTGTGCTCGATTTCGACCGCGACGTGTGGATGTATGTCAGCATGGAATATTTCAAGCAGCAGATCAAGGCGGGCGAAGTGGGTTCGTCGGCCATGCCCCATAAGGTCAACCCCATCGACTTCGAAAATTCGGAGGGCAACCTCGGAATAGCCAACGCCATATACGCTCACCTGGCCCAGAAGCTCCCGGTATCGCGTCTGCAGCGCGATCTGACGGATTCCACAGTGCTGCGCAACGTCGGGGTTCCGATGGCTCATTCCGTCATCGCCTTTCTATCCACAATCAAAGGGCTCCGGAAACTCCTGCTTAACCGCGAGGCCATCGACCGCGACCTCGACGGGATGTGGAGCGTTGTGGCCGAAGGAATTCAGACCATCCTGCGCCGTGAGGGGTATCCCAACCCCTACGAGACTCTGAAGGCGCTGACGCGCACCAACACTGCCGTGACAGCCGAGAGCATCTCTGAGTTTATCGACTCGCTGGAGGTCAGCGACGCCATCAAGGCAGAGCTTCACCGCCTCTCGCCTGCCACCTACACCGGCTTCTGACCTCCCGCCGCAGCCGGTTCCTTAGCCGCCAATACAGCCAAATACCAAAACTAACCCATAAATCCATGAAAAAATTTCTGTTAGCAATTGCCGGGATGCTGGCGCTGACGGCATCGGCCGCCAACGACTGGGAGAATCCGGCAGTGTTTGCCGAGGGACGCCTTCCGGTGCGCGCCACGGCTTACCCCTACCCCACCGAAGCGCTGGCGCTGGCCAACGACCCGGCGCAGTCGCCCTGGGTCAAGAGCCTCAACGGCATGTGGAAATTCCACTGGGTAGCCAAGCCTGCCGACCGTCCCGTGGGCTTCGAGCGCACCGACTACGATGTCAGCTCCTGGAAAGAGATTCCCGTGCCTTCAAGCTGGGAATGTCAGGGCTACGGCATCCCCATATACACCAATATCAACTATCCCTTCCCGCGCCATCAGCCCAACATACCCCACGACGATAACCCCGTGGGCAGCTATGTGACCACGTTCACCCTGCCCCAGAGCTGGGACGGCCGCCGGACCATTCTCCATTTCGACGGCTCTACGGCCGGTATGTACGTATGGGTCAACGGCCACAAGGCCGGATATGTGCAGAGCGCCAAGAACCCCGCCGAATTCGACATCACCCCGTACCTCCACCCCGGCGAGAACCGTCTGGCATGCGAAGTGTACCGCTGGACCGACGGCTCCTATATGGAAGACCAGGACTTCTGGCGCCTGAGCGGAATCGACCGCGACGTCTACCTCTACTCGGTGGCTCCGCTGCGCATCGCCGACTTCTTCGCCCGAACCACCCTCGACAAAGGCTACCGCAACGGTCTGCTCGATGTGGATGTGAAGGTCGCCGACTTGGCCTCAGCTCCCAAGGGAGCGAAACTGCGTCTACAGCTCTTCAACAATGACGGCAAAGCTATCGTAACCCAGAGCAAGAGCGTGGGCGCCCAGGCCGCTTCTACCCTGAACTTTAAAGCCAAAGTTTCCAAGGTGGCCAAATGGAGCGCCGACGCCCCCAACCTCTACACCCTGGTGCTCACGCTTACCGACAAGGATGGCAAAACCATCGAGGCCACCTCGGCCCGCGTCGGATTCCGCACCGTGGAGATCAAGAATTCGATGCTGATGGTCAACGGCAAACAGATTGAAATCCACGGCGTCAACCTCCACGAGCACAACCACATCACGGGTCATGCCATCGACCGCGCCACCATGATGAAAGACCTTGAGGTGATGAAGCAGCACAATATCAACGCCGTGCGCACAAGCCACTATCCCCAGCCGCCGCTGTGGTATGCGCTTTGCGACCAGTATGGCATCTATGTAGTCGATGAGGCCAACATAGAATGTCACGGCTACGGCACTCACTTCGACCGCGACCAGGACGCCACACATCAGGACCACCCCTCTTCGGCTCCGGAATGGAAAGACGCGCTGCTCGACCGCGAGCGTTCGCTGGTGGAGCGCGACAAGAACCATCCGTCGGTGATCGGCTGGAGTCTCGGCAACGAGAGCGGCAACGGCTCCAACTTCTACGCCGCCTACGAGCTTATCAAAAGTCTCGATCCGACGCGCCCCGTTCAGCAGGAGCAGGCCGGCGAAGGCACCAACACCGACATCATCTGCCCCATGTACCCCTCAATCGGCTACATGAAGGACTATGCTTCGCGCACGAACCCCGGACGCCCTTATATAATGTGTGAATACGCTCATTCGATGGGCAACTCCACCGGCAACTTCCAGGAGTATTTCGACATCATACGCAATTCGCCCCAGATGCAGGGCGGATTCATCTGGGACTGGGTAGACCAGGGTCTGCTGGTCAAGGATGAAAACGGAGTGGACTTCTGGGCCTACGGAGGCGACCTCGGAGCTCAGAAATACACCAACGACAACAACTTCTGCATCAATGGTGTGGTAAATCCCGACCGCACTCCCCATCCGGCACTGATGGAGGTCAAGAAGGTCTATCAGGACATCCTCTTCTACCCCGCCGACCTTGCCAAGGGTGACGTTAAGGTGGTCAATAACTTCAACGACACCGACCTCGGCAACTACAGCTTCCGCTGGGAGCTGCTCCGCAACGGCGTCAAGACTGCCGAAGGCAACATCGCTTCGCCTGAGGTCCGAGCCGGCGAGAGCGGCACCATGACGGTGGCCTATCCGGCCCTCCCTGCCGACGACGATGCCGACTATCATCTGTCGGTCTACGCCTACACCACGAAGGCTACCGACCTTGTGCCCGCAGGCCATGAGGTGGCCCGTGAGCAGTTCGAGCTGCGCAAAGCCGAGCCCAAAGCCGACCTGCAGGCTCTCTGGAGCTCGCTCCATCCCGACGCCTCACTGAAGGCTCCGCAGATTAAAGGCGGCAAGGACTATAAGTACCGCGAGGAGACCACAGTGATCGCTTCCAACGGCGTGACGGTGCGTTTCCGCCACAATGAGGGTGCTCCCGTGGCCTATAAGGCTAATGGCAAAGACCTCATTAACGGCACGCCTCAGCCGATGTTCTGGCGCTCACCCACCGACAATGATTTCGGCGAAAACATGCAGGTGAAAGCCAACGCATGGCGCACAGCAGCGGAGAACCGACAGCTCAAATCGTTCGACATCAAGGCCGAAGGCAACAACGTGGTAGCCAGCTCCCTGTACCGCCTGCCTGATGTGGCCTCCGACTATGCCGTAATCTACACCGTCTTCCCCGACGGCAGTCTGGGCGTCAAAGCCGACCTCATCCCCGACGAAGGCGTAAAGCTGCCCGAAATGTTCCGTTTCGGTATGATGATGCCGATGCCCAAGAAGTACAACACCTTCTCGTGGACAGGCCGCGGCCCGTGGGAAAACTATGCCGACCGCAACACCGCCTCATTCGTAGGTCAGTGGTCGCTCCCAGTAGCCGACATGAAGTGGGAATATATCCGTCCGCAGGAGAATGGCGCCCGCACCGACGTCAGCCATGCAGCTGTCACAGCCGCCAACGGCACAGGCCTGGTCATGGATGCTCTCGCACCCCTGACGGCCACTGCGCTTGAGAACATCCCCTCCGACCTCGACTTCGGAATGGTCAAGCATCAGGTACACACCAACGACATCTACCCCTCGCGCGACCACAACTACTTCTACATCGACCTCTTCCAGCGCGGCCTCGGCGGCGATACTTCATGGGGTACGCATCCCCACGACCCCTACCGTTACTACGCAAAGCCTTACTCGCTCTCCTTCCTGCTCTCCCCCGCGAAGTAAGCGCCTCTAAACAGAACTAAACAGATAGCGGAAAGCGCAATGCGCTTTCCGCTATCTGTTTATACGATTATGAGCGTCAGTCCGGGTAACCCGGGAGGCTCGGGCGACGATTACTTGCAGGTGCAGCCTGCTACGGGGATTTTGTCGATGCGGCGCTGATGGCGTCCACCCTCAAATTCAGTGTGGAGGAAGGTATCAACGATGGCCAGAGCCAGTTCGGGAGCTATGAATCGCGCCGGCATCACCAGCACGTTGGCATCGTTGTGTTTGCGGGCCAGCGAAGCCAGCTCGGTGTTCCAGCAGAGGGCCGCCCGTATCCCCTGATGCTTGTTGAGGGTCATGGCAATGCCGTTGCCCGAACCGCACATGGCGATACCGGGATAACATTCGCCGCTTTCTACCGCCAGAGCTGCCGGGTGGGCAAAGTCGGCGTAGTCGCAGCTCTCGGCGGAATATGTGCCGAAATCCTTATATCTCAAATTGTTGGCTTCAAGGTAGCCTTCCACAATCGACTTCAGTTCGAAGCCTGCGTGATCGCTGCAAATTGCTATCATAATAGTTGTATGGTATTAATTGTTAGGTGATTCAGTGGTAATCTCTATGCCGCTGCGGGTACGTATGGTATCGCCCGGAGCCAATGGGGCATCGGAAACTTCTCCCTTCTGCGGAAGATCAGACGAGAGCGCCGCTGCCAGAGTGTCGGTCTCATGGTGGCGGAACGGGATCGTATAGGTGACGGAGAATGAACCGGTTATGGCGCCTTTGCGCGACCCGTAACCCGGTATGTACCATGGCTTGCCGTAGTTGCACTCGCTTTCGTGAAGGATGGTCTTGTATCTTACGGTCCAGCCCATCGAAATCTGCTTCCACACCTTCACCCTCAGCCCGAAGAGCACCTGCAGATAGCTGACATTGACGCTCTGTCGCGGCAGATTGAAATTAGCTTCCTCGTCCCAGTAACCTCCCTGAAGCGTCACATTCTCGACATCGAAGTTGAAATGCGACCATCCGTAGCGCAAGCCGGCAAAAACCATATAGTCGGGATTGCTGTTGTACAGGAAGTTATAGTTCATACCTACTCGGAAATAGGGCGTCAGCCCTACCTTATAGGTATAGTTGTTGTCATCGGGAGTATAGTCGGCCTGCCCAAGACCTATCTCCACCACGGGGATGTAGCGGTTGTGGAGGTTGAGCTCGCCCGAGAACTCTATCAGTCCGTAATGCTGGCCGAAAGCACGCATCACAGGATCCCAGATGTCAACGCTTGCCGAAGCTGAGTAGAACAGCGGATACTTCATCTTGGGGATGGAGGTGGAATCGGAGGACACCGAGGCCGTATCCTTCACTTCGCGCCCGTTGATAGTATCAATCAGGATTACATTGCCCATCTCGTCGTGGGAGTGGACAAGCTTCGAGTAGTCGATGCTGTCGGCGGGGTTGCGGTTCTCATTCTTCCCCTGCAGGCCTGAGCGAGGATCGTCCACACGGGTCACGCGACGCTGCCCGCTGACCATCGTTGTAGCCGCCAGAGCCGCCGCGAATGCTACGGCAAGATAGAAGCCGCGTCTCATAGGCGCACCTCCCTTCTCAATTGCGCCGGAGCCTCAGGGTCTTTGCCCTGATTGTCGGGATTGTCGGGATTGTCGGGATTGTCAGGGTCAACATTAGGATCGTCAGGCGTTTCAGGCTCAGCCAGACGGAAGAACACTTTGACCCTCTCCATATCGTAGCTGGTAATCAGCGAGTCAACTATGGCGACAGAATCTATCAGATGCTTCGTATATTTCAGTCCGTCAATATGATAGACATAGTATGCACCACACTCCTCCGACTCGAAGAATGGTTTGGTGGAGTAGCTGAATGTCAGCGTATCGTTAAGAGCCGGGTCGTCAAGCCCCTGCTCCTTGTAGTCGTAGTGGATGTAGAACGCGGTGGACGTATAGTCGAAGCGCAGCGGAAAATAGAACGACTGTGTGCTCTCCCCGCTTGACACCAGCAGCGAGTCGCCGGGAGCGCCTACGCCGCCGAAGTCGATAGAGTCGAGAATCACCGGTTCGCCGCTGCGGATGTTGTAGAATCCCATCATCGGCAGGGCGCTGCGATTGTTTTCGCATCCGGAGGTGTTGCATCCGGCCAATCCGGTCAGCACGGCTGCCAGCGCCACGATGGCATATAGATTTTTCGTTTGTCGGACTGCCATCTGCTTATATCTCCTCCTCGATTTCATATTCGTTGCGACGCTGGGAATTACGCACTACCAGTTCGCCCACAAACCCCGCGAGGAAAAGCTGGGTGCCCAGAATCATCAGTGTCAGGGCGATGAAGAAGTAAGGCGAATTGGTCACGAGCGTATAGTGCATCCCATGGTGCATAGCGTAGAGTTTCGAGGCGCCCACCACTATCACGGCCACGAAGCCGAGCAGGAACATCAGCGACCCAAGCAGGCCGAAGAAATGCATCGGCTTGACGCCGAATTTATTGGTGAACCACAGCGTCAGCAGGTCGAGATAGCCGTTGACAAAGCGGTCGAGACCGAACTTTGTGGTGCCGTACTTTCGGGCCTGATGATGCACCACCTTCTCGCCGATGCGCTTGAAGCCGGCATTCTTAGCCAGATACGGGATGTAGCGGTGCATGTCGCCATACACCTCGATATGCTTCACTACCTTGTTGCGATACGCCTTCAGGCCGCAATTGAAATCGTGAAGATTGCTGATGCCGCTGACCTTGCGCGCCGTAGCGTTGAAAAGCTTCGTGGGAATGGTCTTCGACAGAGGGTCGTAACGTTTCTGTTTCCAGCCGCTTACCAGATCGAACCCGTCTTCGGTAATCATGCGGTAAAGTTCCGGAATCTCGTCGGGAGAATCCTGAAGGTCGGCGTCCATGGTGATGACCACATCCCCCTTGGCGCGCACGAAACCGGTGTTGAGAGCCGGAGACTTGCCATAGTTGCGACGGAAGCATACACCCTTCACTGCCGGGTTGGCAGCCTGCAGCTGCCTGATGACATCCCACGATTCATCGGTCGAGCCATCGTTGACATATATCACTTCATACGTGAATCCGTTGGCATTCATCACGCGTTCAATCCAAGCCTGCAGCTCAGGGAGCGATTCAGCCTCGTTGTACAGGGGCACTACCACCGAAATATCCATATCTATCAGTCGTTCTATTTTGTTAATCAATTATTTAGGTTACTCCGCACGGCTTACACGGCGAAGCTTCACCAGTCCGGCCATCAGCATCGACAGCAACGAGCCGGAGAAAACTATAAGCCACATCCACCCCATCACAACGTTGCGCGCCGACAGCAGGCGGGCGGGATTGCTCTGAATCAGCTCCAGCTCCTCCACTACCTTCTGCGCTTCAGGTGTGTCAGCCTGACGGTAGAATTCCAGCCCCAGACTCAGCACCCGCGAGATGAATTCCGGATCCACCCAGCGCAGATAGAGATACGCCGTCAGGCAGAAAATCAATGCCGAGCAGCCGAACATCACTATCCCCTGCATCCAAAGGCCGGAGAAAGGAGTCAAACCATTGTCAGCCCGGTAGCTCCGACGCAGAAACCAGAAAGTCAGCGCCGGAACGCCGGCAAGAAGCACCAGCAGCAGAGCGTTGGCCAGCGCATACTGCAAGGCCGCCACCATGGAGAAGAAGATTACCACAAGATACAGTCCCATCCAGAAGCCGTCGTCGGCTCCCCGGGCATATATACTCTTGTCGCTGCGTGGGGTTGATTCCCGGTTGAATAGCATCTTATTGAGAATGTAGGTGTTATGGTGGGTCATTGCAGCCTGCGGGGATCTTCGGAGCCGGTCTTCGCATCCCCGGCAGGGCGACATCGGCGCCACCGTATCGCTTAATCTGCAAATTTACGAATTTTCTCGCTATACCAAAACAAAAAAAATACCGGTGGAGAGGGGCGTAAACCCCAGTCCACCGGCCAAACGGGCACCGCCTCCCGACGGGGCCCGTTTTCACTGCAAAATCTTTTCCCGGCTTCTCCTCATTTTTCCCGTTACCCCATCATTTTCCCCCGGAGCACTCCTTCATTTTCTTACGTTGAGCAACTTCATCTTCCCCCCGGAGCGCTCCTTCATTTTCCCCCGCTGCGTCCCTGCGCATAAACCCCTTCACTTATGCATTCCCCCTTATAGCATACTCATCCCCTAATTGTGCGGCAAATGCAGGGATTATATTTACATGATTATTCAATTTTACATTTATTAACTCAAAATAATCCACATTTACCTTTACAATTATCCATTTAGACTTATTATTGGCGTTTTTCGAAAAAGTTTCACGAAACTTTGTCAACTCGCAAAAAATCTCTACCTTTGTCACGCAAAACCAACCAACGCCACATGCGGTAGTAGCTCAGTTGGTAGAGCATCAGCTTCCCAAGCTGAGGGTCGCGAGTTCGAGCCTCGTCTACCGCTCCAGTAAATCAGCAGGAGATGTTCACCCCAAAAATATGGTGAGAGTCTCCTGCTTCTACTTTTTATCGCTGAGGTACGGGCAATGAACAGGAGGATACTGGGGCTGGCGGTCCCATCGATTGTAGCAAATATCACCACGCCGCTGCTGGGGCTGGTTGATACGGCCATAGCCGGCCACATGGGCGGCCATGGCTCCGGCTTGTCGTCGGCTTTCTACATCGGGGCTATCGCTGTGGGCGGGGTGATGTTCAACATGCTCTACTGGCTGTTCGGGTTCCTTCGCGGTGGCACCTCGGGGCTTGTCGCCCAGGCTTACGGGAGCCAAAACCGAGCGGAGCAATCGCTGGTGCTTTACCGCTCGCTGCTTATAGCCGTGGGAGTAGGCGTGGTTATGATTCTGCTGCAGTGGCCGCTGAGACTGCTTCTGCGATGGATTGTGGATGCCGACGCCGCCACAGCCGAACTGGCCAACCGCTATTTCACTATTCTCATCTATGGTGCTCCCGCCGTGCTGGCCACTTACACGCTTTCGGGGTGGTTTCTGGGGATGCAGAATTCGCGCATGATGATGATTGTCTCCATCGTCATCAACATCACCAACATCATAGTCAGTCTCGGGTTGGTCTACGGTCTTGGCTGGCAGATAGCCGGCATCGCCACGGGCACCCTCGTGGCGCAATGGTCGGGCGTGGCTGTAGCTCTTTTCCTTCTTCACCGCTACCATGTGGAGCGGCCAAGGTGGGCCGACGTGGTCAGCGGGCGGTCGCTCGCCCGCTTCTTCCGGGTCAATATCGAGATGATGCTGCGCACAGTGTGTCTGATTACCGTCACCGTATGGTTCACCAAATGGGGAGCGCGTCAGGGCGCTGTCATCCTGGCTGTCAACACCCTGCTGATGCAGCTCTTCCTGCTGTTCTCCTACTTCATGGACGGCTTCGCTTTCGCTGGAGAGGCGTTGGTGGGCAGATTCGTCGGCGAGGGCGACGGAGCGAAGCTTCGCCGATGTGTCAAATCGCTGATGCTGTGGGGCATGGCCATGTCGCT
>CAMEGQ010000088.1 GCA_945916235.1 uncultured Porphyromonadaceae bacterium | reverse complement strand
TCCATGCCGGAACGATGGAGAGCTTCCGCACTCGCTTTCAGGGTAAGCAGTTCTCATATATCGGAGTAGATGAGGTCACGCATATGGCGTATGAGAAGTTCAAATATCTCATAACCTGTAACCGTAACGCATTTGGCATCCGCAACCGCTTTATCGGCACTTGTAACCCTGACCCCGACAGTTGGGTGGCGAAGTTTATAGACTGGTGGATTGGCGAGGACGGTCTGCCGATAAAAGAGCGCGACGGCAAGATACGATACTGCTTCATGGATGGCGACACTCCCGATACAATCTATTGGGGCGACAGCCGCGAGGAAGTCTATCAACAGTGCAAAGATACAATCGACAGCTATTGGAAACCCGAATACGAGCGCTACGGCACTCCGCAAGAGCTTTTCATCAAATCGGTGTGCTTTGTGGAGGCCAAATTGTCGGACAATGTCGCGCTGATGTCTTCCGACCCGACCTATCTTGCAAACCTTGTCAACCAGAGCGACGAGCAACGCGCCCGTGACCTCGACGGCAACTGGAAGTTCAAGAACGCAGGCGATGACATGATAAAGCTCGCGGATATGGAGAAGTTCTACGCCAATCCCATGCAGATGGGCGACAACGTGCTTCGTGCCACTTGCGACGTCGCAGGGGACGGCGGCGATAACCTCGTCCTCTTTAAATGGATAGGCAATCATATCGACGATGTTTTCGTGTGTCGCCTCGGTATAGTCAATGCTGCCTTGACTGTAAAAGCAAAATTGCAGTACTGGCAGATACGCGAGGAAAACTTCGCGTATGACCTCCCCGGTATGGGGCAGACATTCAAGGATGTGTTCCCGAAAGCTATTCCGTTTATTCCCAAACAAGCCGTAGACCCTAATATGAAATTTGTCTACGGCGACACAAAGAGCCAGTGCGCCTACGAGTTTGCTGACGGGCTGATAAAAGGGCAATACTCCATAAATCCAACACTTTTGAAACAGAGGTTTTCGGGCAATGGCTATGAAAACGTACAGCTCGAACAAATCCTCAATCTTGAACGCAAGGCGATACGTCAGGATATATCACAGTCTGACCGCGCATGGCAGATTATAAAGAAGCTGGAGATGAAGCGATACACAAAGCACTCGCCCGACTTCATCGAGGCGATGCTTATGCGCAGAATATTCGACATAAGAGTGAAAAAACACAGCCGACCACGCATGATGAGATATGTAAACCCGATAAAATACAGATAATTGCATGAAAACGAGAGATATTAAGACGCGCCGACCGTGGCGCATAGTTCGCCCGGAGGGTTATCGCACTCACGGCACATTCAGCGCCGAAAATGAACCGGCAATGCCGAGCGACAGCCTTAAATCAGATTTGATGACGGAAGCCGATATGCTCCGTATGTATTATCCGTCAGGGCATATCATAAACGACCCCTCGGTATATCCCGATATTTACCGCGAGCAGCGTGAGCCGGTGTATGACGAAAACGGCAACGACACTGGCAAGACCGTGCGGCGCATATATCGCGAGTGTGTTCCGCGTTACGCTTTTTCATTCCAACAGATTATTGCGCTCAAACAGACCATTCACGCCACGGGAAACGACATTCAGTTCGAGCTGAATACCAAAGCACCCTCAGAGGGGCTTTTTGACGACTATTGCGAGTTCCGCGAGGGGTGGGCCGGCAAGGATATGGAGATTGCATTTTTCGAAGCAGTCAAGGCTGTCAAGATTGTCGCCAATGCCGCTTTTGTCGGATATTATGAAAACGGAGAGTTTGGGTACAGAGTCTTTTCCTATAAGGACGGCTCGACGCTATATCCGCATACCGACAACCGAGGCCGTCTGAAACTTTTCGCCCGCTCGTTCTACGACTACGACGAAAACGGCGAGATTGTCGTCGAATGGCTTGAAGTGTGGGATAACAAGTATCTGACGAGGATGAAAAGAACCGGCGAGAAGTACAAGAACGCTCTCGAAAAGATACTTGGCACTATCGGCGCGTCGGGTTACACTATTGTCGAGCGAAAGCCGCACGGTTTCCCGTTCATACCTGTAGCCTACAAGCGCGACGACGACGGCCCGTGCTGGATGGCCTCGCAGGACAGTTGCGACTCCTACGATTTGTCATTCTCGCAGATGGCTCACAACAATCAGGCTTTCGGCACTCCGATACTCGTTTTTCAGGGCGAGGGCGAGAACTACGACTTGCAGCACGACATCAACGGCACCGTCAGGACAATATCGATGAGCGCTACCGATAAAGTCGACTATTTGCAGTCACAGAGCGCTTCCGAGAGCTATATGAAGCAGCTCGACACGCTCTATAAGATGATTTACGAGCAGTCATTCGCCGTCATACCGCCCGAAGTGCATAGCGGGGATTTGCCCGGTGTCGCCGTCAAGATGCTCTACTCTCCGGCACTTGAAAAAGCGATGGCCGACGCTGCGGACTGGCAACCGTTCCTCAATGAGATGGTAAGGATATTTGCCTACGGCTACGGCCTTGAAAAAGGCAAAACGCTCGCCTATTCGAATTTACCGATAAAGTATTGGATTAAGCCTTATGTCCACATTAATGAGAGCGCCGTCATCAACGACCTTGCAACGGGTGTTAACGCAGGGTTTATCTCATGTCAGACCGCCTCGGAACGTGCGCCCGAATATGTGTGTGTGGGCGAATGGGAGCGCATACTCAGAGAACAGAAGCAACAGCAGCAGGCTGATTTGCTCTTTCAGATAAAGACAAAACAAGCCGAAGTCAAAAATCAGAGTCTGAACAGCGACGGCGACGCCCAAAACCAACAGAATAATGAATAATTACGGAATTGGATTTCAAGGGAGCAAATCAAGGCTTGCCGAGCGCATAATTGATTTGCTGCCGTCTGCGACACATCTTTACGACCTTTTCTGTGGCGGCGGAGCTATATCGCACTGCGCCCTGCTTTCGGGCAAATGGAAGTGTGTGCATTTCTCCGACATCAGTGACTCCGTTGTGCTGTTCCGCGACTGCTTGGAGGGAAATATCCCCGACGGCTCGGAGTGGATAAGCCGGGAGGAGTTCTATAAGCGAAAGGATAAGGATCCGTATGTGCGTATCGCGTGGAGCTTCGGCAACAATCAGCGTGACTATCTCTATTCTCGCGAAATTGAGCCATACAAGAAGACTGTCCACGAGATGCTTTATGCGCCTACGCCCAACGAGCGGCGATTGAAATTCAAGGAGGTTTGCAGGCTTATGGGAAAAGTCAAGTGCAGACCTTACGATATGGAGTTCGCTGAGAAAAGCGAGCGGTTTAACTCGCTGAAAATGGGGGTGGTACGCACGAAGCTCCAATCATTCGAAGCTACAAATCGACTTGTCGAGATTGCAGACAGCCGAACGACAGGCGCAGTTGGGAGGGGCGCGACTCCCTTTTTCAAAGGGGAGTATGAGATGAAAGTCGCCGACTACCGCGACATCGACATACTCCCTGACTCGGTTATTTACTGCGATATTCCATATAAAGGAACACGCGAATACCGCCGCGACATATTCGACCATAACGCTTTTTATGAGTGGGCGCTCGCTCAGACCGCGCCGCTGTTTATAAGCGAATATTCGATGCCGTCGGATTTTGAATGCGTAGCCGAGTTCGAGCGCGTCAGCACATTCTCCGCGACAAACAATTCGCTCAGAAAGATTGAACGTATTTTCAGGCCCAAAACACAATTATGATGCAATCGAAGAAAAGAGTAAATGTATATTCGACTCTCGGAGCGAGCAACCACTCTGGGCACAAACGTGCGGAACATGACTTATACTGCACACATCCTGAGGCAGTAAGGGCGCTACTTAAAATCGAGAACTTTGGCAAGCGGATATGGGAGCCGTTTGCGGGGTTGCGCCATATATCCTGTGTGCTTATCGAACAAGGCTATGACGTGCGCGAAAGTGACCTGCTCGCAAGAGGGCAGTCAATTGAGCAGCTTGACTTCATGACACAGGAAGAGCGGTGGGACGGCGACATAATAACCAACGTGCCTTATAAAGGGGCGACGGAGTTTGTCCGCAAGTGTCTCGATACGGTGGCTGACGGTAGAAAAGTGGCCGTGTGGCTGCGCATACTCTATCTTGAAAGTGCCGAGCGCAAAAGATTTTTCGAGCAATACCCGCCACTTCGGGTATGGATAAGCTCGCGGCGCATACCATGTGGAATGAACGGGGAGTTCGGCACATCTGCACAGGGCTATGCTTGGTATATCTGGGAGAAAGGATATAAAGGTGAAACAACATTAAAGTGGTTCTGATGATACAGCCAAAGGAATCGGACATAGAAGCCGCCAAAGAATATTTGCGTCAACGCATCGAGGCGGAGGAGTCGATGGATTACAACCTCGACATTGTAATGCGCGAGGCGGCTGAAAGAATTGTTGAGATATGCTATTCGGCCAGCATCGACCCGAAGCATTTCAGTTATGATAAACTGCTGCGCAGTGCGCAGTCGCAGATTGACGAGGTTATAGATTGGCTGCGTGAGACGATAGACGACTATTTTCTGACTCTTGCAATCGCCGACCACGAAGAAAACCGTGATTTGATTTTGCCGCTTATTTTGGGCGAAAACCACGGTAAGACCTTCGACGAGCGTCTGAGTGATTATTGCGACAAATATAAAGATGAGTTGATGTTACTCGTTGGCGCAGGGCTTTTTCTTGGGGTCACGAAAATGGCTCTTGCGAGGTCTATCGGCGAGAACCTTAAACATCCTTACGCAAATCAGCTTGTCGCAGACGGAATTGGGGAAAGCATATCTTATGGCAGGGGGCGGACAAATTCTATGTATACAGCCATCAACGACCTTACTCGCTTCGGAATCGCCGAAGGGTGGATGCAACACTGGGAGCTAAAGACGGCAGCAGACGGCGCTATCGGATGGATAGTGAAGCGTGGCAGTTCGTACAATTGTGAATTGTGTGACGGCAATTGTGGCTTCCATTCTGTTGAAGAAGGTACAAACCTGCCAATGCACGGACACTGTGCATGTTATGCAGTACCTATTTATATAAAATAGTATAGCTATACTATTGATTATGAGGAGTATTTTTATTATATTTGTAGTACGAAAGACGGATAGTTGGGAGTGGCTATCCAATGACAAGGGCAAGCTGATGACCTTCCCGTTCTTTCTCTTTTTTCATCAGCATAATCAAAACATCAGCAATATGGAAAACGAAGTTTGGAAAGATATAAAAGGGTATGAGGGATTATACCAAGTAAGTAGTCTCGGTAGAGTTAAAAGTTTGTCAAGAGTTGTTGTTAAGTCAAATGGCAGGAATAACTCCGTCAAAGGTCGTATTCTCAAATCTTACTCATGCCGTGGTTACAGATATGTTGACATCTGCAAGAATGGAATTTACAAAAAGTGTAAAATTCATCGTCTTGTAGCCGAAGCATTTCTTCCTAATCCCGACAATTTACCCCAAGTCAATCATAAAGATGAAACTCTTGATAATAACAAGGTAGAAAACCTTGAATGGTGTACCCCTAAGTATAATATAAATTATGGAACGGCGAAAGAGAGGATGCGAGATTCTCATATAAAACAAAATGGGCATAAAATCGCAATGTACGACTTCTCGGGGAGACTAATTAAAATATATACTTGCACTAAGGATGTGGAGTTGGATGGCCTTGACCGTAGGGCTGTAGATAGAGTATGCAAAGGTATCGTATATAAACATAAAGGATACAGATTCTCTTATGTGTGATTCGATGGTCGGATACCATGCATATGAAAGTGAATTACCCCATATCACGGTCACTGCCGTTGCTATGCAGTGCCGGTGTATTTATAAATAATAATGTTGTCTATTTTCCAATAAAATAACTATATTTGTACATGAAAAACAAGTATCAAATCGGTCAGCGGCTATCATATTTTGTCCGCAATGGAATCGTGATAAACGGCGAGCGCATATCGGGCAAATGGACGCACCACGTCGGTTTTGTCAAACAGATACGCCGTCATTTGTTCCACATCGACTACGTTATGATAGTAGCAAAATCGGACGAGATACACATCGTACCTCAACGCGATATTATCGGCCCGGTTGAGTCACGCAAAATCACTAATAAATCAGATATAACGAATGAGTGAATTAACAATTAAAGGCAAGATTGTTGCCAATATCGGTGTGCAGAAAGGCACGTCGAAAGCAGGAAAGGACTGGGCTAAAGCGAGCCTCGTTATAGAAACAGGAGGCCAATACCCAAAGAAAGTATTACTTGATAATATGCGTGATGCGGAAAACTTCGCGAAGCTCGCTGTCGGCACGGAGGGCGTGTTTTATATCGAGCCTGAGAGCCATGAGTTCAATGGCAAGTGGTTCACAAATATCAGCTGCTGGAAGTGGGAAGTCAGCGGACAGCAGCAAGCTCCGCAGACGCCGCAGGCGGCGCAGCCATCAGAGCAGCCCAAGCAGACTGAAACACAGGGCGATAATGATTTGCCGTTCTGAGTATGAGTGAACTATTATCGCCAAGCATAAACGCTATTATCGACGCGGCGGCACGGGAGTATGGGCTGACATCTGAGTGCATACTAAGCCGCGAGCGCAAAGCTGTCGTCGCTGAGGCGCGACAGGTCGTTATGCTTATGCTTCAAGAACTCTTTGGTTACACTACGGCACACATAGGCGAAATTCTCGACAGACATCATAGTTCAGTGGTTTCGGGGCTGCAAAGCATACGCAACCATATCAGCACCGAAGCGCACACACGCCGCCGTGTAGAGAGAATAAGAAGTGGACTTTTAAACTGACAACAAACCGCCGAGGCCTGCGGGCATACTGCGGCGGTGTTTACATCTCGCCTGCCATGTGTAGGAGGGAGAAACGAGGGCGCAGAGGATAACACCGTTGCGCCCTTTGCTTTTTATAATATCTGTACAAATTCCTCGCCGATTGTCGTGCTGAAGCCTTTCTTGCCGCTCGTAGCAGCGACTTCGACTGTACAATCCTGCAAAATCGTAATGCCGTATGTGTTGACAGCTCCAATGTGAGTCCATGTTGGTGCCTGGTTCCCCGTGATAGCCTCATATTGTTCCGCAGTGATATTGTTCCACCAACTCCATGATTTGCCGCTTGTCGAGTTGTGGCGGTTGAGTGTCAGCTCGACTCCGCGCACGTTGATATGCAAATCGCCGGGGTTTTCTTCTCCTACCTTGTCGGCAATCGCTTTGCGCTGTGCTGTCGGTGTGCCGCCAAATTCAGGCACGTTATTTTTATCGCAGTAAAAACCGATAGGATTGGCTGTGTACTTTTCGTTAGCAAGGTCTCGGACGGTGTTTTCGCTTCCATTGATAAGCGCAGAAATTTGAGTTTTCATCTTTTGGAGTTTTTTGCAAAGTTAGTTATTTATTTGAAATATCAGAATCCCGTGAAATATTCTATAGCCTCTTGCGGCAATTCACGGATGCCGCAGCAAACGTAGCCCATTGTGGTAGCGGTCGAGGTGTGTCCGCAGAGTTTGGCAATCGTCAGCAAGTCCAGACCGCGCAGATACAAGCTCGTGATGCCGGTGCGTCGGGCCGAGTGCGAGCTGATATATTCCCACTTTGGCTTTGTCGTCGTCTTGCCGCGATGATAGAGCTTGACAGGCTCGTCAATGCCGCACCGCTGACAGATACGGCGAATAATGTCATTAAACGAGTCGTCGGAAACTTCAACACCTTTGGCTAAAATCTCTTTTTGGATTTTGAGAAAGCGCAGCAATGTCGGCGAAGTGGGGATGATTGACTGTATTTTCGTTTTCTGAGACACATAGACAAGGTTCTCGCCTATAATGTTACTTTCGTCAAAATGTACGAAATCACTATGCCGGGCAAGGCTGAGGACTCCGATAATAAACTGCGCCTGAACGAGCGCTTCTCTGTTGTTTCGTGGTCTGTAATCGACAATGCGCTGCATTTCCTCCTCGGTCAGATAAACATTCTGTACTGCGCATTTTCTCGGCGTAAGCACCTTTGCGAAGCCTCGTGGCAAATCGACCTCCTCGGAGTATAGGTTTAACACCGCCTTTAATTTTGTCGCGTACTGGTTGACGCTGTTCGGCGACAGCCGCTCGGCCATATAGTCGACAAAATGCTGCAAACGCACCTTTGTCAGATTTTCCCATGTGGCTTCGCATAGGTTCGCAGCTTCAAACATACGCAGTATATTTGCACATCGCGGATATTTCTGCGCCATCGCATCTTTCAGCGACGTTTGGCAAACGCCTTTGTGCGATTTACTGCGGCTGCGCTCTGACTTCGCGCCGTTAAAAATTCTCGTCATTAAGTTCATCGCCGTTCTCCTTTCTTTAAAATTTTGTAGATAACAATTGTATAGATTGGCAGCACGACAGCAAGGCAGATTAGTGTCATAGTAAAGAAGCCCGGATAAGTGAAGCAAACGATTACAAATAAGGCAATCGCCCAAATTATAAGTCCTAACATAATTCTCGGTTTTATGCGTTAAAATTTATCGTTCAGAAAATTCGCAAGATCTAAAATGTTACAGTCCTCCATGTCGTGCAGATATTCGGAATACTGCGCAGAATTAAACACCAATACATTGCCGTTGCTGTCGTTTTTTAAGGCTGTGGCGTATGCTTCCTCGCCGACCCATATATGATCGTCCTCGTCGATATTGATTGTGTACTCTCCGCCGTGCGATTTGACGAAGTCGGTTATTATCTCGCGGGCGCGGTCGCCCAACGCCCTGAGCTGTTTGAAAAGCTCTTTGCAGTCGTTGTTAAATGTCTTATCCATGATTATTTGTCGTTTGTGCCCGGAGGCGGTTAAAAGTCGTTTACGTTGTAGTTGATGCCGTCCCAGTCATTTGTAACAGGGTCTACAATCTCAATGTGCGGCGAAACACGCCATTCCTTATCGCCGTGCTTGCGGTAGACTTCGGCGCAGATAATGTCATCCACGTTTAACCAATATGTTTCGCCCCAGTCCGTGCGCTCGGTGTCGAAGTGGTAGAAGTTGCTGTCGTTTAATATCCAGTCAATATTATTTGATGCTGCGCAAGCATCTGAGATTTTCTGCCATGCTGTGACGGCCTCTGCGATTCGTTTCTGTGTCATATTCTTGGTTTTTGCTTGTTTATTTCGTTTCTGTTACGCTATCTTTGTCAACTCGCGGAATCGTGCCACGATCGCGGCGCGGTTGCGCCATGCCTCTACGTTGGCAAGATAGACCATGTAGTGGTGATCGTCGTAGTTTACGAAGGTGTTGTCGCGCCATGCAATCAGTTCTGGATACTCGGCAAATAGAGTGTTGAACGCTTTCGCCCATTTGCGCGTTTGCCACTCGCGCCCGGCTACCCACTTGACAAGGTTAAACAAATTGTCCTCGGTCGCGTCAAAGCTGTAAAAATAGTCAGTGCGTGGCCATACGTTATTTGAGTGCTGCCATGTTTCTATTTGGCGAGTTTCGGCGTTGTACGCCATTTTGGTTATTGTTTGATAGCTCATATTATTGGTGTTTATTTAGTGGTTTATTTCGTTTCTGTCGGCGGTTCTCCCCTCGGCGGTACATTTTACCACCTGAGGGCCGAAGCGCGGGATTTGGGGCGGTTTAGGCGTTAATATCCTGCATATATTCGGCGCGTCAGTGGCTTGTAATACATTCTATCCGTAAAGCCGAAAGGGGCGCGGAAATGGTCTAATATTGCGTAGCGGTAGCAGCTTTCAATATTGTTAATTTTAGTTTGGCGTTCTGGAATTTCAGTCATAGCCATGAGGCGGGCGTGTTGTGCCGATATGTCGGCCATGCTCTTTTTGCGTTTCTGTGTCATATTCTTTTGCTTTTGTTGTTATTTAATATTCGCGGTTATTAGTTCGGTTTGGGCGTGTTGCTCGGGCTGTTTCTTACGTTTCTCCGCTTCAATTTCATTCTCCCACTTGTCGATTAGTGCGGATAATAAGTAATTGCCGTGTGCCCAGTTATAGGCACGTATGCCGACGCTGAAATATTTTTCGCTATGATATTCAAATTCACGGGTTGCACTGCCGACGTATTCCATTAGTCCTAAAAACGATATTTCATTTCGCTGATAGCCGTTGCGCCGACTCTTGCGGTAATAGGTGCGTAACTTGCTAACAAACTCACGTTCAGTTGTAATTTCAGTTATTTTCTTCATATTCTTTTATTTTAGTTTGTTCTTTGTTCCCGGCGAAAGTCGCGGACTTTCCGAGATCGTTAGCCTGAGCCGGGATTTAGAGTCAAGCTGCCACTATCGGGCGCACGATGTCGAGCAGTTTGTCAGTCTTGACAATATTGAGGCGCACCGCGGAAAATTGTTCCCTCATTACGTCGGGCAATATAGTGTCAATTATGAAGTTGACCAGAGCGCGGCGGGCGTCTACCATGATACTCGTCCACGGCGTAATATCATAGCCTTCTTTATCGGTGATTCCCTCGCGGTGCATGATTTCTCGCCCTTCTTTGAGAAGTCGTGTGAAGTCGTTTTCGCTGAGGTAGTACATTAAATTCGGGTCGGTGATTCTGTCGCCGGCCTTGATATTTAAG
>CAMEGQ010000087.1 GCA_945916235.1 uncultured Porphyromonadaceae bacterium | reverse complement strand
GAGGCTACAGCTGAGGCGGGCGTCGAGAACGTTTTGACTATTGGCGTATATCATCCGTGGTACGCCCGTCCGTGGGCGATGGTGTGCTATGCGTTGCTGTTTGTCATCATCGTCGCGATAATTCTGGTGCGCTATCACAAAGTGATGCAGCGCAAGCGCCGCGAGATGGAGTCTACCTTGTATAAGAATGAGCAGGAGCGGCTTCACGTCGATCGTCTGGAGTTTTTTACAAACATTACCCACGAGCTGTGTTCGCCCCTGACAATGATTATGGCGATGTGCGACATCCTGCAGAAGAACACAGAAGAGGAGCAGCAGAAGAAGCTCGAACCGTACATCGAGTCGCTCCGTTGCCACAGCCGTCGGCTGAATGAACTTGTCGAGGAGATACTCGAAGTGCGCAATATGGAGGAAGGCAATTTCACGCGATTGCGGTTGCAGCCGGTGCTTACCGATTATATGTTCGAGCGCTGGGTAAGTTCCTACGACCAGATTGCGCAGGAAAGCGGCATTACGTTCATATCGCATAACGATGCATCCGGACTGCGCTGGAATACTGATTTATCCAGTCTTGGCAAAATCGTGAACAACTTGATTTCGAATGCGCTGAAATATACGCCCGAAGGCGGCGAGATACGTGTTAGCATATCACATCCCGAGAACGGGAATCTTGTCATCGACGTCTATAATACCGGCGCCGGAATCAAGGCGGCGAATATCAAAACTTTGTTCGATAAATTTGTCGTCTTCAACAATGTAGAACGCAACAGATATCGCGATATGGCTTCTCGTCATGGGCTCGGACTGTATATCTGTCACGAGATGGTGACAAAACTGAAAGGTGAGATAACATGCGAAAGCACAGAGGGCGAGTATGCTCGTTTCACTGTCACGCTGCCTCCTTTAGAGATAAACAGCGTGCCGCCGGAGCCGGCTGAAGAAGTGCCGGTTTTGCCAAAGGTGGAAATTGAAAGCCGCCCCATGGTTCTTGTCGTTGACGATAATCCCGACATGCTGTGGTTATTGAATGACATATTGTCGGAAGAATATACTGTGATGAGAGCCACCACTGCCATGGCTGCGATGAAGCAGATCGAAAGTCAGCTTCCTTCTTTGATTATCACCGACATAATGATGCCTGATGTGGATGGCATAGAGTTTGTGAAGATGGTGCGCGACAGCAAATATGCCAAGCATCTGCCTGTGATAGTGCTATCTGCCAGTATTACGGAAGACTTCAAGATGAAGGCATACAACGCAGGTGCCGATGCTTATGTTACGAAACCGTTCAGCCCTGACTTCCTGAAAGTTGTGCTTTCTCGGCTCTTGAAGCGCAAGGACAACGACCGTGACTACTACCGCTCGAAAGAAAGTTCTGTGACGATAGAGGACGGTATGGAAATTTCCAATGAAGGAAAAGAATTCCTCGAGAGAGTCAAGCGGGTAATCGCTGAAAATCTTACTGATGAATCATCGCTGAAACCGTCCGAACTGGCCTCCGCGCTCGGATGCGATCTGCGTACGCTATACCGTAAATTCAAGAAATTCACGCCATATACGCCCAATGATTTCGTAAAGAGATACCGCTACAGCTATGCCGCCAATCTCATTCTCACAACCAATCTGTCCATCCAGGAAATTATCTACCGCGTGGGCATGAATAATAAAGCGGCATTTTATTCCGACTTCAAGAAGATATACGGAGTGACGCCGAAAGTTTACCGCGATTCGAAATAATAGCCGCACGACTGATGCGGAATCGGGCTGATACCGAAAAAACCTAAATATAAATCACATAAATCATTTTCTTATGAACTATATCAAAAGATTTGCGTACGTAGTGGCTGCCGGCGCGTTGTCTTTGGGCGCGTTTGCCGTCGACAATCCGGTGGACTACGTCAACCCTTTGATGGGAACGGACTCCAAATTCGCATTATCTAACGGCAACACAGTGCCTTCAATTGCTCTTCCGTGGGGAATGAACCAGTGGATACCGCAGACCGGACGCAACGGCGACGGGTGGTCGTACACCTACGGAAGCGATAAAATCCGCGGCTTCAAACAGACGCATCGTCCGAGCCCATGGATCAACGACTTCGGTGAGATGTCGCTTATGCCTATGAGCGGAGGTCTCAAAATCAGCGACGAAGACCGCGCGTGCTGGTTCTCGCATAAGGCCGAGGAAGCTCATCCCTATTATTATAAAGTGTACTTGTCGGAATATGACGTCACTACGGAAATCGCTCCGACCGACCGTTGCGCATATTTCCGTTTCACATTCCCGAAAGCTGATGATTCTTACGTGGTAGTCGATGCCTTCGACCGTGCTTCGTGGGTTAAGGTTCTTCCAGAGGAAAACACTGTTGTGGGATATTCCACACGCAACAGCGGCGGCGTCACTTCCAACTACCGCAATTTCTTTGTCATTCAGTTTGACAAACCTTTTGCGGATGCCCGTGTATGGGATAAATATGTGATACGCAATGGTAAGAAGGAAGTCGGCGGCGAACATGCCGGCGCTGCAATCGGTTTCAAAACCGCGAAAGGCGAGAAAATCTGTGCTAAGGTAGCAACGTCATTTATAAGTCTTGATCAGGCCTACCAGAATCTCAAGGAACTCGACGGAAAGGACTTTGAGCAGACAAAGGATGAAGCGAAGGCGCAATGGAACAAGATACTCGGCGCTATCGACGTAGAAAGCGACAATGTTGACGACCTTCGTACCTTCTATTCTTGTCTGTACCGCACAGTTCTCTTCCCGCACAAAATGCACGAAGTGACGGCAGACGGCAAGACAGTACACTACAGCCCGAATAACGGACGGATAGAAGAGGGTTATCTCTACACCGGCACCGGTTTCTGGGATACATTCCGAGCTTTGTTCCCCCTTGTGAATCTCATGTGGCCGGAAGAAGCAGCAAAAATCGAAGACGGCTGGCTCAATTTCTATCGCGAAAGCGGATTATATCCTGAATGGTCGAGCCCGGGTCACCGTGGCTGTATGGTCGGTAACAACTCTGCGTCTGTTGTCGCTGACGCAATGATGAAAGGTCTCTGCACTCCCGGCACTGAGGTGGAATTGTACGAAGGCATGCTTGCCGGAGCAAACTCGGTGCATCCGCAGGTTGCGTCATCAGGTCGTCTCGGCTTCGAGGCGTACAACGAACTCGGCTATGTGCCCTGCGACATCAACATCCGCGAAAGTGTGGCACGAACCCTTGAATATGCTTACGATGATTGGTGTATATGGCAGGCCGCCAAGAAGCTGGGTCGCCCCCAGTCCGAAATTGACCTCTACCGCCAACGCGCAGGTAATTATGCGAATGTCTTCAGCTCCGCCGATGGTCTGATGCGAGGCCGCAAGAAGGACGGAAGCTGGAATCCTGACTTCAGCCCGGTAGGGTGGGGCGGTGATTTCACTGAAGGATGTTCTCTCCACTATACATGGTCGGTATTCCATGATATACAGGGGCTGATAAACCTTATGGGCGGCAACAAGGCTTTCGTTGCCCAGCTTGATGAAGTTTTCGACATGCCTCCTGTCTTCAATCCCGCAAAATATGGCGGCGTAATCCATGAGATGCGTGAAATGCAGATTGCAGGAATGGGCAACTACGCGCATGGCAACCAGCCCATTCAGCACATGATTTATCTCTATAACTATGCGGGCGAGCCTTGGAAAGCCCAGTACTGGACACATCAGACCATGAAGCGGCTCTACCATTCCGGTCCCGACGGATATTGCGGTGACGAAGACAATGGACAGACATCCGCATGGTATGTGTTCTCTGCGCTCGGTTTCTATCCTGTATGCCCGGCATCCGGTCAATATGTCCTTGGCTCACCTCTGTTCTCTAAGGCTACTGTATCGCTTGCCAACGGAAAGAAAATCGAGATTACGGCAAACGGTCCATCCGCTGAAAAGTGCTATGTCAAGTCGCTAAAGTTCAACGGCAAGAACTACAATCACAATTACTTCAATTATGCCGACCTTCTCAAAGGAGCCAGACTGAAGTATGAGATGTCTGATGCGCCTGTGAAGACACGTGGCATCCGTCCGGAAGACGTTCCCTATTCGATGACTAACGACCTCTGATAAAATCAGACAGCCTGGAGATTTCTATTCAAAAAAATCTCCAGGCTATTTATTTGGTGCTATCATGCGACAATAATGGTGCTAAATAACGACACTTTTGCTGATATTTCAAAATAGATACTATTTTGTCATTGTTTGTTAACGCTTTTGCCTCGGTGTTAAATAATTTTGACCCGAGATTACTCAAAATCAAGAAACTAAATCGTTTTTATCCGACACTATGAATAGATTTAAAACCATCATCGCGACCCTGCTCCTATTCTCCAGCACTGCTTATGGAGATGCGGATACCAAGACCCTGTTCTTTATATCGAACAGTCATTTGGACACTCAGTGGAACTGGGATGTGAAGACCACCATCGACGAGTATGTGCGCAATACTATGGTAGACAATTTCCGCCTGTTCGAGAAGTATCCCGCCTTCATGCTTAATTTCGAAGGTGCTATCCGCTACAAATGGATGAAAGAGTACTACCCGGCTCAGTACGAGACGTTGAAGAAGTACATCGCGTCGGGGCAGTGGCATGTGTCGGGCTGCGGAGTGGATGCAAACGACGTGATGGTGTCGTCGGCTGAATCGATAATGCGTAACTGGCTTTACGGCAATACATTTTATATGCAGGAGTTCGGCGTACGTGGCGGTTATGACATCATGCTGCCGGATTGTTTCGGCTTCTCCTACGCGCTCCCCTCGCTTGCCAGTCATTGCGGAATGAAAGGATTCCACACTGCCAAATTAGGCTGGGGTAGCGCTCAGTACGACAGACTGCCTTCCTGGGGCATCTGGCAGGGCGTGGACGGAAGCCGTATCTATGCAATATATAAGCCACATGCCTACGATTCGCATGAGGATTATAACAAAGATAATTCGCATGAAAGCTGGGCAGAGAACGCTGCTCAGGATAATTATGATAAATATGGTCTGGCAGCCGAAATCCGTTATGTCGGACCACGAAGCGACCATGGTGGCGCTTTGGGAGATAATGCCGGCGACAGCGGAAACAATACGCCTTACTGGCTTAATTACAGTGTCAATTCAGACGGTCCGGTAAAAGTGGTGCTTGCCACGCCCGACCAGATATTCGACTATTTCGAGAACAACGACCATTCGCGTTTCCACGTTTACGACGGCGAATTGCCCATGATTACGCATGGTGTAGGCGCATATACGTCGCAGTCCATGCTCAAGCGCTGGAACCGTCGCAATGAGCTGCTTGCCGACGCTGCCGAGAAGTCGTCGGTGACAGCCGAATGGCTCGGCGCCACTCCTTATCGGCGCGAGGCACTTCGCGAAGCGTGGACGAACAACCTCTGGCAGGCTCATCATGACGGAATCACCGGCACGTCCATCCCGAAAGCATACGTATATTCGATGAATGAGTATACATGCGCAAACAAGACTTTCGCCGATGTTTTCGAAAATGCCGTGGGCGCCACCGCCCGCAGCCTCGACACCCGGACGGAAGGCATGGCTGCCGTTGTGTACAATCCTCTTTCGTTCGAGCGCACTGACGTTGCCGAGGCGCGTGTGGCATGTTCCTCGCGCCCGGAGGGTGTGCGCGCTTTCGGACCGGACGGCAAGGAGGTACTCGCTCAGGTTGTCGGATACGACCACGGTGAGGCAACTGTGATTTTTGCCGCTACCGTGCCTTCGTTAGGCTATGCGGTCTATGACCTGCGTCTCGGTGAAACATGCACCCTGACCTCGGACCTGACAATTAATGCGACCTCCAATACTATTTCCAACGGAAAATACCGTACGACTCTTGACGCCAAGGGCGACCCCATATTGTATGATACATCGAGTGCCCGACCCATAATGCTGGCGCCGGAGTGGCAGCTCCTTCGCGACGAATCCGGTTCATTTCCGGCATGGGAAATCACCTATGATGCTGTGAAAGGTACTCCTTATGCCATCGTTGAAGACAATGTGGAGATAAGCGTGGCCGAGGACGGTCCGCTCCGCAAGGCGTTCCGCGTGAAACGTACGTCGAACGGCTCGACATTCGTCCACTATATACGCATGTCTGCGGTCAGCGATCGTATCGATGTTGTCAACGAAGTGGATTGGCAGACCCGCGAGACGCTCCTCAAGATGAGTTTCAGGCTCCGCAGCAAAGTCACCAAAGCCACATACGACATATCGCTCGGAACAATAGAGCGCGGATACGACACCTCTTCACATTACGAAATGCAGGGACACCAGTGGGCCGACCTATCGGCTGACTCCGGTCAGTACGGTGTGTCGATTCTGAATGACTGCAAGTATGGCTGGGATATGCCCGGCGAAAGCAATCTGCGTCTGACGCTCATTCATACGCCCCGCCCCGGCGGATACGCATATCAGGGGCTGCAAGATCTGGGCGCGAACGAATTTACAGTTTCGCTCTTCCCCCATAGCGGCAAGTGGAGCGAAGCCACACAGAAAGAAGCTTCCAAACTCAATCAGCCCTTTGCGGTATTCAGCGCACCGAAGTATGAAGGCGGTCTGGGCAAGGAATTCTCTTTCCTTCGTCTTGATTCAGACGCCGTGTCGGTGAAGGCGATGAAAAAATCCGAAACAGGCGATGAAATCATCGTACGTGTCTATGAGTGGAAAGGTGAAGACCACGACAACCTGACAATGACATTCCCTGCCGACATCATTTCGGCACGCCAGGTGAACGGCATTGAAGAGTCCTTGCCTGACGCACCTGCCGTAAACGTTTCAGGATCGAAGCTCACGTTCAGCATCAGGAAGTATCAGCCGCTTACGTTTGCACTGCGTCTCGCCGCAGCTCCGGCAGCCCTGGTGCCCGACGAGACAGTGAACCGCATCCTGCCTCTTGACTATAATGCCGACATAATGAGCGGCAACGGGCAGCGCGGTGATGCTACCGTAGCCTTCGGGACGGCATATCCTGCCGAACTGATTCCTGATGAACTGAATATTGACGGAGTCACGTTCTCCATGGGCAGTCGCGCCGACGGAGTGAACAATGTGGTCCGTGCCATGGGTCAGAAGCTGACACTCGACCGCGAAGACGGTTGCGACAAGCTGTATATCCTCGCTGCTTCGGCTTCACGCGAGGGAAGCGACGCCATGTTCAAGGTCGGTGACAAAGAAGTACGTCTTACAGTACCGTATATGGGCGGATATGTCGGGCAGGCCGAGACACAGTTCAACAACGGTGCTCAATACCGTCGCGATGAAGTTGCCCTTACTGCCACGCACTCCCACAATATCGCTTCCAAAAGCGATGTTACCTATGACATGCTGTATATTTATAAGTATATGATAGCGCTGCCTGAAGATGCCGTCGAAATAGAGCTTCCGGACGACCCGGATCTGTGCATCTTTGCTGCCACAATGAGCGACAACAAGAACGACGACACCCGTGCCGCCATGGAGCTGCGCAACTACCACGACTATAAGGAGCTCGGCACTGCCGATAGCGAAGATTTCGGACATTTCCTCGTTCCCGACGGGATAGCAGTGTCGGGATACGTCAATGCTAACGAGGCAGGCAAGTTTGCTTCCGACGGTGACGCGTCTACCAAGTGGTGCTGCACATCTGCAAACAGCTGGATTGAATACCGCTTCAACAAGCCTGTTACCGTTCTGCGCTGGGGTCTCCTGAATGCCGGCTGCGAAGGTCTCGACAAGATTACCCGCAGCTTCAAAGTGCAGTACTATGCCGACGGCCGCTGGAACGACATATTTACAAGCACTGATAATACCACCAACCGTCTCAGCGGTAGTGTCGAGGCGGTTGAGGCAAGCCGTTTCCGTCTCTTTGTCGCCAAGGGCGAGCAAGGAGGCAATACGGCACGAATCTACGAATTCTCGCTTTACGGGCGTTACGCCGACGAGTCGGGCATAGCCGACATCACGGTAGCTCCCGAATATGGAATAGAACTGAAGGGCAATACGCCCAACCCGTGTCACGGGAGCACCTCGGTGCTTTTCCGCGGACCGGATTACCTCCGCGACGTAGTGATGCACGTCTACGACCTCACAGGCCGCCGTGTGATGACCTCGCGTCTTGATCACAGTGTCGACGCCGCCGGCTATCGCCGGGCTGATGTCGAATTATCTCTGATTCCCGGCTGCTATATCTATCGTCTGGAAGGCGTATGCGAGGGCCGGACGGTGGTATCGGATGCAGCAAGACTCATTTGTAAATAAAACTTTTTATTATAAACCTTTTATAAATAACCTATTCATTAACATTAATTGTCATGAACAAACAATTACTATTTAAGGTAGCGGTGGTTATGGCAGCGATGCTGTCTTCCTACGGCGTATTTGCGCAGACGCAGATTACCAATGAGGCAGAACTTCGCTCAATGGCTACCAACCCGTCCGGCGAGTATGTGCTTGCCAATGATATCGTCCTTACGGGCGAATGGACTCCAGTGGGCACCGAAGCAGCGCCCTTCACAGGTAAATTCGACGGCGCAGGTCATGCTGTCAAGGGTCTCGTCGTAAATCAGAAGGCCGGTTTCCTCGGTCTTTTCGGATGCGTGTCAAGCGCCTCCATCAGCAATGTCCGTATCGAGCAGGCTGACGTACGCGGTAAAGACCATGTCGGTATCGCAGTAGGCCGTCTGTGCAACGGCAGTAAGGTAGACCGTGTGATGACATCCGGCTATGTCACCGGCTTCGACCACATCGGCGGTATCGCAGGTGATATCGGCGAAGGAACAGACAATGTCATCACCAACTGCTATTCCGTAGCCAACGTCTTCAGTACCGATTACCAGGCCGGCGGTATCGTAGGCTGGTCGAAAGGTGACAATACGGTAAAGAACAACTTTTTTGCCGGCAAGGTACGTGTGAATGGATGGGGCGGCACAGCCGCTATCGTCGGTTTTGTCGAAGATGGCACAACCACTATCACCGGCAACGTCGCAGCTCCTATCTACATTATGGGCAATACCGATGGCGAGGAAGGAAACGTCTGGGGACACCGCTGGTCTTACGGCGCTGTCGGCGGTATCCTGAATGAAAATTCAATCGCAGCCGCTACCGACAACCTTGTATCGGACAAGACAAAGGTAATCAATGAAGACTCCGGTGAAGAGAAGGATCTGAGCGGATTGAACAGCTCCTACCACGGTATCATCACTTCGGATGCCAACCTCAAGACTCCCCAACCTTATACAACTCTCGGATGGGATGCTGCGGTGTGGAGCACTGCCAACGGCCGCTATCCCATGCTGTCCTCCATGACAGTTCCGTTCGACGGCGACTATGTGCGCATCAACGATATCCCTGACGAACTCTACGTGGGTAACACTATCGATTTAGCTCCTGTGAGCAGCGTGGACCTTCCCGTCACTATCACCTCAAGCAATACATCCGTAGCTACCGTCAGCGGAACTAAGGTGGAATTTGTTGGTGCCGGCACAGCGACTATCACTGTATCGACTACAGGCGACTCCTATATCAACGGCTACACCAAGAGTTATGAGGTTTCTGTAAAGGATATGGACAATAAAATCGCTACAGCCGCCGACTTCGACAAGCTCCGCCAGAACCCGCATGGCAGCTTCGTGCTCGTAGCCGACATCGACTTTGCAGGCGTTGACTTCCGCCCGATTCCGAACTTCTCCGGCTCTATCGACGGTCAAAACCACTGGGTCAAAAACCTGACTTACATCAATAATGATGCCAACAAGATTGGCCTCATCGGTGTTTTCTCAGGTTCTTTCATCAAGAACATCGGTTTCATGAACATCTACTTGTCGGGAAATGCCGACGTTGCAATCATCGGTAAGACCGAAGGTCCGGCTGTGATTGAGCAAGTCGTAGTGAGCGAATCCTATATCGAAGGTCGCGACCACGTTGCTTCGTTCGTAGGCAACATCGACGGCAATGCTACAATCAAGAACTGTCTCTCGAACGCCCGTATCCAGACACGTGAGTACCAGGCCGGCGGTATCGGCGGTGTAATCAACCACGGTACTGTTGAGAACTGCCTCTTCTGCGGTACAATCAATTCCTACAGAGCGACCAACATCGGCGGTATCGTCTCGCTCCTCGACAGCGACAATAACCCCTCGACTATCCGTAACTGTCTCGCCGCAGCCGTGGTAGAGAATCCTGCAGATAATGATCAGTGCATGATCAACTGTGCAGGCCGTACCATGACCCTTGAGAACAACTACGTGACAGAATACACCGTCCGCAACGGTGCACCTATCCAGGCAGGCGAAGCCAACGACGAACGCGGTGCTCTCGCACAAAAGACTCAGGTACGCAGCAAGGACTGGTATACAAGCACTCTCGGATGGGATTTCGATAATGTATGGAAATTCCTCCCCAATGCAGAAGGCAAGATGCTGCCCGTACTCGCATGGATGAGTGCTCCGCTTGCAACTTCGTTCTTCAACATGCCTTCAGAAAACGGCGTTGCCCTCAACTACGCATTCGGCACAGAAAAATGGGAATACAGCTCGATTTTCGGTTCATGGGGTCAGGACGTTGTCGTTGAACAGCTCTCAGGTA
>CAMEGQ010000086.1 GCA_945916235.1 uncultured Porphyromonadaceae bacterium | reverse complement strand
GGGCAACTGACCGATGCGCTCTCCTGCCGGCATTTGACCTCCCCGTATCTCTCTTACCCATAAAGCCCGCAGCCTGCCACTTTCCGCGCAGAGTGTGGGCTTTTGCTGTGCCCGGCGGTAAGCGCTTGGAGTAGGATAAAAGGAAAGCGAACTCGGTAGGGATTCCGAATTCGCTTTGCTGTCTGGTGGCGGGAGGAGGACTCGAACCTCCGACCTTTGGGTTATGAGCCCAACGAGCTACCACTGCTCCATCCCGCGGTGTTTTGCGACTGCAAAGTTACGCATTATTTTGCTATTTTCAATACCGGGGACGGGATTTTGAGGTTAATTTTTGTTAAATAGACCGCCGGAGGGGTGTCAGATGCGCTCGAGGACGGTGGCTATGAGGTCGCGGATGGCTGATTTGTAGTTGGGTGTGGCGTTATGGTTCATGCGGTTGGCGATGATGGAGCATACGGTCATGGCGCGGTGGCCCATGAGGTGTGCGAGACCCTGGAGCGGAGCTGACTCCATCTCATAGTTGGTGACTTTGCGGTCACCGAAGCGGAACTCTTCGATACGGCGGTTGAGGTCGGGGTTGGCCAGGGGGAGGCGGAGTTCGCGTCCCTGGGGACCATAAAATCCTACGGCTGAGATGGTGTTGCCGCGCACCATGTCTTTGCCTGCAATCTGGTCGACCAGGGCGTTGTGGGCGTCGACTACGTAGGGTTTGGCCCAGAGCGGGTTCCAGCCTACGGCTTCGCAGAAGGCGTGTTCGAATTCGAGGTCGGCTACCATGTTGCGTCCGGCGTAATAGTTGAGCACGCCGTCGAATCCGATGGCTTTTTCGGCTACGACGGGGGTACCGACGATGAGCTCTGGCTGGAGGGCTCCGGAGGTGCCGATGCGTACCATGGAAAGCTGACGGTGAGTGGGGCGCTCTTCGCGGGTGGTGAAGTCGATGTTGGCCAGGGCGTCGAGCTCGTTGATGACGATGTCGATGTTGTCGGGGCCGATGCCATGGCTCAGACACATGATGGGCTTGCCTTTGAATGTGCCGCCGATGGTGTGGAATTCGCGCGACTGCACTTCGAAGGTGCGCGAGTCAAAGTGTTCGGCCACGATGTTGACGCGGGCGGGGTCGCCTACGAGGATGATGCGGTCGGTGAGTTGCTCGGGGAGCAAATGGAGGTGGAACACTGACCCGTCAGGGTTGATGATCAGTTCGGAAGGAGCTATGATTTTCTTTTCCATACTTTCAGATGGGGTTTAGTTTTTATGGTTGGTACTATATAATATATTAAGGTGTGTTACATCAGGCGGTAGCGCGAGCCTGGCATCGCCATGAGCAGGCCTTTGAACTCCAGATCCACGAGGATGGCCATGAGCTTGCCTACGGGGATGCCGAGGGCGGCGGTGAGGGCGTTGACCTGGGCTTCGCCGTGGTTCCGTATATATTCAATGACTGAGAGCTGCTCAGGGTTCAGTTCGGGGAACAAAGTTTTTTGAACCGGGGCATCCGGGCGCTGGGTCCAGCCCAGGGCGCGGATGATGTCGTCGGCCGATTCGCAGAGCTGGGCGGTATGGTTGCGGATCAGGGCGTTGCATCCGGCGGAGAACTGGTCGGAGGTGCGTCCCGGCAGGGCGAACACCTCGCGGCCGTAGGCCGCTCCGAGGCGGGCGGTGTGGAGAGCGCCGCCGTGGGTTGAGGCCGACTCGGCCACCACAAGGGCGTCGCACATGGCCGCCACTATACGGTTGCGCGCCAGGAAGTTGCCCTTCACCGGGCGCGTCAGGTGGGGGTAGTCGGTCAGTACGGCTCCGCCTTCGTGCACCATCCGCGAGGCCCAGCGGCGGTGGGCAGCGGGGTATATCATGTCGAGGCCGTGGGCCACTACTCCGGCCGTGGGGATGCCGCAGTTGAGGGCGGCGATGTGGGCTGTGACGTCGCACCCCACGGCCAGGCCGCTGACGATGAGCACGTCGTCGAGCTTCTCGCTGAGGTCCGTCACGAGCCGCTCGATGAAGGTGGTGCCGTAGAGCGTGGCGTTGCGTGTGCCCACGATGCTGAGCGTATGGGCGGCGTTGAGGTTGGCCGTGCCCAGGGTATAGAGCATCAGCGGGGCGTCGTCGCATTCGAGCATCCGCTGCGGGTAGGCCGCGTCGGCGAAGTATAGCGGACGGATCGCCGAGCGCGTGACGAATTCCGTCTCAGCCCGGGCGCGCTCCAGCAGCTCGTCGCGGTAGGGTCGGGCTATGATCTTGCCGGAGGCACCAAGTGTTTCGGCCAGGTCGCGCTCGCTCATGGCGAAGAAGGCCGCTTCCGAGCCTGTGCGGATCAGAATCTCCTCGGCCTGCCGGGGGTGCATCCCCCTGACCATCGAGAACGCTATCTGCAGCTGGAGATCGGTCATTTTAGAAGCAGCTCTTCGAGTTTGTCGCCGCGCGAGAGGCGGCCGTCTTCAATAGCCACCACCGTCACCTGAGCCGAGGTGGCCAGGTCGCCGCCGGGGGTGTAGATGTCCTGATGGAACACGAAGCGCACACCCTTGCGCTCCACGCGCAGGCAGTTGCGCATGGTCTCGCCCAGGCGAAGCGGGCGGTGATAGTCGATGGTGATGGAGCTGACCACCGGGTCAACGCCCATCTCCTGCATAGCGCGGAATGTCAGGCCGCGCGATTCGCAGAATTCGTGACGCGTATGCTCCATATAGTGGAGATAGTTGGCATTGTTTACAATTCCCTGAGAGTCAACTTCGTAGTCGCGCACCTTCAGGGGCATTTCAAACATGTATGGCGGCTGTGACGGCATGGCGGATGTTTTCTTTTTGTAAAATTAGCTAAAAACCCCCACTCGGCAAAACAAAATTGCGTAATTTTGTGCAATGAAACTTCCGTACGGCATATTCCGCCTGCTCGCCCTCGCCCTTGCAGCCGTGCTCACGGCTTTGGGCGCCATGGGCTGCACATCGGCCATAATCGGCGCCGACGCTACGCGCCATGATCGCACCATCTTGTGGAAACACCGCGACACGGGCCATCGCCACAACTTCGTGGAGCGTGTGGCCGCCACCGACACCTCGATGGCCTACGTGGCCCTGTTCAACGCCGGCGACACCACACTGCGCGAAGCCTGGGTGGGCTTCAACGAGGCAGGACTGGCCGTGATGAACACCGCCTCCTACAATCTCGCGCCCGACACAGCCCGCGTCAGGGACCGCGAGGGGCTCGTCATGTCGCAGGCCCTGCGCAGCTGCCGCACCGTGGGCGAATTCGAGCAGATGCTGCGCCGGATGATAGCCACGGGGCGCCCCTTAGGGGTGCAGGCCAACTTCGGAGTGGCTGATGCTGAAGGCTCCGGAGCCTACATCGAGACCTCCGACCACTCCATGCGCGTATATCCGCTTGACCAGGCCGCCGACGGGATGCTGCTGCGCACCAACTTCTCCTTCTCGGGCGGCAACCGCCGGCGCCTGGGCGAAGCCCGTTATGCCGACGCTACGGCCCTGCTGGCCGAGCCCCTGAGCCGCCGCGAGATAGAGCCCGCCACGCTCACCGAAGGACTCAGCCGCTCATTCTTCTGCTCTACCGATTCGACCGACTACGCCGACGGCCGTCATCCGCTGGCTCCCGACACCGGCGACATGATTTCGCGCCGCTCGTCGTCGGCCTCTGTGGCCATAGAGCTGGCACGTCCGGGAGAAGACCCGCGTGAATCCACGGTGATGTGGGTGGCGCTCGGATTCCCCGCCGCCAGCCATGTGGAGGCCGTGACCCTCGACTCCGTGCCCGCGCAGCTGCGGCCCACCACCGCCGCAGGCCACAGCCCGCTCTGTGACGAGGTGAACCGTCGGCTCGACCGCGCCCTGACCAAGAGTCCGCTCCGCTCCGGCGTAGGAAAACGGAAAACGGAAAACAGCAATCAGCCGCCGCAGTATCATTTCGACATGCGCTATCTCCTGCCGCTGATGCGCAGCGAGCGCCAGCGCTCCATGGAGGCCTATCGCCGCTACCGCGCCGAACACCCCTGAGCCTCACCTTTTTAATGCAGAATCCTACCCCGACCTAAGAATATCATCACGCTATGAATTTTCTCACTTCGCTAAATCCCGCCGTGGTCACCGTCGTATTGCTGGTGGTCTCCAATGTGTTTATGACCGTCGCCTGGTATGGCCATCTGAAGCTCCAGAGTGCCGGACTGACCACATCATGGCCGCTTATCGGCGTCATACTGCTTTCGTGGGGCATCGCCCTGCTGGAATACTGCTTTCAGGTGCCCGCCAACCGCATCGGCTATGAAGAGAACGGCGGCCCTTACTCGCTGATGCAGCTCAAAGTGATGCAGGAGGTCATCACGCTGGTAGTATTCGTGATTTTCAGCGTTATAGCCTTCGAAAATTTCCATCTGCGCTGGAACCACTTTGCCGCCATGGCCCTGCTGATAGCCGCCGTCTACCTCGTATTTATGAAATAAGCCACGCCTCCGCCCGGCTCCGCAGCATCGTCCGCAGCGAAAAAACGACGGAAATATTTGTTGTTTGCGGATTAAAGGGAAATTCGTATCTTTGCGGAGATATTGCAGGCCGAAGGGCGCTCCGCCCGGAGCCGGCAGCGAGTCAGTAGCCAACCGAAAACGTTTAAACACAAGAATATCCTCCAATTATGGCACAACAAGAAGATGTGTTCAAGAAAATAATCTCCCATGCCAAGGAGTATGGGTTCGTATTCCCCTCCAGCGAGATCTACGACGGTCTGTCGGCCGTCTATGACTACGGCCAGAACGGCGTGGAGCTTAAAAACAATATCAAACGGTACTGGTGGGAGGCTATGACCCTGCTCCATGAGAACATCGTGGGCATAGACTCGGCCATCTTCATGCACCCCACCATCTGGAAGGCTTCGGGCCATGTCGACGCCTTCAATGACCCCCTGATCGACAACCGCGACTCGAAGAAGCGCTACCGTGCCGATGTGCTCATCGAGGACCAGATAGCCAAAATCGAAGAAAAGATAGATAAAGAGGTGGCCAAGGCCGCCAAGCGCTTCGGCGACTCGTTCGACGAGGCGATGTTCCGCCAGACCAACCCCCGAGTGCTTGAGCATCAGGCCAAACGCGACGCCCTCCACGAGCGCTATTCCAAGGCCATGAACGACAACAACCTCGATGAGCTGCGCCAGATCATCATCGACGAGGAAATCGTCGACCCCATCAGCGGCACGAAGAACTGGACCGACGTACGCCAGTTCAACCTCATGTTCCGCACCGAGATGGGCTCCACCGCCGACGGCGCCATGACCGTCTATCTGCGTCCCGAGACCGCTCAGGGTATCTTCGTCAATTATCTGAACGTGCAGAAGACCGGCCGCATGCGCATCCCCTTCGGTATCGCCCAGATAGGCAAGGCTTTCCGCAACGAGATCGTGGCCCGTCAGTTCATCTTCCGTATGCGCGAGTTTGAGCAGATGGAGATGCAGTTCTTCGTGCGTCCCGGCTCGGAAATCGAATGGTTTAAGAAGTGGAAAGAGACGCGCCTGAAATGGCACAAAGCCCTCGGCCTGGGCGATGAGAAATACCGCTACCACGACCACGAGAAGCTCGCCCACTACGCAAACGCTGCCACCGACATCGAGTTCCAGATGCCCTTCGGCTTCAAGGAGGTGGAAGGCATCCACTCGCGTACCAACTTCGACCTCTCGCAGCATGAGAAGTTCTCAGGCAAGAAGATACAGTATTTCGACCCCGAGCTGAACGAAAGCTACGTACCTTACGTGATCGAGACTTCGATAGGTGTGGACCGCATGTTCCTGAGTGTGCTTTGCTCCAGCTACGAGGAGCAGCCCCTCGAAGGCGGCGACACCCGAGTGGTGCTCCATCTGCCCGAGGCCCTGGCCCCGGTGAAGTGCGCTGTTATGCCTCTGGTGCGCAAGGACGGCCTCCCCGAGAAGGCCCGCGAAATCGTCAACGACCTCAAGTTCGACTTCAATACCCACTACGAGGAGAAGGACTCCATCGGCAAGCGCTACCGCCGTCAGGACGCCATCGGCACCCCCTTCTGCATCACAGTGGACCATCAGACGCTGGAGGACAACACCGTCACCCTGCGCGAGCGTGACACCATGGAGCAGAAGCGCGTAGCAATCGCCGACCTCCACGCCCTGATTCACGACCGCGTCAGCCTCAACTCGCTCCTGCGCAAGCTCGGCTGATAGCCGCCTCCGCAGGAAATCCGCCCCTCGCGGCGGAAACCGGGAAAGCGGAAAGCAGAAAGCAGAAAGTGGAAAACGGAAAGTGGAAAACAGAAAGCGCTCCGGTCTATCCTCCTCCTCCTCTTTCCTCACTGTGATAAAAGACGCAGTCTTTTATCCTCTCCCATGGGTCCGCCCATCCTCAGGGAAAGCGGAAAGCGGTATTCGCCCGGAGGGGCAATCCCGCGATAATTCTAACAAATCAATTCAATACCAAATATCAGAATCAACTATGAGTAAGAAATATATCACCCTCGCCATAGTGCTGGCAGTGGTGCTTGTTCTCTTCGGCGGCGGCTGCTCGTCGTACAACGGTATGGTTGACGCCGATCAGGCCGTGCAGAAGCAGTGGGGCCAGGTAGAAAACCAGTACCAGCGCCGCGCCGACCTCATCCCCAATCTGGTCAACACCGTCAAGGGGTATTCGGCACACGAAAGTTCCACCCTCCAGGGAGTCACCGATGCCCGCGCAGGCCTCACAAAGGCCTACAACGAGGCCAATGCCTTCTCATCGCAGTCGGCTCAGGCCGATATAGCCGCTTATCAGCAGGCTCAGTCGAACCTCAAGGGCGCCCTGGACATCTACGTCAACGCTGTACGTGAGGCTTATCCAGACCTCAAGGCCAACGAAAACTTCCTCAACCTCCAGGCGCAGCTCGAGGGAACCGAAAACCGCGTATCCACCGAGCGTCAGCGCTACAATGAGGCTGTTGAGGCGTATAATAAGAAGGTGCTCCGTTTCCCCGGCCGCATCTTCGCCTCCATCTTCGGCTTCGACAAGAAAGAGATGTTCAAAGCCGACGAAGGCGCCCGCCAGGCTCCTAAAGTAGAATTCTAATTCGCTCTGTAACAGTGAAAAAGACCCTGTATCTCCTTCTCGCTCTGCTGGTGGCTCCCGTTTTTGCCTCCTCGTGCGGTGACGATGACGACGCCGTATCCATCGAAGAATACCAGCATTGGTACGACGCCAACGTGGCCTGGCTCAAAACCGAGGCGGCCAAAACCAACGAAGACGGCACCCCCTTCTACGAGGAAGTCCGTCCCGTATGGGCTCCCGGACAGGTTATCTGGATGCATTGGTTCAACGACCGCGCCGAAACCGCCGATGCCGAGACCCCGCTGGCCACCTCTACCGTCACCACCCGCTATCGCGGCTACCTCTACGACGGCTACATGTTCGACTCGTCGGTGGAGAACCCCAACGGCGAGATCAACGCCCGCGTCAGCTCGCTCATCACCGGCTGGCAGATAGCCCTGCAGCATATGCACGTGGGCGACACCGTTCAGGTGCTCATCCCCTACGACCTCGCCTACGGGGAAAGCGGCAACGGAAGCATTTCCCCCTACTCGGCCTTGCGCTTCAACATGCGCCTGTCCGCCATCCCCTGCCTGCTCGACCGCCCCTGACGCCCTGATCTACTGCAAACTGCATATCGGCTACTGAACCGAAGAACCAAGGATAATCCCTTACCCCCCCACCAACTTGCATTCAATATTACTGTCATGATATATAATTTTCGAATAGTCTCCGATGAAGTCGAAAACTTCAAGCGCGAAATCAAAATCGACGCCGACGCATCGTTTCTCGATCTGAAAAATGCCATCTGCGACAGCGTGGACTATGATAAAAATCAGATGTCATCGTTCTTCATCTGCTCCTCCAACTGGGAGAAAGACAAGGAAATCACCATGGAGGACATGGGCTCCGACTCGTCGGAAGATGTCTACCTCATGGAGGACACCTTGCTCTCCGATCTCATCGACGACGAAGGCCAGCGCCTGCTTTTCACCTTCGACTATATGACCGACCGCTCCTTCTTCATGGAGATGAAGAAGCTCGAACCCGGCCGCAACCTCATGGAGCCCATCTGTTCGCTCTCGCTGGGCAAGGCTCCCGCCCAGAATGTCGACCTCGACGAATTCGACGCCATCTCCGATGCCCAGGCCAAGAAGGTAGCAGCCGCCGAAGACGATATCGACGAGGATTTCTACGGCTCCGAGAGCTTCAACGACGATGAGTTCGACCTCGAAGGCTTCGACGAAATGACCTTCGACCAGTAATCACCCTCCGGTCAGGCTCTTACCCCGGGCTTATTAGTAAACTCATGCCCTTCGCTCAGGCTCTCCGTGTCTGGCCAAGGGCTTTTTTTAACCCTCTCAGGGCGAATATCCAACCCATCATCTCTTTATCTCTGCAGTGGCCACCATCCCCGACCTCGCCTCGGGCAACCCTCGCCTCGATCTGGCCTGGGAGTTTGCCGAGCATACATCAGTCAGCATCTTCCTTACCGGCCGCGCAGGCACCGGCAAAACCACCTTTCTGCGTCGCTTCCGCGAGCAGAGCGCCAAGACCATGATAGTGGTGGCCCCCACAGGAGTGGCCGCTATCAATGCCGGAGGCGTCACTATCCATTCCTTCTTCCAGCTCCCGCTCAGCCCCTACGTTCCGGGCTCCAGGTATGAGGACCGCTTCACCTTCTCAAAGGAGAAGCTACGCATCATCCGCGCCCTCGACCTGCTTGTCATCGACGAAATCTCGATGGTGCGCGCCGACCTGCTCGACGCCGTCGATAATGCCCTGAAGAAATACCGCCGCTCATCGCTCCCCTTCGGAGGCGTGCAGCTGCTGATGATTGGCGACCTGCAGCAGTTGGCACCTGTGGTCACTCCGGCCGACGAGCAGTTGCTGCGCGACCATTACCCCACGCCTTATTTCTTCGCCAGCCGAGCCCTGCAGCAGATACACTATGTCACCATAGCTCTGGATAAGGTGTACCGTCAGACCAATGGCCCATTCCTCGAAGTGCTCAACCATGTGCGCGACAATAAGCTTACAGATAGCGACTTGCAGCTGCTCGCCTCGCGTGTGCAACCCGACTTCGTGCCGGCTGCAGACAGCGGCTACATCCGCCTGACCACCCACAACGGCCAGGCCGACCAATACAACGCCTCCCGTATGGCTGAGCTCCCGTCGCCCGAATGCCATTACCACGCCGACGTCTCAGGCCAGTTCCCCGAGACTTCATTCCCCACACCGCTCACGCTCACGCTCAAGAAGGGCGCTCAGGTGATGTTTCTCAAAAACGACCCCTCGCCGGAGCATCGCTTCTACAACGGCAAGATAGGCACCATCGTCTCGGCCACCGCGGGTCTGATCCGTGTGAAATGCGAGGGTGACGACGAGCCTATCGATGTCACTCCCATGGACTGGGAAAACAGTAAATACACCGTAGACGAGGCCACCGGCACCGTGATCACCGAGGTGCAGGGCTCTTTCAAACAGATGCCCCTGCGTCCGGCCTGGGCTATCACCATCCACAAGAGCCAGGGCCTCACATTTGATAAGGCGGTAATCGATTCGCATCAGGCCTTCGCCCCGGGACAAGTGTATGTGGCCTTGTCGCGCTGTAAGACTCTGGAAGGCTTGGTGTTGGCCTCTCCCATCCCCCGGTGGGCGCTCCAGCCCGACTCCATAGTGAGCGGTTACATCGACCGTCAGGATGAGGAGGCACGCCGCAGCACAACCCAGCTCGACGCCCTGCGCCGCGAATACTACCGCCATCTGCTTCAGGAGGTGTTCCGTTTCGGTGCCCTCGTGACAGCCCACAGCTCCATGGTGCATCAGATGGTGCAGACCTATCGCGTGCAGTTTTCCATGGACACCCAGGCACAGCAGAAAGCCGAAAACGAACTGCATGACGCCGTAGTCTCCGTGGCCGACAAGTGGATTGCCCTGATTGCCGCCATGGATTTTGAGAAGCTGCAGACCCCCGAGACAGCGCTGCGCATCAAGTCGAGCGCCAAATATTTCGCCGCACAGCTCCGCACCATCTTCGGCGACTCCCTGGGCCGTCTGCGCCGCGTACGCACCGGCGACAAGAAGGCCAACCAGCGCTTTGCCGACACCCTCGGCGACGTCCGGCGCCTTCTGGCCACCCATCTGGAGATACTGGACAAGGTGGCAGCCCTCGGCTTCTCGCTCGAAAGCTACCTGCGCATCAAGCAGAGCGCCATCCTCGAAGCCTCCCGCACCGGCTCCCTCGCCTCTATCGCCTCCCGCCGCAGCTCTTCCACCAGCAAAACATCATCCGCCTCATCCTCCCACACATCTTCGCACTCAGGCTCCTCCGCCGCTTCGTCTTCGCGCTCAGGCTCCTCCGTTTCATCCTCCCGCCGCACAAAATCCCGCCAATAACCCTCCCCATCCTCCTCCTCATTCCTCACTGTGATAAAAGACGCAGTCTTTTATCCTTCCCCTTTTATCCTTCCCCTTTTATCCTTCCCCTTTTATCCTTCCCCCGCTTCCTTACCATGATAAAAGCCCGCGGCTTTTATCACCCTCCCTCAAATAAGAATTATTGGTGTCCGCTAAAACTTTCAAGCCCTGTTTGGCTTTTTATTTTCCTAGGACAGCCGATATATTGAATGTGTAGGGGCTTTATTGTGAGATATAAGTCCATTA
>CAMEGQ010000085.1 GCA_945916235.1 uncultured Porphyromonadaceae bacterium | reverse complement strand
GCCCTCGCCCTCCCCGGCGCCCGGCTTTAGCTTCCCGAATTTGCATCTCTGCGCCAAATTCGCTAATTTTGCATCCTATCATCAACTCACCCTTAAACCCTATCCACAAATGGAAGATAAAAAACACGAAATAAAGATCGAACTCACCCCCGAAATCGCTGCCGGCCATTACGCTAACCTCGCCATGATCGCCCATTCCGCCGGTGAATTCTACATCGACTTCATCAATGTTTCGCCCAACGTGCCCCAGGCGCGCGTCCAAAGCCGCATCATCCTCAACCCCGAAAATGCCAAGAACCTCCTGATGGCTCTCGGCGACAACATCCGCAAATATGAGGCTTCATTCGGCGAAATCGTCCCCAAAAAGCCCCGCAACGGCGGCAACGGTCCCATCTCCAACGGCGGCCTCCCCAACCCCTTCCAAGCTTAATCTCGGCGCTCCCGAAGCGCGCCATCTAAAGTCTCAGCATCATGGACCTTCTGCTCTATAACTCCCTCAAGCGCTGCAAGCAGCTTTTCACCCCGCTCCACGAGGGGCGCGTGGGGATGTATGTCTGCGGCCCGACCGTCTACGGCGACGGCCACCTCGGCCATGCGCGCCCCGCTATCACATTCGATGTGCTCTTCCGCTACCTCACCCATCTGGGGTATAAGGTGCGCTACGTGCGCAACATCACCGACGTTGGCCATCTCGAACACGATGCCGACGAAGGCGAAGACAAAATCGCCAAGAAAGCCCGCCTCGAGCAGCTCGAACCGATGGAAGTGGTGCAGTACTATCTCAACCGCTACCATGCGGCTATGGAGCGTCTCAACGTGCTACCGCCGTCGATCGAGCCCCACGCCTCGGGCCATATCATCGAGCAGATAGCTTACGTGCAGAGCATCCTTGATGCCGGCTATGCCTACGTCAGCAACGGCTCGGTATATTTCGACGTGCCCAAATACAATGCCGACCATAACTACGGCAAGCTCTCGGGCCGCAACATCGACGAGCTCCTGAGCGAAACCCGCGCCCTCGACGGGCAGCAGGAGAAACGCCATCCCGCCGACTTCGCCCTCTGGAAAAAAGCCCAGCCCGAGCACATCATGCGCTGGCCTTCACCCTGGAGCGACGGCTTCCCCGGCTGGCACCTCGAATGCTCCACCATGAGCGAGAAATATCTCGGCGAGACCTTCGACATCCACGGCGGCGGCATGGACCTCAAGTTCCCCCACCATGAGTGCGAAATCGCCCAGAGCGTGGCCCACAACGGCCATGACTCCGTGCGCTACTGGATGCACAACAATATGATCACCATCAACGGCCAGAAGATGGGCAAATCGCTGGGCAATTTCATCACCCTCGACGAATTCTTCACGGGCTCTCACCCGCTGCTGACCCAGGCCTACTCGCCGATGACCATCCGCTTCTTCATCCTCCAGGCCCACTACCGCTCCACCGTCGACTTCTCCAACGAAGCCCTTCAGGCTTCCGAGAAGGCCCTCGACCGCATGCTCGAAGGGTGGCGCCGTCTGGCCGATGTCAAGCCTTCGGAAGCCTCCACCGTCGCCGGCGAGGTTGCTGCCCTCAAAGACAAATGCTACGACGCGATGAACGACGACCTGAACACCCCCATCGTCATCGCCCACCTCTTCGAAGCCGTAGGCATCATCAACCGCTTGCGCGACGGCCACGCCACAGCCACTCAGGCCGACCTCGACGCCCTGCGGAGCCTCTTCCAGACTTTCCTGTTCGACATCATGGGGATGCGCTCCGAAGCCCTCGCCGACGCTACTGACGAGAAGGCTCTGGAGCCTTACCGCGGTGCCGTCGACCTCCTGCTTCAGATCCGCTCCGAGGCCAAAGCTAAAAAAGACTGGACCACCTCCGACCTTATCCGCGACCGCATGGCGGCCCTCGGCTTCGCCGTCAAGGACACCAAAGACGGCGTCGAATGGTCGGTGAAATAATCGCTGATGGACCTCGAAGGTTTCGGCCGGCTTTTCCTTGACCAACTCCCGTTTGAGCCTACCGACCAGCAAATCCAGCTGGTGGCGGCTCTTACGCGCTTTTGCTCCAACTTCACCCCGAGCGACTCGGTGTTTCTGCTCAACGGCTATGCCGGCACAGGCAAGACCTCGCTCATGGGCGGGCTGGTGCGCACCCTCCGTGCCGTAGGCATCCCCACCGTCCTTCTGGCCTCCACGGGCCGCGCAGCCAAGGTGTTCGGCAATTTCACCGGCGCCCCGGCCTATACCATCCACCGCAAGATCTATCGTGCCCCGACGCTCGGCCCCGACGGCCGTTTCTCAGCCCGTGTGGCCGAAAATCCCCATGTCAACACCGTCTTCATCGTCGATGAAGCCTCCATGATAGGCGACGGCGCCGACGGTGGCGCCGACCTGCTCAGCGACCTGGTAATGTATGTCTACTCAGGCGTCAACTGCCGCCTGATCCTCCTGGGCGACACCGCCCAGCTTCCTCCCGTCGGCATGGAGCAGTCGCCCGCCATGTCGGTCGATGTGCTAAAAGGGATGGGGCTGAGGGTCACCCGCGCCATTATGACGCGCACAGTACGCCAGAAAGCCCGCTCCGGCATCCTCTACAACGCCACTCAGCTGCGCCGCGCACTGGCCAAAGGGATCACCTCCGCTCCCGTCCTCACAGTCTCCCCGTTCGCCGACGTCGATGTCGTCGACCCGGAGGATATGGAGGAGCGCCTGCGCGACTCGTTTGAGACCTACGGCGAGGGCCAGACGGTAGTCATCACGCGTTCCAACCGCCGTGCCGTCGACTTCAACATCGCCATCCGTCAGGCCATCTACGACCGCGAGGAAATCCTCGCCCGCGGCGAACGTCTGCTCATGGCCAAAAACAACTATTTCTGGACGCGCCGCAGCGTCCTCTCAGCCGCCGAAGGCGAAGCCGCCGGACAATGCCACATGGACTTCGTGGCCAACGGCGATATGGCCATCGTCGAGGAGATTTACTCCACCGAAGAGCGCGAGATGCAGATGTTTGCCAATGTGCGCCTCTTCTTCCCCGACCATAATTCGCGCCTTGACGCCAAAATCAACCTCGCAGCCCTGCGCTCCGAAGCCGCAGGCATCAGCTACTCCGACCAGCAGCTTCTGGCAGCCCACGCCATGGCCGAAGCAGGCCTCCCGCCGACAGCTTCCGCCACTGCCGTCCGCGACTGCCTAAAGGCCGACCCCTTCTACAACGCCCTGCAGGTAAAATACGCCTACGCCCTCACCTGCCACAAAGCCCAGGGCGGCCAGTGGGCCTCCGTATTCGTCGACATGGGATACATCCCGCCCGAAGCCTACACCTCCGTCGACTTCTTCCGCTGGCTCTACACCGCCTCCACCCGCGCCACCACCCGCCTCCACTTCCTCAACCCCTCCCTCGACATCAAATAGCCCCCTCCCCCTGTTTATAGTTATCGGCGATTAATCGCCGATCCCCCTCCCTTACTGTGATAAAAGCCCGCGGCTTTTATCCTTCCCTCCCGCCTTCCCTATCTTTAATTTTGGAGCCGCCGCAAAGCTTCAGCTGCGATTTTTGGAAGCGGTTAGAGCTTCAGCTCCATCCTTCCTCTGCCCTCTCCCCTCTGCCCTCTCCCCTCTGCCCTCTGCCCTCTCCCCTCTGCCCTCTGCCCTCTGCCCTCTGCCCTCTCCCCTCTGCCCTCCAAAATAATTCGCCCCGCCAAGGCTAATCCTCGGCGGGGCGAACAGCTATTTCTATCTGCTGATTCTCAGCGAATAAGCTTCTTTGCAGTCGTCGTACCCTGACGAACGATGTAGATACCGGGGGTAAGGTTACCGTTAGACACGCGCATACCCTGCAGATTGTAGTATTCTGCCTCTGCATCGGCGTCGGCGTCAGCTTCTACGCCGTTGATGCCGGAATCATCTGTCAGATATTTGATCTTCGGGGCGATAGCGAACGAAATGGGGTCGTCGGTCTGAGCTTCCCAGCCGCCTTCGCTATAATCGTCGGCCGCAAGCAGATGGTAAGCAGTGTTGTGCTCTGTGCCGCCTCGGCGTAGAGCATACATATAGATGGCGTCCTCGCCGTCGTTGTTGTAAGCATTGGGGAAACCCTCCACAGTCACGAAATATTTACCCTCAACCTCCACCGGAGTATCAAAGCGGAATACGGTCGGATCGTTGTAGGTCTCTGAAGCATCCACGAGTTCGCTGACAGGGAGCGAAGTAGTTGCTACTACCTCACCAGGCATACCGTCGGCTCCCGGAGTAGCTATGCTTACGGTAATCTTAGCATCGGTCGAAACATATTTAGCTCCGGCGAAATAGATGTTCACGCTGCTGATCTCCACAGGCACTACCGGAGCTTCGAAGGCTTCAGCAAACGATAGCATACCCAACCAGTTGGTACCACCATAGTAGCCGTAATACCCCAGGTTGATGCCTGCGAGCTCGGTATTCTCAGCAGGAGAGATATTCCATGCCAGCGATTCGCCGCCGGCTTTCACCCCATAGATGTAGGTCGACGATTTCCCGACTTCATTGGTTACTTCCAGATCCACGTCGAAGGTACCTTCCGTGGTGTATTTCACCGTCACATCCTTCTCGGTCGATGAAGCAAGGTCAGTGCCGGGGAGGGTCCATTTCCATGCCGATGCCCATACTGAAGCGTCGGTGAAAGTCAGCGGTGTTGCAGTCGGAACCACCAGACCGGCCTCCGGCGAATAGTAGACACCCTGCGGGATGCCGATAGCGGCCTTGGGGGCCACAGCTTTCACATTCACGTAAGCGGGAATGCTGAATGTCGAGGTCTCCTCGCCGCGGCTTACGGTCAGAGTCACATCATACGTGCCGGGGGTATTGTATCTTACCTTCGGATTCTGCTCGTTCGAGGTACCCTCCACGCTGCCGGGAAGCGTCCACAGCCAGCTTTCGGGCTTCCCTTCCGAGAGGTCGGTGAAGCTGACAGTGTTGCCGGCATTGATATTTACAGTATTGCCGTCGCCGTCGGGCACCACTACCTCGAAATCGTCGATTGCGACATCGTCGCCATCGACCTTACATCCGAATGCGAAATATACCTTCTTACCGGCGTAAGCGCTCAGGTCAACGCTGTACTCGGCCCAGTTGATATCGTCGGTGGCTGCTTCCTGAGCAGTCACAAACGCGCTCCATACCTGCTGAGGCTCTGCGCCGTCTGCATCCTCCGTCACATACAGTTTAAGGTCGCCGAAGACGAGAAATACGGGGTTGAAGATTGCATGGAAACGCAGCGTTGCCTCTGCGGGGATCTCGATGGTGGGCGAGGTGATTACGCTGGTCTCACCCGTGCTCGAATACTTGTGATAAAGCGAATATTTGCTGTCGGGGTTGATGGCTGTGTAGGGCGGTGTGTTATCGAAAATCTGGCCGTCTTTGAGCTGCCATTCGCTCCCCGTCGATGTCTCCCAGGTGGCGAGGTCAGCTTCCGAATCGAAGCCGTTATGATATACTCTCTTCACGCTCTTGGGGCCCTTGAATGCGGCCTTCAGCGGAAGCTTGATGTTGAAATCGGCCGAGATCGGCTCGCTCCATACGTTATTGCCCATGGCCTGCACGGTCAGGACGCACGCATCGTCCAGTTCAAGTTCCAGAGTCGTCGACTGATGGATCTGGTAATCCTCAATTATGCCCAGATCGTCGAGTTTGGCGGCCTCCTTGCCGATATGATACCAGATGGTCACAGCCTTGGGGTCGGTGCACGTCACTTTCACCTTCACCTTTTCGGTGTAGTCGCCGCCCATCGGAGTCATGGTCAGGCCCGTCAGCGGGTCTTTAGCCACTACTTCCACATTGGCCTTCAGCGTCTGAGGCAGATAGTTGGCGTCGCCGGCGAAGGATATGGTAATAACGGCAGTTCCCGGATGATAGGTATAGATTACCCCTTCGTAATAGGCTGCCACATTCGGGTCGGAGCTGGAATATTTCAGAGCTACATTGTGAGGATTGTTGAGTTGGAGCACAGCCTCTTCGAGCAGCTCGATAGTGTAGCTGTCCTTGACAAGGCTCAGCTCGGGCGATACGCGGATGATATATTCCGCTTCTGCAACCTTACTGAAATCAGTGCCGTTGGTAGCCACAGCCTTCAGGGTGCAGTTCTTGTCAATATGGATGGCACCCGTATACTTCTCTCCGCCGGTCTTGGGGTTGCTGCCGTCGAGAGTGTAGAGGATATCGGCGCCTTCCGGACCGCTGATGGTCACATCAAAGGCCTCGTCGTAGCTGCCTGTCTCTTTCGAGATCACAGGAGCGGCAACAGCAGGCTCTACCTCTTCGTATTCCACGCTAATCTCCTTCACATAGTGATTGTTGGAAGTCTCTGGAATGGCAAACGAGAGCAAAATCTTACCCTCCTGCGCTCCGTTGGCATCAGGTTCGAATTTAAGCGTCAGAGGCGTGCTGCCTGATGCTACAGTATAGCTGACTTCAGCCTCGCCGCCGCAGAGATAATTCTTTCCGCCTACGGTGGCCGTCAGTTTCGAATCTGCCACTTTGGTGCGGGTCTTAAGCGTAATCGATTTGATTTTCCCTTCGAAATCGTCCGACTCCAGGGTAAATGTCTTGGTAAAACCACCCGACGCGCCTATGGACTGTCCCGAACCGGTAGTATACGCCAGCTTTGTGCCGGCCTCGAAGGTCATCGTCCATTCTTTCCCGCCGAGCGTACGGGTCTGCGATGTCAGATTTGCTTCATATTTGGTGCCGAAGTTGTAGAACCCATTGGCATAGTCCGTGCCCCCGTCCTTAGTCGAAGAAACGGGCCAGCCGTAGGTCCACGTCACCGTCCCGGCCGCGGCCGTCTGCGCAAGGCAAACCATCGCTGCTACGAGCGTCAGTAAAGAGTAAATTTTTTTCATGTTAATGATTGATTATAAAATTAGTAAAAAGTCCGTATTAATTTTCATCCACTATTGGCTGCTAAATCCGACGATTTCATACCAAAACCCATCAGAAACCTTACAAACCTTATTTTGGATACATTTTCTGCCCCTAAATTTACGATTATTTCTCGAATTTTCCTACATCTTTCTCGATTTTTATCCCTCTGCATCATCATGCATCCCCTTGGCTCCCTTACTGTGATAAAAGCCTGCGGCTTTTACCCTCTTTCCCTTTCCCCCTCCCTTCCTGTGATAAAAGCCTGCGGCTTTTACCCTCTTTTCCTTTCCCCCTCCCTTCCCGTGATAAAAGCCCGCGGCTTTTATCCCCCACCCTCCTTCCCTATCTTTAATTTTGAAAGCGGTTAGAGCTTCAGCTCCATCCTTCCTCTGCCCTCTGCCCTCTGCCTTCTGCCCTCTCCCCTCTCCCTTCTGCCCTCTGCCCTCTGCCCTAAAAGAAAGCCCGGCTCTCTTGCGAGGGTCGGGCTTTCTCTGGTGAGTCTGAATATCGGGCTTATTTCCCTTTCTTAAGCAGCTGCTTGCTGATTTGCGAGCCCTGCTTAACGATGTAGATACGGCCGGGTACCGGCGAGATGATGCGCAGGCCGTTCAGGTCGTAGTATTCGGCCTCTACCTCCTGTCCGTCGACGATAATCGAGGTCAGACCCGAGGTTGCAGCGTAGTGGAGCACGATCTCTACGGTCTTGGTTCCGCTGGAGGTGTAGAACAGACCGGCGGGCAGCGTCACATACAGGTCTTCGCCCTCGGCGATAGCAATCGGGGTGAGGAAGCCGTCGTAGTCGGCGGGGATCAGTTTGAACGTCGTCGATCCGGTCTTGACATCTGTCATCCACTGGTCAACAGATACAGCCGTACCGTCCTGCGAGCCCTTGGTGGCTTTCACTTTATCGAGCAGTGAGTAGCTGCGGTAAGCGTTGGTGTCGAATGTCACGGTCACGCCGTCGAATTCCGTCAGCTTCGTTCCGTCGGCAGGATTAAACGATGCCACGTGCAGCTCGCTGTCGTAAGCGCCGTGCAGGCAGACGATGGCCGTCTTGTTGCCCAGGCCAGAGGTCTTGCCCTTCACAGATCCTTCCGGAATCACGAAGTAGTAGTCCTTGTCTTTCGGCAGGTTGATTTCCATACCATAGCTATCCCAATCCATGGCGTGAACCTTCAGCGTTGCGCCGTTGGCGGCATAGCCCCATGAGTCGAAGTAGTCGCCGAGTTCCGAAGTCGGAACCTCGCCGCCGGCAGGCATGCCGTCAGCGCCGAGCGGACCGTAATATATCTTCATATCCTTCTTCACGATGGAGATATCCTCGCTGAAGGTGAAGCTGATCTGACCCAATGTCTTTACAGTTGACCCGTCGGCCGGATTGCTCTCTACGAGATCCAGACCTCCGGTGGCCGGATTGTGGTAGTGAAGCACGATCTCCTCGGTCTTCTTCATCCCGACGCCACCGCTCAGATAGAACAGGCCTGCAGGCAGGGTGATATAGAGATCTTCGCCCTCGGCGATAGCAATCGGGCTGGTAACGCCGACAGCGTCGGCAGGAGCTACACGGTAGTTGGTACCTTCCTTCTCTACCAGCCAGCTGTCTACGCTTACTGCGGTGCCCGTAGCCGAGCCCTTGGTAGCTTTGATCTTGTACTTCAGGGCGCTGTTGGTATATACAGCGCTCTCGAACTCTACGGCTACACCCTCGAAGCTCTTAAGTTCCGAACCGTCAGCGGGGTCGAAGCCTTCAGTAGGAAGCACGGGGTCGAACGAGCCGTGAACCTGAATCTGAATCTTGTCGTTGAGCACGCCGTCGGCACCCTTGATTGCGCCGGCAGGGATCACGAAGTAGTAGGTCTTACCCTTCAGCAGCGGGATGTTGGCCATCATATAGTCCATATCAAACGAGTTGATGGTCAGGGTGCTGCCGTCGACTTTGAAGTTCCACGAATCCCAGTAGTTGCCCAGATCGGCTTTGCCGCCTGTGGGGTTGCCGTCAGCATCCAGCGGGCCGTAGTATACGTCAAGCTGCTTGTTGACCATAGTGATGCTCTCGTTGAAGGTGAGCGTCAGTTTGTTGATCGATTCAAGCGTTGCGCCGCTGGCGGGGGTCGACTCCGTCAGCGTAAGCTGCGGGATGTTGGTATTCACATAGTGGAGAGTGGTCTCCAGGCTCTTCTTGGTGCCTGCGGTGGCACTCTGAGTGAACAGCCCTTCGGGCAGGGTGATATAGAGATCTTCGCCGGGTTCGATAGCGATAGGGCTAAGGTAGCCGTCCATATCCAGAGGCTGAATCTTCCAGTTGGTGCCGTCTTTCAACAGGCTCCACTGGTCAACTTCTACTTCTGCGCCGTCCTTCGAGCCTTTGGTCACTTTAATCTTCGATTTCAGCATGCCGTTGCTATAGGCTGAGCTTTCGAACTTGGCGGTCACACCCTCGAATTTGGCGATGTCAGCGCCGTCAGCGGGATCAAATTCGGGCGTAAGGGTCGGATCGAACGCGCCTTTCACCAGAAGGGTAATCTCTTCGTTCACTGCGCCCGAAGTGCCCTTCACTGCCCCTGCAGGGATTACGAAGTAATAGTCTTTGTTTGCATTCAGAGTGATATTGGCAAGATAAGAATCCATGTCGAACGACATCACTTTCAGCGTGTTGCCGCTGACTTCGAAGCTCCACGAATCCCAGGCGCTGCCCAGATCGGCTTTGCCGCCGATAATCACGCCGGCTGCCAACGGGCCGTTATATACTTCAATCTCCTTCTTCACCAGAGTGATATCCTCGTCGAAGGTGAACGTAAGGGTGTTGATCGATTCGAGAGTTGACTCTGCGGCAGGTGTGGTAGCGGTAAGGATCAGCGGAGCTGTCAGGTCGCCTACAAACTGCGATGTGCTGAAAGCTGAGTTCCAGCTTGCGTCTTCGGTATAAGCGGTCAGTGCGTTGGAGGGCACATGCACTTTGGCCGTGGAGGGCACATTGAAGAAAGGTGCCTCATCGGCATCATACCAGTCTTCGAGCACAGCGGGCGTTGCGCCTTCCACATTGATGGTATTAAGCGATGTGCATCCCCAGAAAGCACGGTTGGCAATCTCTTTCACCGATGCGGGGATGGTGACCGATGCGAGCGTAGCCTGTGCGAAAGCTGCATTCTGAATCAGCGGCAGCTTCGACGGAAGAACCACATTGGTCAGCTTTGTCCCGGCAAATGCCTGCTCGCCGATGAACACCAGGCTCTCGGGCATATTGATTTCCGACAGTTCCGACAATACAAACGCCCTATCGTTGATGGCACGCATCTTGCTGCCGACGGTCACTTTCTTCACCTTAGAATAAGCGAATGCACCGGCATCGATGCCGATATACTTCTCAGGCACTACCACTTCGGTCTGAGCGTAAGCGGTAGGAACAGCCACAAGCAGATTCAGCTCATCGTTGTAGAGGATGCCGTCGGTTGCGGAATATTTCGTATTCCCGGATTCTACCTCAAATTCGGTAACCTTGGTCGAAGCCCATGCCGAGCCGCCGATCTCTTTCACCGATGCGGGGATTGTCACCTTTCCCTCCAGACCGCTATGGTCAAACGCCTCTTCGCCGATCGATTCCAGCGAAGCGGGTAGGTCGAGATGGGTCAGCTTGGTGCAATATTCGAATGTAGCGTCGCCGATAGTCTTGATAGTGTTGGGCAGAGTGATGTCTGTCAGCTTCTGGCAATAGAGGAATGCCGACTTACCCAGCGTCTCAAGCCCGGCGGGGATATCAATCTTGGTAAACGCACACTTGTAGAAGCAGCTGCCGCCGATGGTGCGGAGCGAGCTCGGAAGGGTGATGTTTGCCAGCGCATTGCAGCCGAAGAAGGCGCTGTAGCCCAGTTCGGTTACGCCTTCGGGAATCTCGACTGATGTAAGGCGCTTGTTGTAGGCGAGACCGTAGCGGCCGATGGTCTGCAGACCTTTGTTAAGTTTGATGCTCGCCAGATTGTCCATCGAGTAGAATCCCTGTTCCTGGATGGTCTTGATGCTGGCAGGCAGCTCCACCGATACCACTTTCGACCAATAGAAGGCCTTATAGCCGATAGATGTCACCAAATACGTCGCGTCGGTTCCGTCCGACACCGTGCCCGGAATCACCAGCGCCGACGGGCAGTCGGCTGTGTAACCCGACACTTCCACCTCTGCGTCTGAAGTTACCTTATACTTCAGGCCGCCGGAGGTAAACTCATCGCCCACAGCTGCCGACGCCGTCAGCGTCGCCAGTACGAGCGCGAAGAAAGAAAGTAGAGT
>CAMEGQ010000084.1 GCA_945916235.1 uncultured Porphyromonadaceae bacterium | reverse complement strand
GCAATGGGGGCAAAAGAGAAGATCATGGTATATGGCGACTACGACGTGGACGGCACTACGGCCGTTGCGCTGGTGTACAAATACCTGAGCAACTTCTATTCGAACATCGACTATTTCATCCCGACGCGCTACGAAGAAGGGTATGGAATATCGGACGACATCGTCGACGATTTCGCCGAACAGGGTGTAAAACTTGTGATTATCCTCGACTGCGGCATCAAGGCCAACGAGGAGATTGCTCATGCGAAAGTGCATGGGATTGACTTCATCATCTGCGACCATCATGTGCCCGACAGGGAGCTGCCCGTGGCGGCTGCTATCCTGAACCCGAAAATGCCGGGAAGCACCTATCCCTGCCCGCATCTGTCGGGCTGCGGGGTGGGCTATAAGCTCATGCAGGCGTTCTCGATGAGCAACGGCATCCACCAGAATGAGCTCGAAGGGATGCTCGACCTGGTGGCCGTCTCGATCGCTGCCGACATAGTGCCGATGGTCGACGAAAACCGCATCATGGCCTACTACGGCCTCAAGCGGCTCAACTCCAACCCCAACAAGGGTCTGAAGGCGATAATCCGCGTGTGCAACCTGCAGAACCGCGAGATTTCGATTTCCGACGTAGTATTCAAGATCGGGCCGCGCATCAACGCCTCCGGGCGCATGCAGAGCGGCAAGGAGGCCGTCGACCTGCTCGTGTCGCGCGACTTTGCCGAAGCCTGCGAGCTGGCCCGCAACATCGACCAGTACAACAAAGACCGCAAAGAGCTCGACAAGCGCATCACAGAGGAAGCCAACGAGATCCTCTCGGCCCGTCACGAAGCCGAAAGCGACAAGAAGAGCATCGTAATCTTCAATAAAGACTGGCACAAGGGGATAATCGGCATCGTGGCCTCGCGCCTTACGGAGGTATATTACAAGCCGGCCGTGGTGCTGACGCTTGCCAACGGCCTGGCCACGGGCTCGTCGCGCTCCGTGCAGGGATTCGACATCTACAGCGCCATTGACTCCACGCGCGACCTGCTGGAGAACTTCGGCGGCCATACCTATGCCGTAGGCCTGTCGATGAAGGAGGAGAATATCCCGGAATTCACGCGCCGGTTTGAGGAGTTCGTGGCTGCCAATATCCTCCCCTCGCAGCTGCATCCGCAATTCGACATTGACGCCTACATCACTTTCAGCCAGCTGACCCCCGAGTTTATATCGACCCTGAGGCGCTTCAATCCCTTCGGGCTCGGCAACGCCAAACCGGTGTTCTGCACTCGCAACGTGATGGATTTCGGTACAAGCAAGCTCGTAGGGCGCCAGAATGAGCATATCAAGCTCGAACTGGTCGACGATACCTCAGGCAAGGTGTTCGACGGTATCGCCTTCAATGCTTCGGAGCTGTTCGAAAAAATCCACGGAGGCCACCGCTTCGACATCTGCTTTACCATCGAGGACAACAAACACCACGGGATGCCCAACTCAATCCAGCTGCAGGTCAAGGAGATACATGTGCACGACTGATGCGATGCTCGATGTGCTCCGCGAGCACTGGGGCTACGACGGATTCCGTCCGATGCAGGCCGAGATTATCTCCTCGGTGCTTTCGGGCCACGACACGCTGGGGCTCATGGCTACCGGCGGAGGCAAATCCATCACCTTCCAGGTGTCGGCGCTGCTCACCGACGGGCTGACGCTGGTGGTCACCCCTCTGATCTCGCTGATGAAAGACCAGGTGGACAACCTGCTCTCTCATGGCATACGTGCATACTTCCTCCACAGCGCTCTGACGCGCAGCGAAACGCGCCTGATAGTCGACCGCTGCCGGCTGGGAAAGACGCGCCTGCTATATGTATCGCCCGAAAAGCTCCAGAGCGCGGCGTTTATCAGCGATCTCAAGCAGATGCCTGTCAAGATTATCGTGGTCGACGAGGCCCACTGTATCTCGCAGTGGGGCTACGATTTCCGTCCGTCTTATCTCGAAATCGTCAGCCTGCGCAAGCTGTTCCCCGACGCACCGGTGCTGGCGCTCACCGCCTCGGCCACGCCGCATGTGGCCGAAGACATCACACGCTGTCTCGGCTTCCGTCCCGGAGCGCAGACCTTCCGCCTGACATTCAATCGCCCGAATATCAACTATATAGTGCGCCATACTACACTCAAAGCCGAAGAGCTTACTCATATCCTGAGGTGCGTGGGCGGATGCGGCATCGTGTATGTAAGGTCGAGAAAACGTACCCGCGAGGTTTCCGACATCCTGAGAATCAACGGCATATCGGCCGACTATTATCATGCCGGCCTTTCCGCCGAGGAGAAAAACCTCAAGCAGAACCTATGGAAAGACGGCACCACACGCATCATGGTGGCCACTACTGCCTTCGGTATGGGTATCGACAAACCCGACGTGCGTGTGGTAGTCCACTACGACCCGCCCACATCGCTGGAGGAATACTATCAGGAGGCAGGACGTGCCGGGCGCGACGGCAATCCGTCGTGGGCCGTATCGCTTGTGGCTCCCGCTGACAAAGCCACGCTTTCGCGGCGCATATCGTCGGAGTTTCCGCCCAAGGAGACAGTGCGCGACATCTACCATCGGCTCGGAGTGTTCCTTGACGTGGCCATGGGGGAGGGGTTCGAGCGTGTCTTTGAGTTCAATCTGACTAAATTCTGCGAAATCAACGGGCTGCATCCGCTAATAGCCGACCATGCGCTGAAGATACTCGACCGCTCGGGATATATCGAATATGTGGAAGAGACATCCACGGCATCACGCCTGCTCGTGCTGCTGACGCGCCGCGAGCTGTACAATCTGCAGCTCGATCAGGTGTGTGAGGATGTGTTCAACTGCATCATGCGCAACTATACGGGTATATTTGCCGATTATGAGTATATCAGCGAGAGCCGAATAGCCTCGCTGCTCAGCCTGACGGAGCAGACAGTCTACGAGAACCTTCTGAAGCTCTCGCGCATGCATGTGATCCACTATGTGCCGCGGTCTACAACGCCTTATATCGTCTACCGGCGCTCGCGTGAGGAAGCGAAATGGGTAGTGCTTCCGCGCGAGGTATATGAATACAGGCGCAAGAACCTTGAAGACCGTGTGCGCGCCATGCAGCGGTTCCTGTTCGACGATACATGCTGCCGGGTGGAGACACTGCTCAATTATTTCGGCGAGAAATCCGACGGGCCGTGCGGCACATGCGACGTCTGCCGCGCCAATCACGTCGCAGCCCGGCCCGCATCGGCTAAGACTCCTGCGGATAGAGGCTTACAAGTAGCATATCTGCTGCGCAACCGGCCCATGACGCTGTCGCAGCTGTCGCAGGCGCTGGGAATGGACAGCCGCGCCACTGCCGAACTTCTGCGCCCGCTTCTCGACGAGGAGACGGTGCGACTGGATCCCGTCAGCGGCCTTTTCACCGCCGAATAAACTCCCATCCCGAGGCTATTTCTACCCTTTGCGGCTCCAAACTAACAATCTTTAAACTCTTTTAGCGTAAATGATTTCAACATATACGCAATCGGTGTGTTATAGTAATAAATGAAGCATCGTACCACCCTTTCAACAGCGATGCGATTGTCCTCATGACATTCGACAGAACATCCCTCGTCCTCTTTATCGAGTAGGGATACTGGATACTGAGGCTCTCATAAATAAATAGTTGAAACGTGAAGGGGCCGGCACGAGTTGCCAGCCCCTTTTCGCGTAGGTATATATCGTAGAGTTATGCCGGATTACAGTCCGCGCTGACGAAGCAGAGCTTCGGAGGTGGGCTTATGGCCGCGCATTGTCTCGTAGAGTACCATGGGATCTTCCGATGCACCGCTTTCAAGCACTTTCTTCATCTTGGCGGCACATTCGGGATCGAATACGCCTTTTTCGGCAAACATCTCGAAGGCGTCAGCATCGAGCTGTTCAGCCCAGAGGTAGGTATAGTAGCCCGAGGCATAGCCGTCGTCGCCGAAGATATGCTTGAAGTAGGGCGAGCGGTAGCGGAAAGTAAGCTGCGAAGGCATGCCGAGCTTTTCAGCCACCGAGTTCTCGAAGCCCATCACGTCAACTTCGCCCTCGGGATTCAGATGACCCCAGTAGAGGTCGAGCAGAGCAGCGCCGGCGAGTTCGGCGGTAATGAAGCCCATATTGTGTTTGGAGGCGGCATTCACCTGAGCCACAAGCGAGTCGGGGATTAGTTCGCCGGTCTTGTAATGGTGGGCATACACCTTAAGCAGCTCGGGCTGGAAGGCCCAGTGTTCGTGGAACTGCGAGGGGAATTCTACGAAGTCGCGGTCAACGGAAGTGCCGCTCTGGCTCTTCAGACGCACTTTCGACAGCATTCCGTGAAGGCCATGGCCAAATTCGTGGAACATCGTCTGCACCTCGTCGATTGTCAGCAGCGAGGGAGCATCGGCGGTGGGCTTGGAGAAGTTGCCGACATTGTATACGATCGGGCGCTCAACGGTGCCGTCGGGGTTAACCCACGAGGTCTTGAGCTCTTCCATCCATGCGCCCTGGCGCTTTTCGGGACGGGTGAAATAGTCGGTCATGAACACAGCCAGATGTTTGCCGTCGGCATCCTTGACGTCGTAGACCTTCACGTCGGGGTGATATTTCTGAGCGTCAGGCATCTCCTCGAAGCTGATGCCGTAGAGCTTGTTGGCCATGGCGAAGATACCTTTGGCTACGGAATCAACGGCGAAATAGGGGCGCAGCTTGTTCTCGTCGAGAGCGTATTTCTGCTGACGCACTTTTTCGGCGAAATAGTAGTAGTCCCAGGGCTCGATCTTGAAGTCGTTGCCCAGACCGTCTGACAGGGCCTGCATCTCGGCCACTTCCTCGGCCACTTTCTTCTTGGCGGGTTCCCAGATGCTCATAAGCAGGGCTTCGGCAGCTTCGGGAGTCTTGGCCATAACGCCGTCGGTCATATAGGAGGCGAAATCCTTGAATCCTAAGATTTTAGCCTTCTCAGCTCTTGCTTTTACGATTTCTGCAATCACGGGGCGATTGTCGGTCGAACCGCTTTGGGCGTTGGAGGTGTAGCCTTTCCACATCTTTTCGCGCAGGGAGCGGCTGTCGGCATACTGAAGCACCGGCAGGCGGCTGGGAGCGTGGAGGGTGAATACCCATTTGCCCTCTTTGCCGCGGGCTTTGGCCTCGGCTGCGGCATTGTCGACGGTCGACTGCGGGATGCCGGCGAGTTCCTCCTTCGAGTCAACTACAATCTCAAATGTATTGTTGGCCTCAAGAAGGTTTTTGTTGAATTTGATGTATAGGTCGGCAAGGCGGGCGTTGACCTCTTTGAGCTGCTTCTTGCCGGCTTCGTCGAGAAGAGCACCGTTGCGGGTGAAGTCTTTGTAGCTCTGCTCCAGGGCGCGGGTCTCGTCGTGGGCCAGACCGAGCGAATCGCGGCGGTCGTAGAGATACTTCACGCGGTCGAACAGTTTGTCGTTCATCATCAGCTCGTCGGAGAAGGCCGTGTATCGCGGCAGAAGTTTTTCGGAAACTTCCTGAAGTTCAGGAGTCGAGTTGGCTTCGGTCAGCGACATGAGCACACCCATCACTCTTTCGAGTGTCGGCGAGAGATTGTCGAGCGCCAGAATGGTGTTGGAGAAAGTCGGGGTCTCGGGATTGGAGGTGATGGAGTCGATGGAAGCCTTGGCTTCAGCGATTCCGGCCTCGAATGCCGGTTCATAGTCCTCGATGAGGATGTCTTCGAAAGGCGGGATTTGATACTCGTTGTCGTAAGGCTGGAGGAACGGGTTCTTGTGTTCCTGCTCGCCGCACGATGAGAATGAGAGGGCCGTAGCGGCCGCTGCCATGCAGATTCCCATAAAGATCGGTTTCATAGGGATGGTGATTGGTTTATATGTTTATAATGGTTTGTTCCAGACGAATCGTGAGATGAGCGGATAATGGTCGCTGTAAGGCACATCGCCGCGTTCGCAGCTTACCGGGCGCATGTCGCCGCGGTAGAGGATATGGTCTATTCTGAACCACAGGCGGGCGTTGTGATAGGTGATAGCCGGGCCAAGGGCTGCGCGGCTGTATGCATTGCGGAAGTCGTGACCACGCACCTCGCGCAGGGCGTAGCAATCGGGAATATCGTTGAAATCACCGCCTATCACCACATTTTCAATGCCTAACGAGTCAATCTGCTCGCGTACGAGGCGTGCCTGCCCTGCACGGAGCCGGAAGGCGTGAGCCAGTTTGGAGATAAGCTGGTGGCGCACAGCGTCTTTCTTGCCGCGCACCTCCCCCTCGGTAAGCTCGACGAATAGCTCTTTATCGTCGGGCTTCAGGCCGATTGACTGCATGTGGAGGCAGAGAATCAGTGTGCGGTGGCCGTGGATGTCGGCGACAGCTCCGGCAAACACTCCGGTCACTTCGCCGCCCTGACGCAGCTCTACAGGCTCTATCGGGAATTTCGACAGGATATCCTGACCGCGCACTCCGGTACGGTAGGGGTAGATTGCCGTCAGCGAATCGAGCTGCTCCTGGGTAAAGAAGAGGTTGGGGCATACCTTGATGGGTCGCTGCTCCTGAAGGCAGACGATGTCGGCGCCCGACGAGATGATAAAGCTGATGGTTTTATTGACGGCGCCGGAGGCCAGGGTGTCCTTGAGCCATTTCTCGGTAGGCTTTTTGGGATAGTCGACCGTCTCGTCCATAATGGCCATCGTGTTGTAAGTCATGAAGGTAAATCCCTCCTTGAGTTGCTCTTCCGACGGCTGGTAGCTGACAAAATTGAGCGGGCAGTACTCCAGCAGCGGTCCGAGCGACATCACCACTGACGCCAGCGGGATGAAAGCCTGACGGCGGAACGTCAGCAGGTCGGCCACAGCCATGATAGCGGCGAGGATGAGCCATCCGGGGAAGGTCATGGCCATCAGCGCCGGCAGGACAGTCTTTTCAGGGTTGACTATCCCTCCGTAGGCCGAGGCGACAACGCCGAGGGCGACAAACAGATTTGCCGCTATGAGGATGCCTTTCAGCGCTTTATGTCTTTTGCTCGTTGCCAATTGCGAGGTTGATTCTTTAGAATAATTGTTTGCGTTCGGCTTCGGAAAGCGATGCGAAGCCTGAAGTGCGTACTTTGTCTATCACCTGAGAGTGGGATCCGGGTGCGGAAAGCCCTGAGGTGCCGGAGCGTCGCTCTTCGGACGCCGGGCGAGCGGATTGCTCGCCCGCTGCAGTCTGTATCTTCCTGGAGCGCAGGGCGATAGCGGCGCCTACGGCGATTCCGGCTACGATGCCGCCTATGTGGGCAGCTATCTGTCCGGCTCCGGTGAGCATCGTTGCCAATACCACGAAAGCGAGAGCGTACAGGGCTGTGCGCGTCAGTGACTGTCGGCGTGAGACACTGTTGCTTGCCGGACTTAATAGTTTGATAGTCAGTGTGCCGACGATGAGACTGAGCGTAGCAGCCGAAGCTCCGACCAGCACTCGCCCCTCCGAACCGGTCGCTGCGCAGTAGGCTGCGAAAGCCACCGCTCCGGCCACCGCTCCGGCCAGAAAAAGTCCTGTGATGCGCTCGGAGTGAGTCTTATTGACAGCGAGCGAGCCGAACCATGCTATCCACAGGCAGTTGACCAGCAGATGTGAGAAGTCGAGATGAATCATGGCGTAGGTGACCATCCGCCATGGCTGATGAAGTATGTCGGACCATGAGGCCGGAAGGGCCATCTGCATGGTGAACGCTTCTGCCGAGGGAGCATCAACGCTCCAAAGCAGTTTGAGCCCTATGTAGAGCCCCGCTTCCAGCAGAAGTATGATCCATGTAGCCATGGTAGAAACAGTGTCTTAAAAGTGCGTCAGATTAGAAATACGGGCCTCCGATGATGCGCTTTTTGCGCCAGTACATCAGAATCAGCAAGCCGAAGAGCATGCCGCCGAGGTGGGCGAAATGAGCCACGGTATCTGCCTGACTGTTGTAGATGCCGAGCAGCAGCTCAATCACGGCGTAACCGAGCACGAATATACGCGCACGCACCGGAATGGGCGGGAACAACAGGTAGAGGCGCACGTTTGGGAACATATATCCGAAGGCCAGCAGGATGCCGAAGATGGCACCGGAGGCCCCGATGGTGGGCGTATGGTAGAGCGCTGCAAGATGATAGAGCGCGGGATTGTTCGGGTCGATATTGAGGTTCATCAGTGTGCTGAATACCTCGTATTCCGAGAGATTCGTATGGCGCAGCACTGTGGCCAGCGAACTACCGGCCTCGCCGAACGTTGAGGCGTAATGATTAATCATCAGGGCGAAGACGCCTTCCTGAATCAGGGCGGCGCCCAGACCGCATGTGATGTAGTAGAACAGGAACCGGCGGCCGCCGAGCACACGCTCCATCGTCACACCAAACATGAACAGCGCGAACATGTTGAAAAACAGGTGCATAAAGTTGGCGTGGATGAACATGTAGGTCAGCAGCTGCGTCGGGAGGAAGCTCTCGGATGTGAAATAGTAAAGAGCGCCGTATTGCTCCAGCAGACTGCCCAGCGGATGTATGAGCCACATGGCGACCCATATCAGTATGTTGATGATAAGCAGGTTTTTGGTCACCGGCGGCATCATGCGAAATTGATCGAAAAATCCCATTTTTTGTCAGTTATATGGTTGTGTGTATTATCGGTTGGGATGCTCCGCGAGCCAAAGCTCGCAGGCTTGTCGCAGTTCGTCATACCATTCCCTGCCGAAGCGTTCGGTGAGCGGTCCTTCAAGAAACTGGTATAGCCTTATCCCCTTTTTGCGGCCGTTTTCCACAGCCGTGCGGCATATCTTCCAGCGATGGTAGTTGACGGCTGTAAACGACGGATACTCCGTCAGTCGCAGTGGATAGAGAGCGCATGAAGCAGGCTTTCGAAAGCTGATACGCCCTTCGCGATAGGCTTTCTCTATGGCACACAGGCAGATACCTCCCGGCGCATAGCATGAGAAAGCGCAGTTGCGCCCGTCGAGAATGGTGGTCACCAGGTCGCCTTCCACATCTCTGTAGCAGACACCGTTAGTCTGCACCTCTTCCAGAGCCCTCGGCAGCATATCCGCTTGAATCTCAGGCAGGACACGACTAATCTCTTCAGCTTCGGCCTCAGTGACGGGAGCACCGGCGTCCCCCTCGATGCAACATTCACCCTTGCATTGGTCGAGGTCGCAGCAGAAATATTCTTCTGCAAGGTCGAGCGAGACCACTGTGTTTTGAATCTGCAGCATCATACTTTATCGAAGTGTACGTCGAGTTGAGGGAACGGGAAGTGTACGCCGTGTTTGGGCAGTTCGCTGTAGAAGCGCTCGTTGTATTCATAGAATACTGGCCAATAGTTGGACGTCTCGGTCCATGCCCGCACTTCAAGATCTACGCTTGACGATGCCATCTCCTTGACTATCACCTTTGTAGAATAGTCGGGTGTATGGGTCAGGGCGTCTCTGGCGTCTTCGGGAGGGGGATTCTGCTGCAGCATCTCCTGACGGACGATGCGCTCGTCGGCCGCCAGCATTTCAAGGATAGCGCGGCGCGTCTCAGCCACGTCATCCCCGTAGCTGATACTTATGGTCCACGATACCCGGCGATAAGTCTCACGCGTCCAATTGTTTATGCTCGACGTTGAGAGCACACCGTTGGGAATCGATATCGACTTGTTGTCGTAGGTGGTGATGACGGTGAAAAAGATTTGAATCTCCTTCACTGTGCCGGCATAGCCTTGGGCTTCGATGTAGTCGCCTATCTTATAGGGCTTTAACAGCAGAATCAGCACGCCTCCGGCGAAATTCTGGAGCGTGCCGCTCAGAGCCATACCGATGGCGACACCGGCGGAGGCAAACAGGGCAAGAAACGAGGTGGTCTCGATGCCGAGTATGCCTATCACCGTGACAATCAGGATGAAATACATCACAATGTTGCTCAGGCTAAGCACGAATGTGCTCAGTGAGCGGTCGAGCTTGCGGCGCAGGAAGATGGCGGAGATGAGCCGGTAAAGTTTGCGGATAATGAAGCGGCCTACGTAGAATACCACGATGGCTACCGCCATATTTATTGCAAAGTTAACGGCCGAATCGGCGAGCCGGTTGAGTAGTTCGGCCAGCGACATCGATTTCAGCTCGGCTACATCCTGCGAAATCTTGCCGACATTTTTGGCCGCAATCGAGTCGGCCGGAATAGCAGATATGCCGGTAAGCAGTTCGGTCTGGAGTGTGATGAGATTATGAATCATCCTGATTATATGAGGCTAATTAGCGTTCGGCGCGCATGGGATTGCTGAGGAAATCCTCGTAGCTGAGTTCCAGGCCGCGGCGCAGGGGGGTGAAGGCTGTCCAGCCTAAAGCGGTAGCTTTGCTGACGTCGAGCAGCTTGCGCGGAGTGCCGTTGGGCTTCGAGGTATCCCAGAGGATTCGGCCTTTGTAGCCCACCACATCGGCCACAAGCTCTGTCAGTGCCTTGATGGTCATCTCTTTGCCTGTGCCGGCGTTTACGGTCTCGTTACCGGAGTAGTTGTTCATCAGGAACACGCACAGGTTGGCCAGGTCGTCGACATAGAGGAATTCGCGCAGAGGCGAGCCGTCGCCCCAGCATGTCACTTCTTCCAGTCCCTGCTCCTTGGCTTCATGGAAGCGGCGGATAAGGGCCGGAACCACGTGGGAATGGGTGGGATGGTAGTTGTCGTTGGGGCCGTAGAGGTTAGTAGGCATTACGGATATATAGTCCGTGCCATACTGGCGGTTGAGGTATTCGCAGTATTTCAGGCCGGAGATTTTAGCCAGAGCGTAAGCCTCGTTGGTCTGTTCCAGAGGCGAGGTGAGCAGGCAGTCCTCCTTCATGGGCTGGGGAGCCATGCGCGGATAGATACAGCTTGAGCCGAGGAATTCGAGCTTCTTGCAGCCGTTTTGCCATGCCGAGTGGATTACATTCATCTCCAGCGTCATGTTCTGATACATGAAGTCGGCCAGAGCCTCCGAATTGGCCACGATGCCGCCTACTTTTGCGGCGGCCAGGAATACATAGTCGGGTTTTTCTTCAGCGAAGAATTTTTCCACGGCGTCCTGACGGCAGAGGTCGAGCTCGCGGTGGGTGCGTGTGATTATATTATTGTAGCCCTGACGCTTCAGTTCGCGCACGATGGCGCTGCCCACCATCCCGCGGTGGCCTGCAACGTATATTTTGGCGTTTTTCTCCATCATAATGTTTATGTTTTTAACAAGAATGATAACGAAGATGTTGACTTTTGGAGAAAGAAGATTGGCGATTACATCCCTTTGCGGCGGATTTTGACCTCGATTACTTCCGGATCCTTGGGGAGCTCATCCACCACCAGACAGAGATGGCCTCCGCCTCCGGCGCCGAGCATCTTCCATGCGCGGGCCGTGTGGCTCCAGCGCTCTATGTGCTCGGCAACTCCGGGCTGCATCATGGCCGGGAACATGGCCACCTGCGCGTTGAACGAATCGGCGAACGCCTTGGTGAAGGCGTCCAGATCCTTGTCGAGAATGGCGTGCCAGCAGCGGTCGGC
>CAMEGQ010000083.1 GCA_945916235.1 uncultured Porphyromonadaceae bacterium | reverse complement strand
ATTCTTTTCGTCAATTGGTTTCCTACGACCATCTATCAAGAGAATGCGATTTCAGGCCACGCATTTTTGTTTAATAATATCCACTTTTGCCTGAGAAGTGGAATAAATAAATCAAATAAGGCATGAAACAAATCTTTGCTTTAGCTTTCTTGATCATGGGCATGGCAACCGCGTCAGCTCAGTACAATGTGGGGACATCCACAACCACCACAAATGCCTTCGGGCAGCAAGTAACGACTCACAGAGACAGTTATGGCCGTACTACAGGTACATCTACCACCGGCACAAACGCTTTCGGGCAACAAGTAACTACCCACAGAGATAGTTATGGCCGTACTACTGGCACATCCACCACTGGCACAAATGCCTTTGGTCAAACCGTAACTACGCATAGAGATGCTTATGGGCATTCAACGGGAACATCCACCACAGGCACAAATGTTTTTGGACAGCAACAGACCCAACACCGAGATGCCTATGGACATTCAACCGGAACTTCCACTACAGGCACAAATGCTTTTGGTCAGCAGCAAACCCAACACAAAGATGCTTATGGCCGTTCGGTTGGCACTTCCACCACGGGAACAAATGTATGGGGTCAGCAGCAAACCCAGCAAAATGCCACTAACTCCAATACCTCAATTTGGACATGGTAAATTGCTTTCAATGGCCAATGGAGTGATTAAAAAATGATGGGAATATCACGAAAACTGAATATGAAGAAATTCCTGTTAATATTGCTTCTGGCGGTGGGTATATCAAATGTATGCTCATCCCAGATTGTCATAAACAGCCGATTCAAGCCCCTTAGTTACGAGGAACTCTATTTGTCGGCAATGGCGGAGGCTGCTTATAATCGCCAACAGAAAGAACGTTTTGAGCAATACCAGCAAAAAGCATATGAATGTTACAATCGTCAGGATTGGAACGGATTCTTGCCCTATTCTAATTATGCTTTGGATTGCGGATGGTATAATGCCAAGCTATATTATGACCGTGGCGTTGTGTATGAAAAACTATGTGATTTCAAACACGCCAAGAAAGAGTATAAGAAGGCAAAGAAGAAAGGATATGCCTACGCCGAAGGCGCTCTTCAATCTCTAAAGATTACAGAAAGGGAATATAAACGCAGACAAAAACAGAATCGAAGATAAATATGAAGAAGATTTTAATGACTCTTATGCTGTTGACTGTTTTTGTCATAACGGCATATGCACAGGACAAACCCGGAACAAATCTTGGTAAGAGCCTTTTCACGATGAAACAAGAATTTCCGGAGCTGAGATTTATTGGCTCTGACGAAAGTGGAGAAAGGTATCAAGACGGATATACAGAGGATGGAATATCAATGTTTTTCCGAATCAGAAACAACTCGGTAGTTGAGGAATGCATGATTTGCGATTCGGATGATGGGTTCTCAAAGATGTGGTTTGATGAGTTATGGAAATCGTTCTCTTCAAAGTGGCCATACTCAGTTAAAGTCAATAAACCTTATTCTAAAATGTTTGATTTTGGCTCTTTTAAGATACTTATGACTTTCAGTCAGGAAAACGGCACAAACAGAGCATTAATACTGTATTCAAGATAGAAAATTTTTCTACTACAGGTCATGTGCAAATTCTTCACATGGCCTGTTAACCTTTTCTCATGCCTTGTCATAAAGGACAAACAAAACTCAGAACAATATGAAAACTATAATTTTTACAATTCTAAGTGCGATTGTCCTTGTATCCTGCGACAATCATAAGGCTGCTGATGAAAGGCGCAACTATGAAGATTTCACGCCTTCATACTCTCGGATGTCAGATCTGCAAGAAGATGATGAAGTCGCATATTCCTACTATTATGACGAAGTGGAAGATGATGAGGAGATTGACTTGACAGCCAATATAACTTACTACACATCCGACGGAAATTTCATTTATATTAGTCGCGACAGCTACGGCAACATCTCCGGTCATGACATGAATGGCAATTTCTATGGGGGATATTCCGACGAGTATGGGAATACGACAATGCACGATTATAACGGCAATTACACATACTCTCACACTGACGAGTACGGCTACACCACAGGACATGATCTGAACGGCAATTTCTATTCTGCTTACACCGATGACTTCGGAAACACGACTGTCGACGTATATTAATTGAGGCTATGAAAAAAACATTAAAAATAATCGGGATTCTCTTTCTTATCCTTATGGGACTGGGAAGTTTGACTAAGGCTATTGTAAAGCCGGTTGCAGCCGATTCTTTAGAAGAGCAAATAAGAAGAGCTAATCGTGACTGTCCGATTCCGGTGGCAAATGGTGTTGGTCAAGTATCAAGCATTTCTTTGGAGGATGGTTTCATCGTTTACAAGCTTGACTACAAGCCGGAATACATCAATATTGATGTCTATCGTAATAACCCAGAAGCCACTCGCGATATGTTTTATCTTGCCTTTCTTTGTGTGAATGGACAAGGAGGACATAGCGACATGATGTCAAATGAATTGATAAAACGAGGGCTTGGGCTTAGGATAGTTGCATCAAATGGAGTATCCTCATTTACTTCAGAACTAAGTCCTACCTACATCAAGGAAATGCAAAATCGAATCAATGTAAACCCAACAAAGGCGCTTCATGATGCCCTGAAATTGAAGTTTGAAACCGAGAATTGCACATTTCCTATAAAGATTGATGAGGGAATGATATTGAAGGGATTAGGTCTTGAAGACAATAATATTATTGTTGAGGTTGAAATTGATGAAAACCTATACGATTTATCCAGCTTTGCGGCTGTATCAGATGAATTTGCCAACAACATTATAGCAGAGGCAAACAATGGAGATCCGGAAATGGGGGCATTGCTTGACCTTTGCAAAATATCTCATACAGGCTTAACATATCGAATGATTGGTAATCGAAGTGAAAGCTATTGTGATATGAATGTACCAAGCCGTTTAATCCGACAAAATCGTATCGTCCCACAACAAGTGAATATTCATTGACATGGACTCTCTATATAACGAAATAATGGATGAGATACAGCGACTACGGCAATTGAAGCATTCCGTTTTTGAAGAGGATTTCAATCTTTGCGATATAACTGCATCAAATATATGTCTGTCAGCTGACATCCTGCTGATACCCCTCTATTGGTATATCACATCAACACTGCATAATGAGATTCAACCAATGGAAGAATATATGCGAATATCTGTATCAAACTTCGATAAGAAGGCTCATTTATTGCTTCCAAGAATTCTTAAGCGCACCAAGGAACTTGATGACCAATACATATCAGAACCGTTCAAACGCTACAGAAATCTGTTGAAAAAATGTTTCCCTCAATATACTATCCACTCCGCTCAGAAATGAAACTAAACAAAATCCTGACAATCCTCATTGTCGCTATCACATCAATTCTACCCATTGCGTCTGTTGCACAGAACAACAGCGAGTACTCATTTAATCGAGGTATGGAGGAATACCGTGCCGAGAACTATTCATCCGCACTTGAATGGTTTCAAAAAGCCGTATCCCAGAACCCACATAATGCCATGGCGAACATGTACATCTCGATATTACAGCAAGTAGATGAACAGTACGGTCTGGCTCTTTCGGCAATAAATCGTGCTATCAACAGCATTCCCAAGAAGGATAAAGAACTGATTGCATCGGCTTATGCAATACGAGGGTACATTTACGTTGAGATGGGCGACACAATAAAAGGATTGGAAGATTTAGCAATTGCCGTTAAATCAGACCCCACGAATCGTGCAATTTATAAAAATCGTGGTCAGATATATTTTGAACAAGGCAAATATGAACTGTCTGACGCAGACTATAGGAAAATGACCAAGTTGGATCCAGGAGACACAATGGGATATATGGGAGTTGCCCGCAACGCCATTGAGCAGGAGAAATGGGATGACGCAATTTCGCTCCTTGATTACGTAATCAAGTTATCTCCTGACTATTCTTCGGGTTATTCCTTCCGAGCTGATACTTATATCAATCTTGAAAAATACAGTGATGCTGCCGATGATATAGTAAAAGCATTGTCTATAAACGGTGACCGCAAAGCCCATTACCTTATGATTCATGCGAATAAGACACTCTATCCAATTCTGAAAGCCAAGCTGCAAATTCAAGCGAATAAGGATAAAAACGAGGCTTCTTGGTACTATTACCTCGGTCAACTTGCAGAAGTAAACAACCGGTATAAAGAAGCAATCAATTATTATATAAAGGGAAACGACAAAGATGCTGACTCAATATTCCTTGAAAGAATAGCCGATTGCTACTTTGTCCTTGGCGACTATAATTCTGCACTTACTTTTGTTGACAAAGGTCTGTCTATGGCAGTCGACGATGATGATTTGATAATGTCGAAGGGTGACATTCTTAACGAAATGGGACGTCGCGACGAGGCCATTCAAATGCTTGACATCTTCATTGACAAAAATCCGGAATTTGGATATGGTTATTATCGGCGTGGTTGGTATAAGGATGAAAAGGGAGACAGAGAAGGCGCAATTGACGATTATACAATGGCCATAACTCTAATGCCATCTTATGCCTATTCTTATATAGGTCGTGGACGTGATTATGAGATGGTCGGTCAAAAGGATTTGGCAGTTGCCGATTATCGGAAGGTGATTGAATTGGATACTGTTCCCAACGACAACTCGTGTGCCCAATACGCATTTCTGTTTCTTGGAGAAAGACAGAAGGCGATTGATTTTATGAACCGATATATGGAGAATTCTGAAGGACGAACAGGTGGAAATTATGACGCTGCTTGCCTGTACTCGCTAATGGGAGATACTGAGAAGGCTCTTACCTATCTCGAACAAGCATTGGAACGGGGCTATCGAAGGTTTGCTCATATGGAAGTTGACCGAGATTTGGAAAATATCAGAAATTTACCACAGTATCGCGAACTCATAGACAAATATAAACGTATTCAAGAATCAGAAAATGAGGCGTTAGGAGATAGTGTCACTCCAACTCTTTCATACACAAAACTTAATGAGATAATTGAGATTCCTTTCACAAAGGATATGGGGGTGACCAAAGTTAAATGCACCATCAATGAATTACCCCTTCATTTTGTATTTGATACCGGAGCGGCAGATGTTACTATGTCATTGGTAGAAGCAACCTTCATGCTCAAAAACGATTATCTGAAACCTGATGACTTCATTGGCACAGCTCGATACATAGATGCAAATGGCGACATAACTGAGGGCGCTGTTGTAAATCTTCGTCATGTTAATCTTGGGGGCGTAGAACTATCTAATGTTAGGGCCTCTATTGTGAAAAATCAGAAAGCGCCCCTCTTGTTGGGCCAATCAGTTTTAGGACGATTAGGTAGCATTGAGATCGATAACAATAGATCTGTATTAAGAATAACCGGTGTCAAATAGGCAGTACAGGTAATTAAGCTGTTCTGGTGGATGGATGTCTATCGAAATCTTTTTATCACAGTTACCTGCGATTTTATGTTGTATTGAGTTTACCTTTTCCTGTTTTACGTCATAAAGGATGTAACAACAAAACAACAGAATATGAACTTCTTTACAAAACTATTCTCAAAACCTTCTAAAGAGGATATCCTTCGCTTTAACTATCACTGTAGTTTCAAAGCGCTTCCGACTCTCATCGAAAAATACAATGATGGGAAAATCTCATTTGAGGATGTTCATGATACTGAAAAGTATCATGATGGCAGTGAAATGTCAAAGAAACTTGCTAAGCAGGTCAAGACTGCGCAGTCTGGTATAAATGGACATCCGGAGATTTCTCTCACTCTGATTATCCCTCCATCGAACGGAATGATTTCGGAGGTAGAAGTGGCTATGATTGCCCATAATTCCAAACTTCATCACGCTGTTGTATTCACAATGGAATATTCTCTTGGAGATTATATGGTGTGCGCACCAACTACAACTCAACACGGCAATCTCGGCTTAGTCGTTTCCAATAGAGAGCAATTCTGTTTCGAGGTATTCAAGAAATCAATGGAATATTGGAATAATATGGAAGCAAGCATGAATCCTCAAGCAATTTTTTAAACCTCAGTCCAAGTAGCACGATATGGAAAAAGACAACTATAGACAGATTAAAGAACCTATAAATTCCGATTTATACTCTGTTCAAAATAAGGAATATAAGTGGGGTGTAGTTGATGAGAATGACAATGTCATTGTTCCCTTTGGAAAATACGCTTGGATAGATGGATTCCAAAACGGTCTCGCCAAGGTTATCAGTCATAGCGATACATCTTCGCCCAATCATATCTGTACAATCAATCTTGAAACAGAGGAAATAGATAGCACAAAACGTGCCGAACAGGGTATTATCAACGAGTCCGGAGAAGAGGTTCTCCCTCTTGAATATAGCGTTTGGAAATTCTATGGCAAGGATTTCCCTACAATAAAAACCTTCAAAAATGGCATTGAATATACTCAACGTTATGAGTTGCTCAATCCGGACTATATTCCTGTTGATGATGAAGAGTGGGATGATGCAGAAGATGACTATGCCTATGACTCCTATGACAGATATGACGATGATAATGACTGGATGCGTGATACATGGGATGCTATGACTGACGGTCAATATGGTGATATGCCAGAAGGATTTGATGGTGATTTTGATTTTCTTGGCTTCTAAACGGCTGCGACTATGACACCAAATCCCAAAGACCCGCGTTTCATCATCCATTGTGTGCCGGCAGATGCTTCAGTTAATCTGAGGTTTTTCTACGATGAATTTTTGCGAATAACACAGAATGCCGATACCGGAAAATGGCTGGGCGTTACAGCCGAAAATTTTGCTTTTGAATATAGTACCTATGATCGGAATGCAGAAATAATCTACACATACAAGGACAAGAATGAGCATACACATAGAATTACAGCACGCTTATATGAAGATTCGGTATCTACGGTATGCTGGTTCTCCTATCTTTTCAAAGCCGAAAACTTTGCACCCACCGCACTCTATGTTCAATCCTATGCCGAATACTTAATGCTCAAGTTATGGGATTTGGGAATTGACGCCGAGCTATGCAATTGTGATTGGGGACTGGAATTTTCTTCTGATGTTGGCTACATATTTCCAAATATGGATAAGGTTGTCAGCAATATCATTACATCTATAAAACCAATGGAGTGGTTTTATTCAGATGAAGAAGTTTGGAGATGCTATAAGGTCTATATACGCTCAAACAATTCCTGCCTAAACTAAAGGAAGAAGCTTCTAAAGGAAGATGGCCCAATGTGAAACCTAAGAATTTCCTGCTTGAACGGGACAAGAAACATGCCTATATTGCATTAAGATATTCAGACGAACACATATATAATCTTGCATTTAAGCTGGGTATGCAGGACAATGGGTTTGATAAAGATATGAGTGGAAAGTGGTTTGAATGTATCTATGACTATACTTGTGTCTCATCCGAGGCGGAGATAGAGAATTATTTCACAGAGGAACAACAACAAATTTGTAAGATTGCCTCAACAATCCTTGACATGATTAGTTATAAAATGCTCTTTTTCTATGGTGATGAGAATAAACACTTCGGTATTATCGTGAAAGAAGATTGGGCTTGTGAGAAGTTCTGTCAGATGCTTGATGTTATGCTCCCTCTGTTTTACAAGCACCAAGCGAATGAGCAGCTCATTACAAATGATATGCTTGAGCAAAAGAAAAAGCTTGAAAATCTTTTGCAAACATCAATGGAGATTGTAGAGAATAAGGAACCTGACTATATTTTTCGTCATGGCCATTATATCGAGAAGCCTGAGGACCCAAACATTGCATTTGGCGAATGCCCATTCTGAAAATAGTCTGTTCCCTTGTTAACCTTTGCTCTGCAATTGTCATAAAGGTAAAACAAAATTTCCTACGATGACAACTATTTCACTTCACAATCTCACAGAACGGCTGAAATCCGGTTACATGATACTAACCGGCGAATACGGCAGAAAGTATCGCAATCAGGCACTACTGGTTCCCAATTATGGTTGGGTGCCTTGTTCTCGAAAGTTGCAAAACAACTTTACTACGAACCCATCTGAATTGATGGTCGTAATATCTGATGCGGAAGATAGCTATCGCCCGGTGACATCTGATATTTGGGTAACACGTTCCAATATTTCGACAGTCTTTTAAAGAATTAGATATGTACGGCATACTCGCAATATTGGCATTTGTATTGATTTACAACTGCGGCGATATTATCCCTGATAGCATCAAGGAGTGGTGGGAAAACTCCAGTCTTAGAAAATGGGCGTACCCCATATTTACCGTAGCGATTACCGTTGCTGTTGCATTCGGAATACAATACAATGTCCTTAACTGGGGCGCAATCGTTATTCCAGTTCTCTTTGGGTTGCCTTACATCTGGGGCATGATACTTGGAGTCTGGCACAACATGAAAGATGCGGGACATAAAGTTACCTCCAAAGATGATGTTGACGCAAAAGAAATTGCGATTCAGTGCCTAACGGAATTGGGATGCCAGCCGGAGATCAATAAAGATGGCACTTTGGGTGTAAGCTACCAAGGCGAGAACTTTCATATGGAGTTCGGAACGAGATATGCCCGTATATGGGATCCAATGTGGGCCGGTATCAAGGCAGATGACCCCGATATGCCTAAAATCCGTGAAGCTGTAAACGCAGCCAACTACAATTTCGGGCCAACAGTCGTGCTGACCGCTCCCGATGGTGAAGGTGTGATTGGTTTTCATAGCCGTAGAGACATTATGCTTCATCCTGCATGTCCCGATAATGTGCCTTTTGTCAAGGCTGTTCTTGACTCTTTCTTTGATGCAAAAGAGACTGTAAGAACACGCTTTCAGCAAATTAACGCTCAACAAATGGAGGCGCATAAAAATCGCCGTCCAGTCGGATTTACAACCACGCAAACATCAGCTAAGCAAGAGTAAAATAATATTACAGAACACCATGGAAGAAACTAATGAACTCTACAGAGAGCCTAAGTACACGATGCGATGGCTCGGATTACAGACTCTTTATGTGCTTGGCATATCAATTGTTTTAGCTTTGATTGCCAGTGGTCTTGACGGTTTTGCCTTGGGCAGACAGGAAAGTGGCTTACTCCCCGGAAACAGATATGAGTACGTTTCTCAGTCTATCACCTACTGCTTTGCCGTAATAGCCATAACATCCATGTCGTTGATGCTTATAGAGGTGGCTTTCCGCAAGGGAATAAACTATTTGCAATATGGGTTGATTGGCTGTGCTCTATGCCTTTTCAATCTTCTGTTGCTGGCAATGTCTGAAAAGATGTCGTTTTGGATTGCCTATATCGTAGTTTCAGCTATGACTATCGCCTTGGTAAGTTGCTTTGTAATGGGACTGACCAAAAACATTAAAGCTGCAATTCTATCAACTATCATACTTGCAGTTGAGTACGGTCTGATTATCGTGCTTGTCTATATGGGTTCAATGGCATTACTTATCGGCAGTCTGTCGCTCTTTGTTCTTATTGCCGTGGCAATGTATTTCACCCTGAAGCTGAAAGTCGAAAACGAAGAACTTGTCCTGAAATGATACCTGTTAACACTATAATACCACCACCTCTGCCTTCAGAGTATCGCAAGCCGGTATCATACGGGAAGAAAATCTTTATGATGGGATTGATGTGCTGTGTGCTGATGTTCGGTGTACTCGCGATATGGCTAATGTCATATTCAAGAGAGACATCCAACAAGGAAGTAGCGGTGAGTATAGTTAACCAATGGGGCAAAAGTGTCTATATCCAAGGGGCTACAGCTAAAGAAAATCTTGACAGCGCCGAATGGGTACGACCTCAGAAATTTGATTGTAAGGCGGAGGTTGAGACAAAATCGCTGCACCGTAGCATCTATGAGGCTGAGGTATTCACTGCCAATGTGAATATGTCAGGGACTTTTGACCGTGACAGTCTGCGAGCATTAGGCGATACAGTTGTACTTGAACTTGGGGTTATAACCAAGCAGATTGTAAAGCTCAATCCACTGAAAATTTGCGAACAAGAAATTCTCTGGCACAAATCAGACTATTATTTGTTCGCAAAAGTTAAACTTGATGAACTGCCGGAAACGATTGAGTTTTCAACCTATTTTGAAGTGCGAGGTTCGGAAGCCCTGTTCATAAAACAAATCGGAGAGAACTCTACAGTTACCATCAACGGCGAGGCATCAAATCCATCTTACAATGGCTACAGCCTTCCGATTGAGAGGTCTCTCCGTGGAAGCCGGTTCTCAGCCAAATGGGAGGATTCAGTACCTGATGGTGTAATATACACAGATGAGCTTGGATTCGTCGGCACCAATTTTCTTGTAGGTGTTGACCGATACCAAATGGTTGAACGCTCGATGAAGTACTCATTCATCATCATAATCCTCACATTCATTAGCGTCTTGTTTGTAGAGATTATGAGAAAACAGCCGATACCGCTACTCAATTATTTCCTTATTGGAGCAGCCCTGATTATCTTCTATTCATTGCTTCTGTCCTTTGTGGAACTGATACCTTTCGGATTTTCCTATCTGATTGCATCGGCAATGACTGTGGTCTTGATTACCGGCTACATGTGGAAAATACTCCAGTCTCGTAAGTTGGGGCTGTCAATCGGAAGTGTTCTTTCTCTTATGTATCTTTTCTGCTACATCATGTTGAGTATTTCAACCTATGCTCTGCTTTTCGGAAGTGTGTTATTATTCTTCTCGTTAGCAGCAATGATGTACGCTTCATTAAAAATCAAAAATTCATAATTATATGTTACCCGATCCTCCCCAATACTATAAATGTCAGCATTGCGGATAAAAGAAAGCAATGCTGTCGCTTATGAGTGAAGATGACTTTGGAGACTGGTATCTCAAGATATATTATCGCAAAAAAACAAAATTAATTAATATGAATGACAAGTATATAGAAATTCTTGCGGATTTTACAGAGGCATGGAATACTCTAAATCCGGAACTCATAATACAACATCTATCACCTAAGTTCATTTACGATTCACAATGGGTTTTCAACTCTCTTGACTACCATGAATACAAAGACTATATCCGTGGAAAATTTGAGACTATTCGCAAGACTGGCAGTTCTGTGAAAGCCGAAATGGGTTATAATGAAAGAGGGGAACTATTAATTCAGCTCAATCAAGGAGGGAACATCGCGTTCTATCGTATTCGAGTCGAAAACAATAAGGTTGTTAAAGGAGATTTGTGTATGTTCTAAAGATCCATTTATTTCAATGTACTTGAATGTAAGGTGAACTTTGAAACTGAGCATTTGCCAGTAATTTGCCAGTTAAAATTAAAATCAGCGAGGTAACTTTTTGAAGGTCAATTAGTTAACTCGCTGATATTGTGCCCAGAACAGGACTCGAACCTGCACGCCTCTCAGCACGCGCACCTGAAACGCGCGCGTCTACCATTCCGCCACCTGGGCATCGGGGATGCGCTTCGGCCGGATGTCGTTGGCCCGGCTTTTTCGCTTTGGTTTTGCAAAGGTAAGAAGTTTTTTGAAATTGACAAAATATTGGAGAAAATTTTTACGAAAGACTCCAATTAGAAATTAGC
>CAMEGQ010000082.1 GCA_945916235.1 uncultured Porphyromonadaceae bacterium | reverse complement strand
TGTAAGCTACCAACGACTAAAGTGCGTTGGCTTTAGACGTAGATAAATCATCATGCAGAGAGCAAGACAACATATCCCATCTTTCATGGGTGCTTACATACCCCCATGTGGCGATGTTGCGGGCGGCGTTGTAATCCGCGTCGGCGACAAAGCCACAGTGTGTGCATCGGAACGATTTGCCGTTCCTTATTCCGATATGCAGACATTTGGAACAAGTCTGGGAGGTGTACGCCGGAGGTATGGCAACGACATTCACACCCGCAAGTTTACCCTTGTATTCAAGGAAACTGCGGAGTTGGGCGAAAGTCCAAGAATTGGCTCGCCGTCTGAATGTCTTGTTGCGCTTCTCCCTATTGGCTCGTTTGCGAATATTGGTCAAGTCCTCAACGGATATACCCTTATTCTCACGCTTTGCCTGCTCGACAATCTGTCTGCTGATAGTATGGTTGACAATGGTTGCGAATCTCCGCTCACGCCCACGAAGCCGTTTCAGCAGCCTATGTGCGCTGCGTGTGCCTTTGGCTTGAACGGAAGCCCTTGTCTTGTTATACTTCTCCCTAATGCGGTTGATTTCAGCCGAAGAATAGGTCTTACCCTCGGACGTGACGGCAATATCGGTCACGCCCATGTCAACACCTATAAACTCGGCACAATCCTCAATATCCTCATCGGGAATGTCTATTGCCTGATAGAGAAAGAACTTACCTTTGATGTAAAGAAGGTCTGCCTCGCCTTTTGCATACTGCATAAGTTCGGGACGATGGCAGACATACGAAACCTTGATGCGACCACCAATAACAGAGAGCGAAGCCTCTTGCTTTGCGGTGTAACTAAGAACACGGCTGTCGTATGTGATTGCACCAAACTCGCGAAACTTGCGTTGCTTCTTCTTGTTAAGTTTGTAAGCGTCGGCAACCTTGCTGATTGCCCTGACCACAAGTTGTGCGGAAAGACCGTAAGTGTCCTTGATGGCATAATAGACCTCCTTGTGCAAATTGAACTGACGGAAACAACGCCGCTCCCATGCTATCGTGGAAATAGCATTGCAAGCCTCGTTGAACACGCTGATTGTCTTTTTCAGACTCTCGGCTTGCTCAATAGATGGCAACAGCTTTATTTGCAGGGTCAGTTTCATAATGCAAAGATAGTAAATATATTTGAATTTATCAAATATTTGAAAGATATTATTAAACAAAAAAGGAATGTGGCTCAATTCCTCCCACGGCTAAAGTCGTGGGTTTCTTTGAGCCGGATCTCATGATACCATCTGGCAAAGCGAGGAGAATAATCTCCGATATGGCCGGATTTGCCATATCGCACGGAGAGCCGAATTTCGCCATTCTTGTTCATGGCGACAAAGAGGAAATCGAGAACGAGTTCGACAAGCTGATTGTGTCGCGTTCGCGCATAGACGGCATAACGCTTCATATCGGGCGCATCACGGTAGGCTGTGCCGCCGACTGTGACAACTGCGGCGATGAAGAAGACGAAGAAGAGGAGGAAGAGCTATGATAAACTAAACAGAGAGTAATATGAGTGAATGGATTAAATTTACGCCAAACAAGGAGCATATAGGGCTGAGAGCAAGATTCAGAAAAGTCGTTGCCGGAGGCGGCACGGAGGAGGTTGTCGGAACCGTCGTTGATAATCCTGACCCTTATCCGTGGCACTATGATGTCGCGATAGAGCGTGATGAAGATAGGGCTCGCCTGTACTTTATCAACGGCTCGTGTCTGTTCTATCAGGATATTGACGGCAAGAGACACTATTTGAGCAGGGAGTGTGAGGTTGAATACTATTATCAGGAATTAGAATAGAACTATGAGAGGCTACATAATCGGAGTTGACCCCGGCGCATTGGGTGGAATCGCAGTGCTTGACGGAACGAGCGGCGAGTTGGTGGAGTGCGTTAAAATGCCGTCCACTCCTATGGATATTCTGAACTATCTGAAAAATTGGAATGGTTGCTCGGTATGCTATCTTGAAGATGTAGGCAATGGAATGCCCGGTCAGTCAAGCAAGGCCACCGCAACATTCGCGCGGCACAACGGACATTTGGAGATGGCGTTGCTCTCGCTTGGCATATCCACTTTAAAGATAACGCCTGCTAAGTGGCAGAAGCACTTTAACCTGCAAGGCAAGAAAGGAGAGAGCAAAACGTCACACAAAAATCGTATCAAGGCGTGGGCGCAGCAGAGATTTCCACAACAGAAGATAACACTCGCTATATCCGATGCTATCGCTATCGCTGTTTACGGCTACGAACAGCGGAAATAATGGACTACAAAAAGCAGTAGTATATGACAAAAGAAATATCATTATCGGAACTGATGGCTTGTTCGCCAAATATATCAGTGACAGTGACGGCACAAGACCTTCGGGAATTTGCCACACAAGTAGTAAACGAGACGATTGCATCTATGGATGCGACCGCTAAGGAAGAACCGACATGGCTATCTCCGGAGCAAGTTGCGCATCGTCTCGGAGTAAATAAAGCCACGCTTTGGCGATGGAATAAAATAGGGTATCTCTCCGGCACGAAGTTCGGAGCAAAACTACGCTATCGTCAGAGTGACGTGGAACGCATCGAATCATCGGAGAAGAAAAGGAAGTAAGTGGCACGAATCAACTACATAAGCAAACTATCGGGCGAGTTATTCCGCAAAATGCCGCCCGACAAGCTGAAAGAGACGTTGGAGGGTAAGCGTCCCGCCGACCGAATCGGTATGTTCCAGGACTTGCTGATTGACGCTATCAAGAAGTCTACGCTCTGCTGTTTCAACGGACGCCCTTACTACTACGGCGGTCGCATCTACGAGCAGTTGGGGCGTGAGGGTTGGGATGCGTTCTATTCGCTTGTAAAGGCGGTTGCCGACAAGTGCAATATGCAGCCCGGCGACAAGACCAAACTTGAAAGCGTCTGCAAGGTGTGTCGCAGGGAAGTGTCGCTGAAAGAACTGAAAGTCGATAACCATATCATCGTGCTTCAGAACGGTGTGCTTGACGTGGAGGCAAACAAATTCCACAAGTTCAATAAGAAGTTCAAGCAGGTTACGCAGATGGACTTCGACTATAACCCCGACGAATATCCGTTTCTGTGGGTCGATACGTTCCTTAACCGCGTATTGCCCGACGAAGGGATGCAGAGGGTTTTGCAGGAGTTTATGGGCGCGATATTCATTGACCGCGACAAGGCTAAGATTGAGAAAATGCTTATTCTCAAAGGTGCTGGCAGCAACGGCAAGTCGGTTGTGTTCAACACCCTCAAAGGATTGCTCGGCGAGGAAAATATCAAAACTTTATCTCTTTCGGAACTGATAGGCGGTGCGGAGCGCAAGCAGAATATCGCGTCAATCAACGGCAAGCGTCTCAATTATTGCTCAGAGATTCAGACGCAGGAGTTCGGCAAAAACGTAGATGTGCTGAAAGCGTTGATAAGCGGTGAACCCGTGGAGGTGCGGTTGGTGTATATCAACAATTTCACGGCACGGAACATCCCTTTGTTGATGGCAAACGCAAACAGAATGCCCTATATCAAGGACTGGAGCCACGGATTGTCGCGACGCATCATCATACTGCCCTTTGACGTAGTGCTGGAGGAAAAAGAACAGAATAAACAGTTGTCGGAGGAACTGAAAAAGGAATATTCCGGCATACTCAACTGGATATTGGCCGGACGCCACAGGCTCATATCCAACAACTATCAGTTCTCAATCTCGCAGGCGTTACAGGACACCGTAGATAGCTATCAGGCAGACAGCTCCACGGTGTTGCAGTTCATGAAGGCAAAGGATTACAACCGGACCCTTATCGAGATAAAGAAAGAGCCGAAATGGCTGGAGGCGCAGAAACTTTTCTTTGCATACGTGAAGTGGGCGGCGGAGAATAACGTCACACCCGAAAGCCAGAAGAAATTTTCGTTGGTATTGAAAGAAGCAGGCTACGCCAACAGGAAGGTCGGCAATGTCATGACCTACGCTGTCTATCAGTCTACCGAACGGCCCGTCAAGGAGGAGTTCAAGCCAAAGAATGACGTTGGGCAGGTCGAAGGCATGGAGAATCTGGCACATTGGTGCAAGGTCAGCCGGCAGACAATAGAAAAGATGGTGCGTAATGGCTTGTTGGCGCATTGCTGCACGATGGAGGGCAGACGCTACTACTTCGATCTTGCCGAGAGTCGCAAGGCCGTGCGCAAGTTTCTTAAAGGCGATCTTCGCTACGATGATGGCCGCGTGACAGAGGACACCAAGAAGGAACGCAGGCGATTCAATCTCTACATGAAAGAGAAGGGAGAGCCGTTCCGCAAAGCCGAGAAACCGAGTCCTCACGCCAAGGGCATCATCTATGTTGACGACAGATTCAACTATCAACTTGACAAGGATAATTATAAGAAATTCATCAAATTCAAAGATATATGAGCAAGAAAAAGAACGTCATTGCCCGTAGCGGTAACTTCGAGGTGACGAAAGACAGCGGGCCGGAACACGACTATATCCGCATCAAGGCTATAAACGGCAATTGGGGACTATCCTACCGTGACGACAACGAGATGTACGGCAAGATTCTCGCCATGTGCAAAGACCCCGAATATGCCGAGGGCCTCAGAATGTGGATAGTTATGAACTATACCATGTCGAATATGATATACGACGAGGGATTCCTACGCGACTGGTGGGATGCGATTGGCAAACTGAGTGATCGTCGCGTCGCCGCCGCGCCCGTCCCGACCGACAAGGAGAATGAGAACGCAATGGCTGAGACTCAGATAATGGAGGAGTCTAAAGAAATGCTAAATGATGATCAAGGCGGTGATTAAATCTATTTAGTATTGCTATTTTCGCGAAAATAGATTATCTTTGCACTGACATAGAAATCAAGCCACAAGAGCTTCATAGTTCCGCAAGGAATTGTGAGGCTCTTTTCAATTTTCGGAGTCATGACGCAGGAATATACTCTGCTGATGCAGAAAACCACAGCCAACAGCCAGCTGAAGTCTTCGCTCGAAGATTTCGGGTTTGCCGTGTGCGATCTCCCATGGCCGGAAGAAAAGATTAAAGAGGTGGCAAAACGCGATTGGCCCGGCGAGCATGGCGAGGATGTGTATCTTCCTCCTTCCGGTCTAAAGCTGCAATCATACGAAATCGAGGCGGAGTTTTGCTACAAGGGAGAACTTGACACGGCGGCCAACGCCTACACCGTCTTCCGCAACTATCTGCTCGGGGCGTCGGGCGATGGCGTAGAGCTGAGTATATACGACCCCTATTGGGCGAAAGGCCGCACGGGAGTGTACCTGCTTGAAATCAGCGACCTCTCCACTATTCGTTCCGCGGTAGACGAAGCTGCGGAATTTAAGGCTAAATTCAGTGTCTCCAAACCTATGGCCACCGTGTTAGCGGTCAGGAATGAGGGTGAAGATATAATCAATCTTAGTGTGGCATGAGTTGGGAGATCAAGGATAATGAAGGCGTAGTCAAGGCAAAAGTCAATGCTCTTGAATACAATGACGAATGGATGGGACAGACCAGCGTGACCGTCACGGTTGAGTCACCCGAACCCATTGACTTCGCCATAGGCAATTATCTCGTATATCGCGGAGAGCGGTTTGAGATCAACTACGACCCCGGCAAGATAAAGTCCGCACCGAGATATGCCAAGGGCGACGCATTCAAGTATGAGAACATCAAGTTCAACTCGTTATCGGACGAATTGACGCGATGCGACTTCCTTGATGTGGTGCTCGACGACAACCAAATCCACTACACCGGACTTCCCAAGTTTACCTTCTTCGGCACGGTGCAGGATTTCGCCAACCGTATCAAGGCCAATCTCGACCGTGCTTATCCCGGAATGTGGACAGTGGTGGTTTCTCCCGATTATACCGAAACGAAAGAACTAAACATCTCGGTAGACAATCAGAAAGTCTGGAATATGCTTGAAACGATCGTCAATGACTTCAAGGTGTATTTCACGACAAAAGGGCGCACGATAACCATAGGCACTTCGGGAGTCCCTGCAGATCATATTTTCACTTACGGCAAAGGGAACGGCCTCTACGAGATAGAGCAGAATGCCGAGGCCGACCAAGCCATTGTAACGAGACTTCGCGCCTACGGGTCAGACCGCAATATCCCGAGGAGGTATTATCAGACTCACTTCTCGACCGACCGGTGCGTCACAACGATTCATGCCGTGACCGAAAGGGACGGCAGCTATCACTTCCTCGGCAAGAAGAGGTGCAAACTCATATTCACGCTTATTGATCAATACGTCGACAAAACGAAATGCGTCAAGGATTCTGGAGGGACGTATTGGTTTGCAGTGAAGATTCACGGCAAGACCTATGCGGCGGCGTTCGACGGAACATCCAACAGCTATCAGATAGGCACGCCTCCCCCTGTAACGGTCGAAGGCGTCAGCAACATCACTCTCCGCAAGTCGGAGATGGAAGCTATTGAGGCCGGGACGGAAATCTCCTTCACTGCTTTTGTGGAATCCGCTCCGGGTATAATCAGGGGACAACATATCCCCGACAACATGGCGATCAACAACCTCATGTTGCCCGGATTCCCCGAAGTGACGTATGACCCTTATATAGATTCGCCCAACATAGACGCGCTCGGCATTCGGGAAGGAACGATCTTCTTCGACGGCTCTAACGACATGGAGGAAATTTTCCCGTCGATCGAGGGCATGACAGCCGAACAATTGAAGGAAGCCGGCCTGCCATGCGACGCCACCGGAGATCTCGACGTGCTCGCCGGCGCAGACCAAATGACCGACACGGGCGAGGGCGAGGTTGGCGAAAACGGCACGAGCACCAAGATAACGCCATCAACATTCAGGGTTACGGTCAAGGATCTTGGTTTCGATATAAATGACTATGTAATCCCCGGCAATACCGAAAAGCCGACCGTATCATTCAAGGATGGCAAACTCGGAGGTCGCGATTTTGAAATAGTCGAATGCTCCAAGGTTGCGGCAGGCTACGAGCTGGAGTTGAACCGTGTCTATGACGAAGACATAAAGCTATGGTTTCCGTATAAGGATTACAATGCCAAGGCGGGCGACAAATTTGTATTGCTTCACATCGGAATGCCCGATGTCTACATCAAGGCCGCCTCGCAACGGCTATTGAAGGCCGCGCAGGAATGGCTCGCCAAGAACGACTATTCGCGTTCGGTCTATGCGCCGAAAGTCGATGAGATATTCATGGCACGTCAGCATGACGCGGCTATGGATTCGGGCGGCAGGGTAAAGAGTCTGCATGACACACTTTGCGCCGGCATGATGATGCTCTTCGAGGATTCCGACCTCAATATCGACGCCTCTATCTTTATCGACCGACTTACAATCAAGGAGGAATACGGCTCGATCCCGACCTATGAAGTCACTCTGAAAGAGGAGAAATCCGTAGGCCGTCTCGACAAGATGCAGAATCAGATAGATTCTCTCGCATCGGGTGTCGGGAGCGCAGGCTATTCCGCGGCTCAGATACGCGCCATGATAAGCGCATACGGCGACACCCAATTCCTTTCGAAGCTACATTCTGACCGGACGGCTTACCGGCTGGCGGCGGGGCTGGGGTTTCAGGCCGGGGATTACAAGGCCGGGGAGTCGGGCGCGATGGTCGACGGCAGCGGCAACGCGGAACTCCTCTCGGCTGTGGTGCGTCAGCTTTTGCGCAGTCCGAGGTTCGCGAGCGGTCTGTCGGGCGAGGGTTGGAAGCTGTGGATGGAGGACGGCTTGGCCAGCCTCGAACTCGACCGTCTGACTGTGCGCCAAATCATGACGGTGTTCGAACTTATCATCGACAAGATTCGTGCGGTCGGCGGTCAGATTTGCGTCTCGGCGGCCAACGGCAAAATCAAGACCGTGACGGCCTCGCAGTCGCAGTATTACATCACGTTCGAGCAGGAAAACTCGTTCGTGGCAGGCGACCTCATGCGCTGTCAGACGTTCACCAACGGCCACCTGAAAAGTTATTGGGCGGAGGTGAGCGCGGCAGACGGCAGCGGAGTGTGGATCAACACTTCGGAGTTTGTCGGCCAATCGCTTCCCGAGCCGGGCGACGAGTGCGTGCTGATGGGCAACACCACCGACAAGAAGCGGCAAAACCTCATCCTCATTTCGGCCACCGAAGACGGACAGCCTCGCATGGACGTGCTCGATGGGGTTCACGACAAGAACTTCGCCGACGCGCTTCGGGCACGGCTCGGCAATCTCGACGGCATCAGCGACTCATGGTTTCCGCTCGACAATCAGCCTCACGGCAACGGCCTATACTCCGACAACGCCTATCTTCGCGGCACGTTCCTGCTGGTCACGGGCGAGGACATAATGACCAAGTTCGAGATTGTCGAGGGGAAAATCCAGAGCATGATCGAGGCCGTGCGCGACGACCTTGTGGGCGATGGCGGCTATCTCGCCAACTCCGACTTCAAGTCCGGCCTGAGCAAATGGCACTACAAGGCCAGTCCCTCCAAGCTGTATCAGGCAGGGAGCAGCGACAAATGGCTGTGGCTCAACGGCAACACTTTCGCCAATAAGGGCGAGGTCACAAGCATCGTCCGCGAGGGAGGCCGCACGGTGGTCAGACTCCGCAACAGTTACATCCAGCAGGCCAACGCCGACATGCGCAGCCACCCGACATTCACCGCTGACGAGAACGGGGTGAAACATGCCGTTCCGGTCTATCTCAGCTTCTTCTACCGCTGCAAGACGGCAGGCAAGCTGTCTGTGAAGTTCGATGGCGTCGGCAAGACCGGGTTTGCCGACTTTGATTCCCTGGAGGTCTATCAGAACATTGCCGTCACCGACGATTACGTCATGTTCGCGTGCGAGGGATTGTGGAACGGCACGGGAGATTTCATCATCACGTTCACGGGCGACATCTGTATCAACCTGCTCACGCTTTCGACCGACCGTGCGCAGGCGTTGACCTATAAATACCGCACGCTGTTCGAGCAATCGGAGAAGCTGGTGCGCATAGCGGCGCAGAACTTCGACCAAGACGGCAACGTGCTCGCCGAGTCGGGCATCTTCACCACAGCAATGGCTTCGGGGTTGTACGCCATCGGGCCGGACGGCAATCTCAAATCGCTTGTGCAGGCCGGGCAGACGGGCGTGAAAATCAAGGCGGAGAATATTCAGCTTGAAGGCCTTGTCACCGCCAACGGCAACTTCAAGATCCTGGAAGACGGCAGCATCGAGACTAAGAACGGAACATTCACGGGAACAATCTCTTCGGAGTCGGGGGAAATAGGAGGATTTACCATAAGCGCAGACAGCATAATATCCAAGGGTAAATATACCACCAGCGATAAGTCCGGCGTCGATAAGGCTACAAGCCGATTCTTCCTTTTTTCCGGCGGACGTGGTTTCATGGGATTCTCTGACAAGCATAAGACAATCAGCTTGGGGCTCGAACCATTCACGCCCGGCGAGATTATCGGAAGCTGCCTTGTGAGGTGCGAGAATGAAACCCCGTCTGGGATATACAAAAACTACGGAATGTTCATCAACGTGTCCGGCGGTTATGAGAATATCGGATTGTTTATGCGAGGCGACATTAGAGCCAACGCATCCGGCTATCATGCCCTTAACGGCAATGTCGTTTTTGACGGCAACGACGAGATAAGGATTGCCACAAACATGGATCAAGACGGTGAATATACGAAATATTACACCGGAGTGACTTTCGCTCCCGAGGACTACAACCTTGACAGAGTGCGATTCCGCGTGTGCAACGGGCTGATAGTAGGTGTATCAGAAGAGAAATAAAAATAGATGATATGGCAAAAATAAATTTTCAGGCATTCAGAATCCCCGCGAGCATCGACAAGTCGCAATATCAGACGGGAGATGCGCGAGAGAGCGTGGCCAACATGCTTTATCTGAACGTCAACGGAATCCGGGCACATGCGCTTGCTCTGAAAATATATCGCAGTGAGGGAGAAACCGACTTCAACAATGAAGAGGTTCGGACGCTTCGCGAGGTGGCGGAAACCTATGGCACACCCGCGTTTATCGACGGACTGAACGAGCAACTGGAGAGCACGAAAGGCAGCGAGAATCTAAAATCATAAACCTATGGCACTGACACAAGCAGAAAAAACAGAACTAATCAACGCAATCCGGGCGGAGTCAATCGGCACGGACGAGCTTTCGGTGGCCGACTCGCTTACGGGAGTCGTGTCGCTGCCTGCCTTGCGCGGCAACGAGGCGGTTTCCGTGCCAATCTCGCTGTTGAGCCAGCCTGCCGTCACGGCGGCCAACGCGGCCAACGCGGCGGCGAGCGCGGCGAACGCAGCGGCCAACAGAGCCAACGCTGCCGCCGAGTCGTGCAGGTGGATCGAGTATCAGGGCACGGTGTCGGGCGTGACGGTTGAATCGGGCGCGACAACGGTTGCCCCGTCGGCCACGAACGCCGACATTGTTATCGACACTACGACCAACAAGCTGCTTCTCCGCGTCACCGAATCCTCTGTGGCGAAGTATTACTCGAGATTTCCTAACGTCAACAGCTACGGCACTCCCGGCTCTGGCGGTGTGGAGATGTTTCCAAACGCTAACTATTACATGGCTGAATCATGAGAAATCTGAACAACATCGCCGAGATTCGGCACGGAGGAAAGTTCTTGGTCGAACTCAGACGCGGCGGCAAGCTGATTTGGCAGGCGGTGCGCAACTGCCTTGCCGGTGGCTGGTGGCAGCATGGCCACGGATGGGAGTATGGCCACGGATGGCGCGAAAAGGGTATCAGAAACAATTAAACTTTACAAGATATGGCAAAATACAATGTTATCCGCAAGGTGCTCACAGACGACGATTCGTGGTGCGACGACAGCGCGAAGCAGAGCGTTGATTTGCGCGACGTCGAGGCATACATCAAGGAGGGATTGTTCGATGTCTGCTTCTTCAACAGAATCTCGACAGGTACGGTGACGTCAAGCACAAACAAAGCCCCGCTCTCGGCTTACGCTGAGGATTGCAAGGTGATTTACAACGAGGATCGCAAGTGCTTCATTTTCGGTGTGCCGCCGGGCGACGATCCCGACGTGCTCAACTACTACAATGATTGGAAAGGCTCGGCACGCTACGGCACGCCTACTCCGCAGGGCGTTCAACCCGTTGCAGGTCGCACCTACGTCGACCTCTCCACATCCGATGTTTACCGCTGGCAGAACGGTGCGTTGCACACAATCGGCTATTCGCTCTACGACTACATCAACAACACGTCTCAGAGCCTGACCGCGCTCGAAAATTCCAAGGGCAAGCCCGACGGCCTCGCGCCGCTCGACGCCGACAAGCACGTGCCCGACGAAAACATCTCCCCGAAGTTCTTCGACGTGCTGATGTTCGACTCGGTGGTCGACGAGGAGGTCACGGTGACGAACATCAGCTCGTCTACGCTCGGCTATGGCGACGAGGGGGCGGCAATAGTCTATTCCAGCAAGCTCGACCGCTTCCTGCTCAAAATCACGCAGGCCGGCGTTCTAAAGCCTACCTACTGCAACAATTTCCGCGATTCTGAGCGTTACGGCACTCTCGGCATCGATGGTGTCTGCCCTGTCGAAGGCAAGATTTACATCGAGGGAGAGCGCGGCTATCCCTATGTTTGGTATGACC
>CAMEGQ010000081.1 GCA_945916235.1 uncultured Porphyromonadaceae bacterium | reverse complement strand
TAGAGCGTCGGATTCATAACCCGGAGGTCCCGAGTTCAATTCTCGGTCCCGCTACCTCCCAAGCCCCATCGGCCTACGCCGGCGGGGCTTTTCTTTTGCCCGGAAAGCAACAGCCACAACCGATTGATCCGAAGTTTTCGGGCTGCCGGGGGCGAATTGTTGGCTGCAAACAATGCGACATTCAAATATATTCGCTACATTTGTAGATGAGTAAACTTTTCAACCGCTGACGATATGATCTACTGGATAATTCTGATGATTCTGCTCCTGATTGTGGAGGTATTCTCCCAGATGGTATGGAGCGTGTGTCTCGCCATAGGATGCGCCGTGGCTGCCTGTGTGGCTGCCGCGGGCGGTTCGCTGACCTGGCAGGTGGCCTCGATGGCCATAGCCTCGGTGCCTGCCCTGCTCATCCTTTTCCCCATCATCAAGCGGCTTCAGCGCAACCGGCACGGCAGCCATTCGGCTCGCACCGGCATGGACGCCCTGATAGGTCGACACGCCATTGTCACCGACGAGATACGTCCGGGCCGCATGGGCCGCGCCCGCATCGACGGCGACTACTGGCAGGTGGTAGTCCCTTCCGCCACTGAGACCATCCACGCCGGCACGGAGCTGATCATCCTCTCCTACGACTCCATAGTGCTGACCGCCCGGCCTCTCTCCGCCTCAGAACATCCCTTAAAACCCTAATTTCCCAACCCCGTATCAGCCAAACTGATACATCTCACCAACCTTTTCACATATTTGAATCTTTATGGAAACTCTGATTCTTGCCATTGTGGTGCTTGTCCTCGCCATCGTCGTGCTCTATGCCGGCGTAAAAGTCGTACCCCAGTCGGAAACCCGCGTGATAGAGCGTCTCGGCCGATTCCACAGCGTGCTCGGCCCCGGCCTCAACTTCATCATCCCCTTCATTGACAAACCGAAGACCATCTACACGCGCCGCGTGGAAAACGCCATCGGAGGCCGCCCCATCGTACGCACTACAGCCACCACTACCATCGACCTGCGCGAGCAAGTCTACGATTTCCCGTCGCAGCAGGTGATTACCCGCGACAACGTCACCACCGAGATCAACGCCCTGCTTTATTTCCAGATCACAGACCCCAAGAAGGCTGTCTACGAAATCGACAATCTTCCCAACGCCATCGAGAAACTGACGCAGACGTCGCTCCGCAATGTCATCGGCGAACTCGAACTCGACGAGACCCTCACCAGCCGCGACACCATCAACTCGCGCCTGCAGACCATCCTCGACGACGCCACCAACAAGTGGGGCGTAAAGGTAAATCGCGTTGAACTTCAGGATATTACTCCTCCCGAGAGCGTGCGCGTGGCCATGGAGAAGCAGATGCAGGCCGAGCGCAACCGCCGTGCGGAGATTCTCAACGCCGAGGGTGAGAAGCAGTCGCTCATCCTGCGCTCCGAGGGTGAAAAGACCTCGCGCATCAACAGCGCCGAAGCCACAAAGCAGGCCGAAATACTCCGCGCCGAAGGTGAGGCTCAGGCCATTATCCTCAACGCCCAGGCCGAGGCCGACGCCATCCTGCGCGTGGCAGAAGCCGTGGCACAAGGGAAGACCGACCCCGCCACCTACATGCTGGCAATCAAATATATCGACACCCTACGCGAGATGACCTCAGGCAAAGACAATAAGACCGTCTACATCCCCTACGAGGCCAGCTCAGTGCTTAGCTCCATCGGCTCCATCAAAGACCTTTTCAATAAATAAGCCGCTCTGAGAAAAGATGGAGGCACCGGCAGCCGCAGAACAGAATCCGCTGAATACCGACCAATCGCAAGGTCAGCTTCGTCGCACCCGCGGGGTGTCGGAGCTGACCTCGCGCATCATAGCGCTGGTGCGGTTTCCGCTTCCGCTGGCGGTGATGGCCGTCCACGTGTTCCGCACAAAGCCGTTCACAGCCCACGGCGTCGACTACAGTTTCGACGATATGCCGCTGACCCACACGCTGTTGAGCTTCGTCCAGCAGTTTGTGGCTGATTTTTCCGTGCCGACTTTCTTTTTCATCTCGGGGCTGCTCTTCTTCGCCGGAGGATTCTCCGCCGAAATCTACCGGCGCAAACTCAAGCGCAGAGCCCGGTCGCTTCTTATCCCCTATATCGTATGGAATCTGCTCGCGCTGGGATATATAGCAGCGTTTGAGCTGCTTCCATTCAAATCGGACATAGCCTCCATCTGTGGCAAAGGGTTTGAATTCACCGTCGGAGATATTCTGCGCGGCATGTGGGTGGGACTGAGAGACACGAATGTGCCGTTCGCCGGCACACTATGGTTCATCCGCGAGCTGATGACCGTGATAGTGCTCTCCCCTCTGCTGGCGTGGATGGTCCGCAAACTGCGCTGGTGGCCGCTGGTGGCATTCTGGGCCGTATGGGCGGCATGCTTTGTGGTCGGAAGCGAAGGATACCTTAGATTCATCTCCAGCGCTCTGCTGTTTTTCACAGCCGGGGCATATTTCAGCCTCAACCATCTTGATCCGGCGCCGATTTTCGTACGCCGCTGGCGCCGGGCGCTCGCAATGTTCGTGGGGCTGGGAGTAGTGACCGTAACATGCTCCGAATCACTTCCCGCCGAAGCCCTGCGCGCCCTGAAGGCGCTCTCCATCCCCTGCGCCCTGGTGATAGTCTTTGCCGTGGCTGCCATCTGGGGCGGAACCTCGCTGCGCCAACGCCTGTTAGGGCAACGGGCGCTCAGCGACGCCATCCCCGGCATCGCATTCTTCATCTTCGCCGCCCACGGTATCCTGTTTTTTCACTGGAAAATAGCGATGTTCACCCTCCTGCGCCCCGAATCGGACGCAGCCTGTGCGCTCACCTTCATAGCCACATACGCGACGCTCTTCCTGCTCATCTGCGCCGTCTACCTGCTGCTGGGCCGCATCTTCCCCACCATCCAGCGCCTCCTCTCCGGCCGCCTGTAGCAGCAAAGAGAAAAATTGGGAAATTTTGGAAATGATATCTAATCGCCATAGGAAGTGTGCAACGCACATGTTAACCCACTGATAATCTGCATATAAGAGTTGGCACTTACACATTTCCACCCATTTTGAGGGTCAAAAACTACACTTTTCCATCCGTTTTGAGGGCTGAAAACTACACTTTTCCATCCGGCGATAGCAAAATATTCCACTTTTTACAAGTCGGGATTTGATATCAAATAAAGGAGTGTTAAGGCATAGTTGATACCACAAGCAATAATCTACAGATTATCAGGCGGTAGGGATGCGATAAATCGCATCCGCCCATTAATGCACCGGAATATCGGCTTAACCCAATTATTTTTATATCAACACATAATGCAGACGCAATCTATCGCGTCCAAATGCTGGTTATTTGACAAAGCGCAGGCTTATTGGTCATATCCGGGCAGGTCGCACCAAGTCAGGCATATTCGGGCAGGTCGCACCAAGGCGCGACCCTACAGGTTGATTGTCAGGCATTTAGCACATCTGACAAGGTTTCATCCGTCTGTAGGGTCGCGCCTTGGCGCGACCTATCATGCTGGTTATCTGCATTTTACAGCCAGAACATGCATCTGCGGGGTTGCTTCTTTGCTTCCGCAGAGTCAATTTATAGCGTTGGCGAGGGTTATTTTTTGGCGAAACGCGAGGTCTGCTCGGAGATGAGGGCGTCATCGTCGAAGTAGTTGATCTTCATGGCGGCGCGGACCTCGTCGAGCGTCTTGGCTGCCACCTTGCGGGCTTCGATGGAGCCACGGTGGAGGATGTCGTAAACGGCGGGGATGTTCTGTTCAAATTCGTGGCGGCGCTGACGGATAGGTTCAAGGGTCTCGTCTAGCACCTTGCAGAGGAGCTTCTTGACAGTGCCGTCGCCGACGCCACCGCGCACATAATGGTCTTTCAAGGCCTGAAGACTGGAGTATTCCGGCAGATATTTGGCCATGTGGTCATCGGAAGCGAATGCGTCGAGATAGATGAACGGGCAGTTGCCTTCGAGATGGCCGGGGTCCTCGATGTTGAGATGCAGCGGGTCGGTGTACATGCTGTTGACCTTCTTCTTCACCTCCTTCGACGAGTCGGACAGATAGATGCAGTTGCCAAGCGACTTGCTCATCTTGGCTTTGCCGTCGGTGCCCGGCAGGCGCATGCACACGGCATTGTCGGGCAGAAGGATTTCCGGCTCAACCAGCGTCGGACCGTAGACATTGTTGAAGCGGTTGACGATCTCGCGGGTAAGCTCAATCATGGGTGCCTGGTCCTCGCCGGCGGGGACAGTCGTAGCCTTGAAGGCTGTGATGTCGGAGGCCTGGCTGACCGGGTAGCAGAAGAAGCCCAGGGGGATCGACTGCTCGAAGTTGCGCATCTTGATCTCGGTCTTTACCGTAGGGTTGCGCTGCACGCGGCTTACGGAGACGAGGTTCATATAATAGAATGCCAGCTCGGTGAGCTCCGGCACCTGGCTCTGGATGAATATAGTAGTCTTTTCGGGGTCGATGCCGGCCGAGAGGTAGTCGAGCGCTACCTCAATCACATTCTGGCGCACCTTTTCGGGATTGTCGGCGTTGTCGGTCAGAGCCTGGGCGTCGGCAATCATCACGTAGATCTTATCGAATTCGCCGGAATTCTGCAATTCGACACGGCGGCGGAGCGAGCCTACATAGTGGCCAAGATGGAGGCGTCCGGTGGGACGGTCGCCTGTAAGTATGATTTTTTCCATGATAACAATCGGAATTATGTCAGAAATTTATACTGCAAAGTTACGGATTTTTTCGAGATTATGGCTACATTTGTCACAAACTTAGGTACAAATCAAAAACAACCGATTAATGATGAAACATTTCGCAATGCGAGCTCTTGCCCTGGCCATAGCTGCCATGGCGGGCGTGGCATCGATGAGCGCCGTCGGCAAGTACACCTACGACAGTGTGCCCGGCGACCCCCTGCATGCCAAGATCTACACTCTCCCCAACGGGCTGAAGCTCTTCATGAGCCAGAACCCGAGAGCGCCGCGCATCCAGACGTATATCGCCGTGCGCGTAGGTGGCAAGAACGACCCGGCCGAGACCACCGGTCTGGCCCACTACTTCGAGCATCTGATGTTCAAGGGTACTCCCAATTTCGGCACCATGGACTACACCGCCGAAAAGCCGATGCTCGACAAGATCGAAGCGCTGTTTGAGACCTACCGCCAGACCACCGACTCTGTGGCCCGCGCGCAGATCTACCATGAGATTGACTCCATCAGCTATGAGGCCTCGAAGCTGGCTATCCCCAACGAATACGACAAGATGATGGCCGCCATCGGCGCCAACGGCACCAACGCCTACACATCTACCGACGTGACATGCTACGTGGAGGATATCCCCTCCAACGAGATCGAACGCTGGGCGATGGTGCAGGCTGACCGCTTCCGCGACCCCGTGATCCGCGGATTCCACACCGAGCTTGAGACCATCTATGAGGAGAAAAACATGTCGCTGACCAACGACTCGCGCAAAGCATACGAGAAGATGCTGGCACTGCTGTTCCCCTCGCACCCCTACGGCACCCAGACTGTGCTGGGCACTCAGACCCACCTGAAGAATCCCTCGATCACGAACATCAAGAAATACCATGACCAATGGTATGTGCCCAACAATATGGCTATCTGTATGTCGGGCGACTTCGACCCCGATGAGGTGGTCGACATCGTGACAAAATATTTCGGCGACCTCAAACCCAACCCCAACATCGAAAGCCAGCGCCTGAAGGTGAAGCCCGAAGCGCCCATCACCGAGCCCCTGCGTGGCGAAGTGTGGGGCCACAACGCCGAGCAGCTCATCCTGGCCTGGCGCATCCCCGAAGCCAAGAGCGAGGACACTCCGGCTATCCAGATGCTCTCCGACCTGCTTTCCAACGGGTCGGCCGGTCTGATGGACCTCGACCTTGACCAGGCACAGAAGCTCAACGGCTCCGGAGCCGGGCTGTACGGCATGGTGGATCAGGGCGCCTTCCTGCTCATCGGCGTGCCGCGCAGCGGCCAGAGCCTGCAGGAGGTGGAGACGCTGCTCACCGGCGAGATCGACAAAGTGCGCCGCGGCGATTTCTCCGACGATATCCTCGAGGCTGTGAAAGCCAACAACCTGCTGGCTCTCCAGCAGAGCCTGGTCACCAACGACAGCCGCGCCAACATGTTTGTCGAAGCGTTTGAGAACGGCGAATCATGGGGCGATGCGCTCAAGTCGTTAGACCGTATGAAGAAGATCACCAAGAAAGACATCGTCGATGTGGCCAACCGCTACCTCGGTCCGAACAGCTATGTGGCCATCGCCAAGCGTCAGGGCGAGCCCAAAGACGAGCTGAAGATAGCCAAGCCTCAGCTCACCCCCATCGCCACCAACCGCGATGCCGCTTCCGACTTCCTTCAGAAGCTGGTGGCCATGCCCGTGAAGCCCATCGAGCCCCAGTTTGTCAATTATCACAAAGACCTCCAGACAGCCAAGCTTGACAACGGCTCGCTGCTGCTCTATACCCACAACCCATACAATGAGGTATTCGAACTGACGTTCATCTACGAGACCGGCACCCTGGCCGACAAGATGATGCGCCATGCCGCCGACCTGCTCGACTATGCCGGCACCGCCGACATGACTCCGGCCCAGATCCGCGAGGAATTCTACAAGCTGGCCTGCTCCTATAGCGTCAGCATCGGTCAGAAGCGCTCCTACATCGTGCTTACCGGCCTGAGCTCAAATATGGTGAAAGCCGTGAAGCTGCTTGAGAAATTCCTGAAGGAGGCCTCGGTCGATGCCGGCACCTACTCCGACTATATCGCCACAGTGGAGAAACAGCGCACCGACGCCAAGGCCAACCAGCGCGCCAACTTCACCGCCCTCTCGCAATACATCTATTTTACGCCTGAGCAGCGCAAACGCACCTTCGTATCTATCGACGAACTGAAAGCCGCCACACCCGAGAAGCTGCTCAAAGCCACTTCCGACCTGCTGGGGCTGAGCCACCGTGTGATCTACTACGGTCCGGAGAGCCAGAAGCAAGTGGTTGCCGAACTGAACGAGAACCACGTAAAGGGAGTCAAGCTGCAGACGCCCGCCGCGCTCGAACCGATGGAGCCGGTGATTACCGACGAGTCGATTGTATACGTGGCACCCTACGACGCAAAACAGCTGCAGATGGTGATGCGCTCCAACAACGGCAAGAAGTTTGATGCCGCTCTGCACCCGCTGCTGACAGCCTACAACGAATACTTCGGCGGGTCGATGAACAGCATCGTCTTCCAGGAGATGCGCGAGGCACGCTCGCTGGCCTACTCGGCATGGGCAACTATGAGCGAGCCGAATCAGCTCTATCTCCCCTACGGCTATATGGCCCAGATTTCGACTCAGAACGACAAACTGATGGACGCTGTCGGTGCCTTCGACGACATCATCAACAATATCCCCGAGAGCGAGGCAGCCTTCGCCCTGGCCAAAGACGGCATCGAAAAGCGCCTGCGCACCGACCGCACCCTTGACGACGGCATCGCCTGGTCGTATATCAGCGATGAGAATCTCGGTCTGGCTCCGGCCATCAACGCCGACGGCACCATAGCCGAAGGTGGAGTGAACCTCGACAAGAACACCTTCGAGGCTCTGCCCGCCATCAAGTTGCAGGATGTAATCGACTTCCAGAAAGCCAACGTCAAAGGCCGCACCTACCGCTACGGCATCCTCGGCAAGATTGAGGATCTGGATATGGAAGCTCTGTCGAAGATCGGCAAAGTGGTAGTTCTCACCACAGAAGACATCTTCGGCTACTAATCCCCGCATCCGCCGGTAAGGCGGCTAATCCCGCCTAACCGGAGCTTATTAACCGGAACATTTTAACCGGGACTTTTTAACCGGAACTTTTTGCCGGAACTTTTTGCCGGAACCTATTATGTGCCGGAGTCACAGGCCTAAACCGCCCGCGACTCCGGCACTCTCTTTTCCCATCTTCTTTTTGCCACTTTTTGAGGCTGCTGCAACGATGCATGCCCTCGGAATGCCTCAAAACTTCCAAGTGATTTGCCTCAAAACTTCCAAGTGAGTAACGGAATCGCGCCAAATTGGGTAACGAAATCGCGCCAAATTAGGTAACGGAATCTTTCTTGGAATCTTTCGAGAAAAAAGATGAGCAAATAGACGGGAAGGTGGGAAAAATTTCGTAATTTTGCGGTTGACAACCGAGAATCAGTGATTTTCGGCTGTGGTACCCTAAGACTAAGGTCATAGGAACCAAGATTAGAAACCAAGATTTAGGTTATAACGCCCAAGACTTTGGTCAGAAAACCAAGATTTCGACTGAAAACCCGACCAATGACAACAACACTATACTTAATACTTAATTAAAATGGTAAGTTATAAAGATCTCGGCCTCGTGAACACCCGCGAGATGTTTGCCAAGGCCATCAAGGGAGGCTACGCCATCCCGGCTTTCAACTTCAACAATATGGAGCAGCTGCAGGCCATCATCAAGGCTGCATCCGAGGAGAAATCGCCCGTAATCCTTCAGGTATCGAAGGGTGCCCGCAACTACGCCAACGCGACTCTGCTCCGCTACATGGCTCAGGGTGCCGTAGCATACGCTAAGGAACTCGGTTGGGAGCATCCCCAGATTGTGCTTCACCTCGACCATGGTGACAGCTTCGAACTCTGCAAGAGCTGCATCGACTCCGGCTTCTCGTCGGTGATGATCGACGGTTCACACCTCCCCTATGAGGAGAATGTAGCCCTGACCAAGAAAGTAGTTGACTACGCTCATCAGTATGACGTAACCGTAGAAGGCGAGCTCGGCGTGCTGGCCGGCGTGGAAGATGAAGTTTCGGCTGACCACCACACCTACACCGACCCCGAAGAAGTAATCGACTTCGCAACCCGCACCGGCTGCGACTCGCTGGCTATCTCGATCGGTACAAGCCACGGCGCATACAAGTTCACCCCCGAGCAGTGCACCCGCAACGCTGAGGGCCGCCTCGTTCCGCCGCCACTGGCATTCGACGTGCTCGACGCTGTAATGAAGAAGCTCCCCGGCTTCCCCATCGTGCTCCACGGCTCGTCGTCAGTTCCTCAGGAATATGTCGACATCATCAACAAATACGGCGGCAACCTGCCCGACGCTATCGGTATTCCCGAAGAGCAGCTCCGCAAAGCAGCCAAGAGCGCCGTATGCAAAATCAACATCGACTCCGACTCGCGTCTGGCTATGACAGCTGCCATCCGCAAAGTCTTCCATGACAAGCCCGCCGAATTCGACCCGCGCAAATATCTGGGCCCGGCTCGCGACGAGATGGAAAAACTCTACAAGCACAAAATCGAAAACGTGCTCGGTTCGAACGGCAAAGCCGAATAATCCGAGACCATTCGCGATAATCCCCTAAAGCGGGCGCCTCTACCGGCGCCCGCTTTTTTGCGTCCAGCCGGAGGAAATTTTTGAGGAAAGACTTGACAAGGGCGGTCGGCGCGTTGTAACTTTGCGGTACGAGAACGAAGAGCCGATCAGGCCATGTATTTTTCCGATTTAAAGACCATTTTTAATTATGAGAACTGAAGGAATGAAGGCAGCAGACGCGGCTTGCGCAAACGCAAACTTAGAGAGCAGCCAATCAATCAACTACTTACGTTCAATAGTAGCGCAGAAATGCGAAAGAATCATCCGCGAGATTATCATCCACTGCTCGGCCACGAAAGAGATGAAAGATTTCGGCGCCGGGGACATCAGGCGCTGGCATCTCGAACGCGGATTCAACGACATCGGGTATCACTATGTGGTGCGTCTTGACGGGACGATAGAGCCCGGACGACCGCTTGCCAAGGCCGGAGCACACTGCCTGAACCATAACCGCCACTCTATAGGGGTATGCTACATCGGCGGCCTGGCATCCGACGGACGAACGCCGAAGGATACGCGCACGGCAGAGCAACGGCAGGCGCTTCTATCTTTGCTTCAGCACCTTATCGACCGATATCCGCAGGCAAAGATACATTCCCACCGCGACTTTGCAGCCAAGGCCTGCCCATGCTTCGACGCCACCGCGGAATATGCCGGGCTGAGACCTCGGAAGTAGCGCCATTTGGAAGGCGATTAGGGCTCATCAGGGTTGGTCACGAATGCAAAAATCAGTAAATTTGCATATAAATACCTCCAAACACCAAACCAAGAACACCCCATGTCAAAATCACATCTTGCTCTTGTGATTGCTATCGCCGCGTCAGCCAGCTGTTCAGCCGCGCTCCGCGACGACGTGCCCCTCGACGACTTTATTTCCTACTTTATTATCAGGTGAGATTAAAAATATTCGCTGTTTTTGCGTAACTTTGCACCACTGAAACAAACCAACGAAACCTTTATTCCAATACCCCGGAATAGCCTTTAACCTTAAAAGATGGAATTCAAACAACCGCAACTGTGGCTTCGCGTGCGCGACTACTTCATAATCATGTTCGGCATAGCCATGTATGGTCTGGGCTTCTGCGCCTTCATAGCGACAGCGCCCGATAAGGTGGTAATCGGCGGCATGGCCGGTCTGAGCCAGGTGATAGATATGATCACCTGGGGCACGATGGGCTTCCATGTACCCTACTCGGTGACGATTTTTACCGTCAACATACTGATGCTGATAGTGGCCTACAGGATCGTGGGACGTACGTTTGTGATCCGTACGCTATTCGGAGTATTGTGCATTTCGACGGCGTTTGCAGTGTTCCAGCCGATGTTCACAGCGCCGCCCGTTGAGGGTCAGACGTTTATGGACGTAATCATCGGAGCCGTGCTCTGCGGTCTGGGTATCGGCCTGGTATTCATCCACAACGGGTCGACCGGAGGTACGGATATCGTGGCCGCCGTAGCTTCGAAAAAGAGCAATGTGTCAATCGGACGCGCGATGATATATTTCGATCTGTCGGTGATCTCCTTCTCGGTGTTGCTGAAATTCATGCTTCAGCCGGATTTCAACTTTCAGGATGCAGTGCCGGCGCTGGTTTACGGTGTGATTACGCTGTTTGTCATCCCCTTCATGGCTGACACGATGATAAATACCAACCGCATGGCGGTGCAGTTCACCATCTTCTCCCCCTACTGGGAAGATATAGCCACAGCCATCAACAATGAGGCTCAGCGCGGCTGCACGGTGCTCAACGGCATGGGATGGTATTCCAAGAAAGACACCAAGGTGTTGCTGGTAATGTGCCGCAAAATCGAATCGGTCACCATATTCCGCATCATCAAATCGATCGACAAAGACGCATTTATCACTCAGGCGCAGGTGAACGGCGTATATGGTAAGGGCTTCGACGAAATCAAACTTAAGATGCGCAAGCCCAACCATACGCCTGATCTTCCGGAGCGTCCCGCCCCCACGGCCAAGATTGTGTAGGAGGAGAGCCAAGAGCACGGATATTTTTAGGCGGTTTGTTGAGACTGTGAGCGAAAGGCCATGGGTGTGAGACCTGTGGCTTTGCGGAAGATGGTGCTGAAGTAATTCGGGTCGTCCATGCCACAGCGGTAGGCGATTTCGGAGACTGTAAAATCGGTGTCAAGCAGCAGGCTCTTGGCTTGGCTTATTCTGAGTTGCAGGATATAGTCCTTTGTCGTTAAACCTGTAATGGCTTTAAGTTTGCGGTTAAGCTGGGCACGGCCTACTGACAGTTCTGATGCAATCTGATCGTAATCCAGTTTTCCTTTTTCCATATATTTATGTACGGTGTCCACAAACTTGTCGACGAATGCCTTGTCGCGCTGTTCGCGTTCGGTTAGAGGAGTT
>CAMEGQ010000080.1 GCA_945916235.1 uncultured Porphyromonadaceae bacterium | reverse complement strand
CCGATGTTAACCACAGCTTCGCGCTTGTTGAGGGCGATGATGGTACCTTCGATTACCTCTTTGTCCTTGACGGTGTTGAGCGATTCGTCGTAGGTCTTGGTGAGTTCCTCACGGCTCTTCTCGCTCTTGGTGTCGCCGTTTTCGTAGGCTTCCCAGTCGAAATCAGCGATGGGAGAGTTTTTAACTTCTTCAGTCATTTAATTAATAACGTTTATAAAATAATTTGATAATACACACACCCGTCGGCCTAACCGCTCTGACCATCAGCACTTTATGCGCATCAAGACATAAGCTGTCGCCTCCGGGGCCTTAAAAGGCGGAGCAAAGGTAGCGCTTTAGCGGCTGATTTCCAAAAGATTTGGCAAAAATTTGACGGAATTTTAGCGAAATCTTCACGGAATTTTAGCGGAAATGTTTCGGAATATTCCGGAAAATTTCGCAGAATCCGCCTGAAGGGTGGCCGGGCGGGGGTCAGAGGCTCGTGGAGTAGAGCGTCACGCGCAGACCTTCGGGTTTGAGGGCCGGAAGATTGTTGACCACCGGCGTCCAGGTGGAGCCTCGGTTGGTGGAGTAGAAGAATGAGTAGTTGGAGCCGTCGCTCTTTATGCGCAGCCACAACGGCGAAGTCTGCTCGTAGCGCTGTAGAGGCTGGAACGACGACTGCGAGCGGCCGCCGTCCACCTGACGTGCCACCACGGCCGGACGCCCGTTGACCATCGCTTTGCCAAACAGATAATAGTCGCGTCCGTCGGCTGTCAGTTCCAGACCGGCGAAGTCGTACGGTCCGGCGGGAGCAAATTCCACCGCCGTCTCGGCCACAAACGCCTGATGCTCCATGGCCTGAGTGCGTCGGAGCGATGAGCCGGCTGTGGCGTCTGCCCGACCGCTTTGGCTTTGGCTTAATGCGGTGCCGATGGAGTCAGCCCACACCTTCACAGGGCGCGGCTTCTCTCCCCGTCGCCTCATGGCATCAGGATGGTGGTCATATTCCCTGACCTTGACCCATTGGAATGTTGCCTTGGCGCCCCATTCGCCACCCTGTCCGTCGCGGATAGCTGCCTGACGGGCGACTTGCTGGCGTGCAGACTCCTGAGCATCAATCGCTTGCGCCGGTCTGCCATGCTGTCCGCCTGCGCCTTTGGCCGCAGACTCTTCCGCAGCTGCTGCCGAACCGTCGGGAGCCGGAGCGGCTGCATCCTTGCCATACATGCGGTTGTACCCCTCGGTAACCCATGAGCTGTTGCGCTTCTTCTTGGGCTTCACCAGCATTTCGCCGGTCTCAAGGTCTCTGACAGGACCTTGCTCTTCGGCCTTTTCTTCGGTAGTGGTTTCAGGTTGCTCATCCATCGCTGTCATGGCGCTTTCAGCCCGCATTTCCGAGGCCGTCCACGCGGCCATAGCAACCCCAATCACCCCATATATCAATCTTTTCATCTTATTTTCCCAAATTTTACCACAAATTTACGCCATTTTCCTCATATCCCCAAACCCTCCGGATTTTACAGTTTTTTAACTCTGGAGGTGGAAAACTTTGGGCCCCTTGCCGGCGTTTTATTACTGAGTGCGACGGAATTCCGGTTCACAGCCGACATCCCCGCCGACGGAACAAACAGATAATAATTAATCTACGCAATACTATGAACACCAATGAAGTAAATCGTGCAGATCTCGAGAATGAGAACGCACGCGTGGCCGCTGAGGTAGCCAAAGAAGCCGCCCATGTCACTGCCGAAGCCACACAAGCCGCTGCCAAATCGGAAATGGCCGCCACAAGCGCCAAGGCTCATGCCGAAGCTGAACAGCTCAAAGCTCAGGCTCAGACCACAGCCCAAAATCTCCAGGCCAAGGCTCAGGCCAAGGCCGCAACCCTCCAGCAGCAGGCTCACACTATGGCTGCCGAGGCTAAGGAAAAGGCTGCCGAACTGACAGAAAAAGCCCACGAACGCGGCGAAGGCCTGCTCGGCAAAATGAAGGAAGCATCAGCCGATGCGCTCGATAAGGGCGGCGATATGCTCCACAATCTGGCCGGGAAACTTCACTAACCCATTCTCCTCTCTCTCCCAAAGCCTCCCGTGGTCGCTTCAGCGGGGTCCGACGATATGTCGGGCTCACTGCAGGCAGATTGCGGGAGGCTTTGGCAATTTGGCAAATTATTGAGAGATTCTCCGGAAATTTCTGTAAATTTGCAAACAAACACCGCGTAACAGCCACAGCAATGAAAAACTTCAGTATCCGCCGCCTCGGCATAGCTCTCACTGCTTTCTTCGCAATATCCGCCACAGCGCCGCAGGCCTCGGCGTGGGATTTCTCGCGCACCCTTCAGGGGTTGGGCAAGGTGATACAGTCGTCGAAGATCACCGATGAGCAGATGGCGGAGTATGTGCATCAGTATATCACTCAGCTCGACGCCAAAAGTCAGGTGGCGCCGGCCAATTCCACCTATACCGTGCGCCTGAACAAGCTGACCACGGGCCTGACCGACGTGGAGGGAATCCCGCTGAATTTCAAGGTGTATATCACCGATGAGGTGAACGCTTTCGCATGCGCCGACGGTTCGGTGCGCGTCTATTCCGGGCTGATGGATCTGATGACTGACGACGAAGTGCTCGGCGTGATAGGCCACGAAGTGGGCCATGTGGCTCACCACGACTCCAAAAACGCCTTCAAAAAGGCGCTGCAGACCTCGGCGCTGAAAGATGTGCTCGCCTCCTCAAGCGGCCGCGTGGCTGCGCTCACCGATTCGCAGCTCGGCGCCATCGGCGAGACGCTGGTCAACAATAAATATTCGCGCCAGCAGGAGACGGCTGCCGACGACTACGGCTATGAGTTTCTGAAATCTCACGGCAAGAACCCGTGGGCCATGGCGCAGGCATTCTCCAAGCTGGAAAGCCTTGAACAGCAGAGCGGTAACAACTCCGGCGGAATGGCCAAACTCTTCTCCGACCATCCCGATACGGCCAAACGTATCCAGAATATCGCCCGCCGGTGTCAGGCCGACGGCATAGCCAAGCCCGGCACCGCGACATCATCGACCGCCAAAGCTTCCGCGAAGAAGTCTTATACGACGTCCGGCGCCAAAACATCCGGCACCAAGTCTTCCGACAAGAAATCTTCAAAGCCTGCCTCAGCCAAAAGCAGCTCGGGCGGGTTCACCCTGACGCCGTCGAACCTCCCCGCCGGGTCAAGGCTTAAGCCGTAAGCCGTAACCGCTATAAGGCTTAAGCCGTAACCGCCATTACACTAATACATTATCGCCGATTCAGCTCTTAAATCCATATCATGACCAATCTTATCAGGAAGGCTTTGTGCCTGGCCGCTTCCACATTGCTGCTGTCGTTCACAGCCCGTGCCGAACGTGCCACCGACTATGTAGACCCCAAAATAGGCGCCGAAGGTCTCGGCCGCGTCTATATCGGCCCCGCCAACCCCTTCGGGATGGTGCGCCCCGGGCCGGACTGCACACCCTCGCCCAACAGCGGCTGGCTGCCGATGCCCGAACGCGTCGACGGCTTCGCCCAGACCCACGTGAGCGGTACGGGCGGCGGCCCTAAGTATGGCAATATACTGATACAGCCTTATTTAGGCGATTTATCCTCGAATTCGCGGCCGCAACTCCGCGCCTGGGAGGATATTAGCCTCGGCCGATACGCCACGGCCTATGAAGGCTCGGGCATACAGACCGAGGTGACTACGGCCCCGCGAGCCTCGTTCTATCGCATCACCTTCCCGGCGACATATTACGGCGGCAAGGCCGCAGCCGCTGACCAAGATGGACGAAAAGGCAGCGACGACGCCCCCTCGCTGCTTGTCGATGCCGGATTTTTCCTTGGCGAAACGCCGGTTCCCGACGCCCGCGAGGCTCAGCAACTGGTTGGCTCTCAGGTACAGATACTTTCCGACCAAGAGGTGGCAGGCTATAGCCGCATCCGGGGCGGATGGAACAACGGACGGGCATATACCGTATATTTCCATCTGCTCACCGACCGTCCGTTTGTCAATTCCGCCATCTGGCAAGGTGGCGACATAACCCCAGACGCCAAAGCTGCCGCAGACCTCGGCGGCAAGACCGGAGCACTGCTCCAATTTCCTCAATCGACAGATTCTCTGAATGTTGCCATCGGCATCTCTTTCATTTCCGAACTCAAAGCGCGCGAAAACCTCATGCGCGAGCTTAAGGCTCTTCATGCCGACGGACCCTCGTCGGGGACATTCGATGCCGCGCTTAACGAGCTGAACGACAGTTGGGAAGATATTATATCGCGCGTGCAACTGAGCGCTGACACTCCCGAAGCGCTCAAACGTATGGTCTATACCGGCCTGTACCATACGATGCTTATGCCGTCGGACCGCACGGGTGAAAATCCGCTCTGGACCGACCCGGGCATCCCCTATTACGACGATTTCTACGCCATCTGGGACACTTACCGCACTTCGCTGCCGCTGATCACTCTGCTGGATCCCGCCCGACAGACCGATATAGTCAACTCGCTGATAAACATAGCCAAACGCGACGGATATATGCCTGATGCACGTTCGGGCAACACCAACGGACGAACCCAGGGCGGCTCGAACGCCGATGTGGTGGTCGCCGACGCTTATGTCAAGAATCTCAAAGGGATAGACTGGGAGCAAGCCCTTGAAGCCATGCTCCGCGACGGCGAGGTGGATCCGGGCTACGACCATGAGGCTCATGGCCGGGGAGGGCTCAACGAGTATACCCGGCTGGGATACGTGCCCTTCGGCCATGCCCGCAGCGGCAACCGCACGGTGGAATATTCGCTGTGCGACTATGCTATCGCGCAGGTGGCCAAAGGATTGGGCCGTCAGGATAAAGCCGATAAATTCGGACGCATGGCCCATTCGTGGCGCAATCTGTGGCGAAGCGACTACACCCACGACGGCGCCCGCGGGTTCATCATGCCGCGCGACGCTCAGGGGCGCTGGATGGACTCCATCCCGTTTGGTCATTCCAAGCGCGAACATCCGAGGTTCGCCTATAAGTCAACGATGTTTGAAGGCCCGTGGTATACCCCCTGGTGGAGCATGTTTTTCTACGAAGCCTCTTCGTGGGAATACTCGCTTAGCATGCCTCACGATGTCAAAGCGCTGATCGACAGCTGCGGAGGCCCCGAGCAGTTTGCCCGCCGGCTCGATACTTTTTTCGACCACGGATATTATAACGTCAACAACGAGCCGTCGTTCCTGACCCCCTGCCTGTATCATTGGCTCGGACGCCCCGACAAAAGCTCCGACCGTGTGCGTCAGATAGTTAAAGCTCATTTTAACGACACTCCGCGTGGTCTTCCCGGCAACGACGATTCGGGAGCGATGTCGTCGTGGCTGGTGTTCCATATTCTCGGACTCTACCCCAACGCCGCTCATCCGTATTATCTGATCAACTCTCCGATGGTCACGGAATCGACGCTGAATCTGCCTGACGGCAAGCCGTTTACAATCCGCGCCAGCGGCCTGTCGGATAAAAACCGCTATATCGCTTCGGCGCGGCTTAACGGCGAGGAATATCCGTGGTCGACCCTCACCCACGACCAGCTGCTGGCCGGAGGAGTGCTGGAGCTGAAGATGGCCTCCAAGCCTATGCAGTGGGGATCACGCATGCTTCCCGACGAGGAGAACCCTCTGGTCAGCTCGTGGCCTGCGGCTCAGCCCATGCCCGAGAAGGCTCAGCCTGACACCACCGATCTGCTTGCCGCTCAGGCGGTAAAGGTACGCACCGTATATTACCTCCATGGCCAGAAGCGCCGCTTCGACATGACCTTCACCCCCACGGCCGACGGCGGCATGATGCTCCGCTGGGGCATCGAGCGCAATCTCCACTGGTGGGACGGCACCTACCGCATGACCCCTGAGGCTGTCGCCTCCGGCACCGACCTGTCGTATATCATGCCTGAGGATGGCAACCATCTGACGCTCAACGCATCGTCTACCTTCGCTATGCTCTCGCTCAGCCAGCTCAACGAGCTGAAGACTCTGGGCTCAACGCGCATCAACGGCTCGACCTTCACCCTCGTTAACCGCGCCGCTCAGGTCGGAGCGGATGAGACTGACCGTCAGAAGGTCTGCCCGCTGGGCAGTCTGCTGGAGGCCCGTTCGGACGAAGGCGCCGTAATACGCGTAGTCGACAACCGGCGCTTCCCGCTCATCTGGTCCATGACCTCCAACCCCCTCGAAATCGACTGGCAAATGTCCGTCCGCTAAGAACCGGCTCTAACGTCACACGGGGATCTTCCATCGCCTTTCGGCCCCCATTATCTCTAACGTTATAGCGTAATGTTACTCCGTGTGGTCAAAATGGCAACCGGAGGCCAAAAAGTCGGTTTTGCTGGCAATATGCACGCATAATATAGAATTTAGTGGCCTTTTGTGTTAAATAGGGTTAAATGGATAAAAATAGTTGCCCGGAAATTATGTTGGATAACATATAAGCATTACCTTTGCATCAGTTTTTCATGGTATTAGATTTAAGGTAAAAAGATTATTCGTCGTGACGACGAGTAATTTTTTTATGTGCCTACGCCAAAACGACTAAGAGCCGGCTCTAAAAACAATAATTCCCATAAATCCTATAAATTTTATAAGATTTATGAGAATTATATGAATTAAAGATATTACGAGAATGTCAATCTCCTGATTTTCAGACATTGAAGCGTACGGCAAGGGCTTTCTGCTCGCCTGTGAAGCGGCCGTGGTCGTAGGCCAGCTGACCGTTGACCCACGTCTGCTCGACGCGGAATTTCACCTTCATCCCTTCGTAGGGGCTCCAGCCGCAGCGGCTGAGCACCATGTCGCGCGTGATTTCGTATTCGTCATCGGGATTGATCACTACGATGTCCGCCATGAAGTTCTGGCGGATGAATCCTCGGCGCGATATATTATATAGGCGCGCCGGGGCGGCACACATGCGGTCGACGACCGTCTCCAGCGAAAAATGCCCCATCATGGCCAGCTGCATCATCAGCGGCAGCACAAACTGCACCGACGGCATGCCCGACGGCGCGGTTATGGCGTCGCCGCGACGCTTCAGCGAAAGCTGATGGGGGGCATGGTCCGACCCGATGGTGTTGATGCGTCCGTCGGCAAGAGCGCGGAGCAGGGCGCGACGGTCTTGCTCTGTCTTGAGCGCAGGGTTACACTTGGTCAGTCCGCCTGTGCGCTCCACGGATTCCTCGTTCAGCAGCAGATAGTGCGGGCAGGTCTCGGCCGTGATACGTTCGCCGTCGACGCTGCCGGGGGTGAAAAATTGCAGTTCGTCGGCTGTAGACACATGCATCACATGTAGCCGGGCGCCCGTCTCGCGTGCCAGCTCCACAGCGCGGCGCGTGGCTTCGAGGCAGGCCTTGCGGCTGCGTATCTCGCTATGATACTTCAGAGGGATGCCTTCGGGGTATTTCTCCGCGTAGATGCGGCGGTTCTCGGCGATAATCTGTTCGCTTTCGGCATGGCAGGCTATCACGCCCGGGAACTGCTCGAACAGCCGGCGCACGGACTTCTCATCGCCCATGAGCATCCCTCCGGTGGAACTGCCTAAGAAGAGCTTCACACCCGGTATGCGCGTATAGTCGGCGTTGAGAATCTCGCGCATATTGTCGGCTGTGGCTCCCAGGAAGAAGGCGTAGTTGCACTCCGAGGCTTCGGCTGCACGCGCCATCTTCTTCTCCCAGGCCTCGATCGATGTGGTGGTAGGGATGGTATTGGGCATGTCGAAAAACGATGTAACACCTCCGGCCACGGCTGCACGGCTCTCGGTGGAGATATCCCCCTTTTCCGTCATTCCGGGGTCACGGAAATGCACATGCTCGTCTATCACCCCGGGGAGCACAAACTTCCCGCGGCAGTCGTAAATATCATATTCGTCGGGGTTGATGGTGGCGATGTCGGTAATCCCCACATCCAGAGCGGAGATAAGCCCTTTATTGACCACGATTGACCCGATAAAGCGGAATCCATTGCTGACTATCAGCCCGTTGACAAGTATTTTAGGCTTCGACATACTGAAATTCGGAGAGAAAGTTAGATTATCTGTTCTGGTTTATTTACTTCCGGCGGGGCCGGCCTCTTTCTGAGGGTATTTTCTGGTCCACGAGCCTATCTTCAGCCGGATGACGCCAAAGAGCGCCTCGCCAAAGATACCCGACGACATTTTGGAGGTGCCGAGCACACGGTTGACGAATATGATAGGCACTTCGACCACTTTGAAACCACACTGGGTGGCTGTGAATTTCATTTCAATCTGGAAGGCGTATCCTTTGAAGCGGATCTTGTCAAGCTCCATCTTCTCGAGCACTTCGCGGCGGTAGCAGGCGAACCCGGCGGTGGTGTCGGCGATCTTCAGGCCGGTCACCAGGCGTACATATTTCGAGGCGAAGTAACTCATGAGCACGCGGCCCATGGGCCAGTTGACCACGTTGACGCCCGTCACATAGCGCGACCCGACGGCCACGTCGGCGCCCTCGTCGGCGCAGGCACGGCGCAGGGCGAGCAGGTCGTTGGGGTTATGGGAGAAGTCGGCATCCATCTCGAAGATGTAGTCATAGCCCATCTCGATGGCACGGCGGAAACCGGCTATGTAGGCTGTGCCCAGGCCGAGCTTACCCTGACGCTCTATCATAAACACACGGCCGGGATGCTCCGCCATCTTCCCGCGGACTATGGCGGCGGTGCCGTCGGGCGAATTGTCGTCGACCACGAGCACATCGAAATCCACCGGAAGGGCCAGCACCGCCTCGATGATCGCGGCAGCGTTCTCCTTCTCGTTATACATCGGAATAATCACCAGCGAATCGCTGTGCCTTTCGGCTGCGCTTGCGGGCGCGGGATTTTCGACGGGATGGTTAAGTGTAAGTGGTTCAGTTGGTTCCATAGCTTATGGCTCGCCTTATTATTGTCGTTTCCACAAATTTACAAACAAGATTCCATATATCAAACTCCCGCAGCTGAAAAAATCTTTCGCCATCTTTTGGCGCTTGCGTGGAAATTAGGCGCGGAAAATTGTGTATCTTTGTAGAATTGAACTTACCGCAATATGGAATTTGAAAACGGCAAAAAGATAGAACTTTCCTCAGCCGCCGCCGAACGCGCTGTGCTTGTGGGACTTATCACTCATCAGCAGAACGAGGCCAAGGTGAACGAATATCTCGACGAGCTGGAGTTTCTCGCCGACACGGCCGGCGCCGTGGTTGTCAGGCGTTTCACCCAGAAGGTGGAAAACCCCAATCCGCGCACGTTCGTCGGCCAGGGTAAACTCGAAGAGATCCGGCAGTACGTGGAGCAGAACGAAATCGGCATGGCCATATTCGACGATGACCTCTCGACCAAGCAGGTGGTCAACATCGAAAACGCCCTGCAGATCAAGGTGCTCGACCGCTCCAGCCTCATCCTCGACATCTTCGCCAAGCGGGCCCAGACGGCCACGGCCAAGACTCAGGTGGAACTGGCTCAGTATCAGTATCTCCTCCCCCGACTGACGCGAATGTGGACCCACCTGGAGCGCCAGCGGGGCGGAATCGGTATGCGCGGCCCGGGCGAGACCCAGATCGAGACCGACCGGCGTATCATCCTGCGCAAGATCTCGCTGCTGAAGGAGGAGCTGCGCAACATCGACCGCCAGAAAACCCTCCAGCGCAAGAACCGCGGACAGCTCACCCGGGTGGCCCTGGTGGGATATACCAACGTGGGCAAGTCGACGCTCATGAACCTCCTGAGCAAGAGCGACGTATTCGCCGAAAACAAACTTTTCGCCACTCTTGACACCACTGTCCGCAAGGTCACCATCGAAAATCTCCCCTTCCTGCTGACCGACACCGTCGGCTTCATCCGCAAGCTCCCGACCCACCTGGTGGAATCGTTCAAATCCACACTCGACGAGGTGCGCGACGCCGACCTGCTGCTGCATGTGGTCGACATCAGCCATCCGCAGTTTGAGGAGCAGATCGAGGTGGTCAACAAGACGCTGGCCGAGGTATGCGACTCAGGCGACAAGCCTATGATTATGGTGTTCAACAAGATCGACGCCTACAATCATGTGCCGAAGGATGCCGACGACCTCACCCCGCGCACACGCGAGAATATCCCGCTCGAAGAGCTGAAAGCCACCTGGATGAACCGCCTCGACCCGGGCAACTGCGTGTTCGTATCGGCCAAGCGCGGCACCAACATCGAGGAGCTGCGCCAGATGCTCTACCAGAAGGCCCGCATCATCCACGCCCAGCGCTTCCCCTACAATGATTTCCTCTATCAGCGCTACGACCAGGAGCTTACGGATGGTCAGGACGCACCGGCCGCCGGTTCGCCCGATGCCGTCGACGATGCCCTGAACGCTTCGGACGCTCAGAAATAAGCTCTCCCCGCCATGAACCAATCATCACCCATGCAATGGAACCGCCTGATCTGCGACAAGCGCTTCGGGCTTGAAAACTATCACGACGCGGCTCGCTCGGGCACCCGCTCCGACTTCCAGCGCGACTTCGACCGCCTGGTGTTCTCGTCGCCTTTCCGGCGGCTACAGAACAAGACGCAGGTGTTCCCCCTGCCGGGGAGCATCTTCGTCCATAACCGTCTGACCCATTCGCTCGAAGTGTCGTCGGTAGGGCGCTCGCTGGCCAACGAGGTGGCGCTGCTGCTGCGCGACCGCTATGCCGGCACTGCCGATGCCGCGGCTCTGGAGTCGATCGGCGAGATTGTGGGCGCGGCCTGTCTGGCCCACGACCTGGGCAACCCTCCCTTCGGACATTCCGGCGAGAAAGCCATATCGACTTTCTTCTCCGAAGGGTTGGGAGCGGAGCTGCACTCCGACCTGACGGAGGCGCAGTGGGCCGACCTGATACATTTCGAGGGGAACGCCAACGCCTTCCGCCTGCTGACCCATCAGTTCAAGGGGAGGCGCCGCGGCGGCTTCGCCATGACCTATTCCATGTTGGCCGCCATCGTGAAATACCCCTTCTCGTCGACCCTGGCGGGCGGGAAAAACAAGTTCGGATTCTTCACAGCCGAGCGCGAATCCTTCTCGCGCATCGCCTCTCAGCTGGGGATGATCAGCCTGACCGACACGCCCGAGGCCATGCGCTATGCCCGCCATCCGCTGGTCTACATCGTGGAGGCAGCCGACGATATATGCTACGAGGTGATGGACCTCGAAGACGCCCACAAACTGAAGGTGATACCCACTCATGAGGTCAAGCAGCTGTTTCTCAATTTCTTCCCCGAGGAGCGGCGCCGCCGCTGCGAGGAGGTAATGACCACCATCACCGACCCCAACGAGCAGATAGCCTATCTGCGCTCCGGAGTAGTGGGACGGCTGGTGGAGCAGTGCGCACGAGTCTTCGCCGACCATGAGGCTGAGATCCTTGCGGGCACATTCGAGGGTCAGCTCCTTGACAAAGTCGAGGAGCCTGTGCGTCAGGCGTATGCGCAGTGCAACGCCATCTCGTGGGACCGCATCTACCGCGCATCGTCCGTAGTCGACATCGAGCTGGCCGGTAACCGTATCATCACCTTCCTGCTCGAGAAGTTTATCCACGCCATCCGCCATCCGCAGTTCAACTATTCCCGGCTGCTGCTGTCGCAAGTACCTCAGCAATACGACGTTCACGCCGACAGCCTGTACGACAAGGTGCTGGCCGTGCTCGACCACGTCTCGGGCATGACCGACGTCTACGCCCTCGACCTCTACCGCAAGCTCAACGGCCTCTCCCTCCCCGCCGTCTGACCTCATAACTCTGCCTTCTGACCTCTGACCTCTATCTGGCCTCTGCCTTCTCTCTGG
>CAMEGQ010000079.1 GCA_945916235.1 uncultured Porphyromonadaceae bacterium | reverse complement strand
CGATTTGGGATACATCGGGGCGGAGCCGATTTTGGCGACGGAGCTGGAGGGCGGTCTGGTGGCGTTGATGCTGAAGCATAAGCGTACGATTTACCTGAGCTACACGCTGGCCGACGGGAAGTTCAGCTTTAAGAGCTACGGGGAGATGCCGATATTGCCCGGGCTGACCATCGCGGATGCCGAAGAGCAGAGGATGGCTGTGGCGGTGCCAGGGACGAAACTGAGCGGAGTCACAGGAACGTCCACGGCGCTGACGGCGGCCGACACGCGGAAGGTGGCGGCGCTGCTGAGCAGCAGTTATGCCAGCCTCAAATCACGGGCCGAAGCGATGGGGCGCTCAATCCAACCCGTTCTGGCACGATACCGCCTGACGGACAGCAACGGGGATACCCTGCTGACCGGACCGACGGTGATGGTCGGACCGAAATCGGGATTCCAGTGCACAGGCGAGGTAGAGCTGCAATACAACGGCGAGACACAAAGCCTCGGGGGTGGTCAGGTGGCGGCGCAATCGTTTTTCCTTGCGGTAAGCGGACAGAAAACTCTGGCCCAGCCATGGAGAAGTCTGGTAAGGAACCTGATAGTGGAGACCTCACCTATTCCCGATCCGACAGACGGCGACAGCGACTATTGCCATTCACGCATAAACCACGGGCAGGCCACGACAGGCGTCAGTTGCCATCTTCCCGGAGTAGAGAGTACGGCGGCGGGCGAAAACGCTCTGCTCCAGCAGAAGATAGCTCAGGCGATCAGAGCCGACCGATGGGCAGTGCAGGCAGAGATTGCCTACCCCTTCGGAGAGGATGCCACCACAGATACATCTATTTATATAGGGATAAGGAACCGGGCCACGGCGAAAGCGCCGGTCCGACCCTGGCTGCGCGACAGCGAGACATTCGGATGCGCGGCAGAAGCCGGAGGGCGGACAGCGCTGGGCAACCTGCGGCGCACCGGCGAAACCGGGCTGGCCCTGAGGCAGTATTTCACCGGGTATGACACCACAGGCACCGGAGGATGGCGAGGGATGGTAAGTGTAGAAATCGAAGACGGCGAGACGGTATCCGACATAATCACCGGAAGCGGCAACAGCGGGATGCCGACAGGGGTCTCCCCTATCCTAAGCTACCCCGATCCAAGGGCGCGGAAAATTACGCTAAGCCTGCAGACCGGAAGCGGAGAGAATGCCAAATATTACACCTTCAGCGCGGCGATGACAGCGCTGCCCGAGCTCGGCTCGGCGTACGCGCTCGACAACCGGCTGCTGAATCAGCTGCCCGATGCGACCGACCATCTGCCCGCACTGAGCGAGAGCAGCACACGCGAGAGCGACGAGCCCGACCGGATGCGGCTCTGCGAGGCAGGCCACACGTCGGAGCCCTTGTCAAGTCTCCGCACCGGAAGCGGGGCTATCCGCACAGTCCGCGAAGCGATCAGAGCCGCCGGCTCGTGGGACCATTCGCGACTGCGACTCATAGCCTTCGGCGAGAGCGGCGCCACACTTATAATATATGATAAGCATGGGTCAGTGCACTCAACGTCAACCCTCATCGAGGCGCCGATCAGTTCAGCCGACGCCATCTGCAGAGCCCAGACGGCAGAGGGAGCGGCACTTTTAGCCATAGCCGGAGGGAGCCTGCTGAAAATCGGGGCTACGGGTGTGAAGACACTGATAGCCCGCTGCGAGGCAGATGCCGTGGCCTATGATCAGATTAATGACGAGATCTGGCTCTGCCGCGAAGGAGAAAAGCCCCGCAGGGTCTGGAAGCATGACGGGAAATGGGAGACTTCAGAAGTAGATTATCCGCCATTCGCCCAGGGGTTTAAGCCGTCAAGGCTGACGACTATGGCCACACTGACCGGTAGCGACGGGGTATACGATCCGACTCAAGAGGAAGATAAAACGCCTGACAGCGACGGTCTTAGCCCGATACGCATCAGCATCCGGAGAAAACTTCGGAGAGAAAGCCGGGAGAGGCTGCGCACCGGAGTAAGACGCCTGCTGGCCGAAATCGACCTGGCGGCAAGCAGATTCACCGGGACAGTCACGCTCAGCATCGACGGCGGGACGAGACAGCCCCGTCCGGTGGCGAAGCTGACAGTCAGCGGATGTGTGAATCACCCCTACCGGATACCAGTGGCGCTTCCCAGGGCTGAATATCTGGAATGGACAGCGGAAGGGAGAGGCTCGGACGATATGGAGATCAGGCCATAGAAAGCCGGGAGATAAAAATAGGCGAGGGAAATCTCACGACCTCCCTCACCCGGATACATAGTAATATTACCAGTCAATCAAAACGGTAAAAAAATGAGATGAAAATGTGTTGTCCCCTTTACAGAGGATATTAGCCACTCAAAATTATGTAAAAATAAGCAATGGATTATATGATATGTTTATGTTGAGGTGTGCCAATAAAAAACTGTGTGCATTTTCGGAAATTCAATAGCATCGCACAAAAATAGCACAAAGATTTATAAAAGTAAAACTTTACAGAAGAATTTTTCGGTTTTTCGGGAATTTAATGGTTAAAAAAGGATAAATACTTAGCATCACTGTCAAAAATTTCAAGAAGTTGCGATGAATAAAGTGAAGAATAGGAAGAGAAAATAACCCCTAAAACTAAGAAATAAAAGATGAAAAAAATGAAAAAAACGGAGCCTGAGAACACTCAGAGCAAAGAGAATGAAGAAATGCAAGCTAATATGTACAAAAAAGGCGGTAATCAAGATGAGAAAGCCGACAGGAAAGGGCTTTCAGAGCCGGCAGAAAGCCCTGAAACGAACACCGGCGACAAGCCGGGCCGACCGGAGCAGACGGAAAGCCTTCAGATCGAAACGGAGACAGCAGCGAACCAGCCGGAGCAGGGCGAGGGAGAACCCTCACCCACCGAGACTGCGGCCCCGGAAGATGGCGGAACGATAAAGCAGACAGAAATCGAGGCGATGCTGGCAGAGGCGGAACAGCGCGGATACCTGCGCGGACGCAACGAACAGATCGAGAAGCTAATGGCATCGCCGCAGATAGAGGAAGCCGGGATAGAGGAAGCACCCGGGGAGACGTATCCGATGATACTATCCAATATCAGGCCTTCCATATGGGATCTTTAACTAATTAATCAACTAAAAACGAGAGGACTATGAAGAAGTTTGAGCAGATTCTGACTGCGATAGCAGCCGTGGGCGCAATGCTCGCCCGATTCTTCGGAGCGATATTCACGGCTCCGAAACGGAGGGAGAAAGATGAAGAGAGAGAAGCTCCCGAGGGGAACGAGGCCCCCGAGGAGAGAGAGGCCCCGGAAACGGAAGATGAAGAGGATGGAAACGACTGAGAACAAGAGAGAAACCAACAACTATTCAAACAATCAACCTATTAAAAATTACGGAATTATGAAAAAGATTTTTGAGACTTTAAAGAACGGACTTATCTCGTGGATGACCAGCGAAACCGGAGCAGGCGTATTCGCCGTGGGCCTTCTGATGCTGCTTTCAGCCGTGCTCGGCTGGATTGCGGGCCACTTTTCAGGCGGCATCATCCAAATCTTTGATCAGGCAGCCTACGGGCTCCACAGCGGGCTGGCCACAGCCGCCATCGTGGGCGCTGCCGGCGTAGGGCGCCACTTCAGCGCGGGCTCGCTGACAACAGCCGGAGTTGAGACCGAGGCTCCGGGCCTGTTGCGCAACGAAATCGACAGCCGTATCGTGAAGATCCGCCCGATGTCGACCCCGCTCGACCAGATCTCGCGCATCGGGGGCGCCCGCAACGCGGGTTCGATGAAAGTGGAGTATTACTCGGTGGATACCCGCCCCACTACCGCCAAGCTGACAAAAGCAGTGGCAGCGCAAGACGGGCGCAACGGCCAGCAGAAATTTACCATCAATACCGATGCCGACGACATCTTCCAGCCCTCGACCACGGTGCTGGTAAACACTGGCGGCAAGCAGTATGTGCTGTATGTGATCAGCCTGGAGAACGACGGCGTATCGGTGATGACTGCGAACGAAGACGGAGAGCTGCCCGCTCTGGCCATCGGCACCGAGCTGGTGCGCATGGGCCGAGCCGCCGCAGAGCTGGATGTGTGCACGCCGCAGTGTGCCGTAGTGCCCACCAAAGCCGACAATCTGTGTCAGATATTCAAGGCGCAGGTGGAGCAAAGCACCCTGGTGAAGATTGCCAATAAGGAGGTAGGCTGGACCTTCTCCGACCAGGAAGAAGCCGCCATCATCGACATGCGCCTCGGGATGGAGAAGAATTTCCTGTTTGGCCACAAGAGCCGCCTGAACGACCCTGTGAAGGGTGAGGAAGTGCTCCTGACCGATGGCATCTGGAATCAGACCGACCATGCGTGGAGCTACTCCAAGACGGCCGAATGGAGCGAAAAGACGCTGATTTCGCTCTGCCGCGAAGCCTTCGCCAGCAATGCCGGATCGTCGAAGAAAGTGCTGATGGCCGGCAGCGACCTGATTGAGAAGCTTCATCTGACGGGAGCGTCGCGAGTGCTGATCAACGACGCCGTGCACACCAAGTGGGGCCTCGATTTCAGCGAAATTCACACCAAATTCGGCACCCTGTATGTGGTGCTGTCGGAGATTTTTGATCAGTGTGGCATGGCCGACTGCGGTATGGTGATTGACCCTGAGTATGTGACCAAATACAGCCATATCCCCTTCCGCACCGAGTCGCTGAACCTGCGCCAGAGCGGACTGCGCAATGTGGATGCGATCGTGATCACCGAGGCCTCGTGTCTAGTGCTCCGCTATCCCAATTCGCACATGAAGATTACGGCAAAGGCGTAAGAGCCAATCAACGGGGGATCGGCTACGTCCGGCCCCCTGATTTTTAACCTTAAAACGAGAACGAGATGTTGCTGGAACTAAATGAGAACGAGATGCTTACGCTGTGGAAGCGGCGTCACTATCTGGAGCCTATGAGAGCCGACGCCGCCGTGAGCCGCACCGAGAGTTACGACCTGGACACGCTTGCCAGGGAGGATATGAGAGCGTGGTATCTGCGGCAGCTTCACCAGGCCGACGCCAGACTGCTGAAAGTGGAGAATATCGCGGCGGAGGTGAGCGCCGGCAAACGCACCGACAGGGTGACAGCCATAACACTGCCAGCCGGGACGGTGAGAGTTGTGGAGCTGAAGCTCGGCGGATGGCACACCGGACTTGGAGAGGAGACACCCGGCGGATGGTTGGAGGGGTCGGTATGCATAGCCGAAAAGGCCGCGGCCCTGAACAGAGCGAGACTGCCATGGGGAGGGAATCCGTTTGCCGCTCCCGGAGTATCGGCGCCTCAGGCGAGAGTGGCACCCGACGGGATAATCGAGATATACGGGCTTGAGACACAAATAGGAGTGCCCGACATACAGCGCCTGCTCGTAATACGCGAGACGGCAGGCGTATACGCATTTGATGACTCGCTGCTTTATAATGACAACTGACTATGGAGAAAGAGCTGAAAATACTGGAAGCGGCCCACAGGGCCTGGTCGGCACTTAGCAATACCCGTTCGCGGCGGAGCCGCTATCTGCGGTTTGCCTACGGCGACCAATGGTCGGATCCGGCACGGCTGCGCAACGGGCAGGCCGCCACCGAGGGGGAGGCCATGGAAGAGAACGGCCACCTGCCGCTGACCAACAACCTGATACGCAGGATGATCAAGACAGTGATAGGCCGCTGGCGCCTCGACCGAGGGAGGGAGAGGGAGAGAGAAGCAGAGATAGAGCCGGCGTTCGAGGCTATGAAGCGTATGAACAGCCTCGACGAGCTGGACGCCCGAACTCTGGAGGAATTTCTGATTTCGGGGATGGCAATCCACCACGTATGGCCCGACCGACGCCACGGCGGCGAGGGGGTGTGGGTAGATAATGTGGCTCCCGACCGCTTCTTTATCAGCGGCGTGGTGGATGCCCGAGGCAACTCCACCGAACTGATTGGCCGCCTGATAGATATGAGCCTCGGAGAGGTGATGATGCGCTATGCCAAGGGGGATGTGCGGCGCGCCTCGGAGATACGTCAGCTGATGGCGACGATGCAGACCACGGTGCTTCCGCCGCTGGGTCAGCCGATGGGAGCGGTAGACTTCTATCAGGCCAGCGAAGGGAGATGCCGGCTGATAGAGGTGTGGACGCTGGAGTGTCAGCCGCGGCTGCTATGTCACGACCCGTTGACAGCCAGCGTATTCACAGCCGATGCCACCACCGGAAGACGGAAGATAGAGCGTCTGAACCGTCAGCGCCGCAAGGAAGGGCGGGCAGCCATAGGGATGCGCTGGGAGATGGCCACCACATGGCGATGCCGGATTCTGGCGCCCGACGGGACGGTGCTCGACAGCTACAACTCGCCGCTGAAAGGCGGGGCGCATCCGTTTGCGGTGAAACTGTATCCGATGGTGGACGGGGATGTGCACTCGCTGGTGGAAGATGTGGTGGATCAGCAGAAGCATGTGAACCGCCTGCTGACGATGATGGACCGCATGATGTCGACGGCGGCGAAGGGTGTGCTTCTGTTTCCGCAGGCCGGCAAAGCCGACCATATGACATGGGACGATGTGACGAGCATGTGGTCGGATCCGGGTGGCGTGATACCATACAAGAGCGGGACGTGGGGCGAGCCACATCAGGTGGTGACTCCCGTGGGCGATCTTGGAGCCAATGCGCTGCTGCACACTCAGCTGCAGATGTTTCAGGATGTGTCGGGAGTGAACGACGCACTGATGGGGAAAGCGCGGAGCGCTTCGGTGGGGGCAGACCGGTATAATATGGAGGTGGAGAACGCCTCGGTGGTGGTGCTCGACCTGCTGGAGACCTACCGCGACTTTACGCGGCGGCGCGACGAATTGATTAGCAATCTGTTGCGGAAAACTTCGGAGAGTTAACGGGAATTTAACAGAGGTGAGCCAAGAATTTTCACACCCCAGGGCGTAACTTTGCAACACTTCAAGCGAGCAACGAGAGGGAGGCTGGAGCTGAAGCTCTAACCGCTTCCAAAATTAAAGATAGGGAAGGGAGAGAAGGCGGAGGGGAAGGGGCGGGGGAGGATAAAAGCCGCGGGCTTTTATCACAGTAAGAGAGAAGAGAGAAAAGAAAAAGAGAGAATCAAAGAGAAAAATAAAGAGAGAATCCAGGCGGGCGCGTCCATGAGCGTCCGGGTGAGGGAAAAAATTACGACGACTAACTATGACAACAGAACAAAACCAAAGCGCTGCGCTAAACGCAGCCAACACGGACGGCCGGGTTACAGACCCGGCCGCTGACGATAAGAACAAGAAGCCCGGCGGAACGGTGACGACGGACGGGACGACCCTTTCGCTGAGCACGAAGGCCATCACGGACGAGATGATGGCGCTGTCGGCGCTGCGGAGGATGGCGGGCGGGAGCAGCCGGCCGCTGCTGACGGTCGACGCCCTACCGGGGCTGCGGGTGGTGATCAGGATGGTATTTGCCGAGACGGCGCTGCTGCTGGGCAATCTGGTGAAAACCAGCAAGATTGATGAGGCAGACAAGGAGGCGGCGAAGCCATACGACGACGGGGCGGCGATGACGCTGAGCCTGACGCTGGCCGACGGGGTGAGAGCCGCGGGTGGCGAGGCGATTCCGGCGGGGATGCTGACGGTGGTGCGGCGGCAGATAGAGCACGCCGTAGCGGCGGGGGTGCTGGCATGGGTAGCCGGAGAGCCGGATACGGAATTTGCGCGGACGCTGGAGAGCCAGCGGCGCGCAGCCCTGGCGGCCATCTACGCAACGCTGGCCGAGCCCGGACCAAAGAGGATGGAGGGCTGGCCAAGGTTGAGATGAGGGATTAATCGCAGGGGAGGGTGCGTCCGGGGTAAGCAAGGAGGGCGTGGCGGAGGACGGTCATAGCTTTGGCGAGCTCTTCTTTGTTGAGGACGTAGGCCATGCGAACCTCGTTGTGGCCGAGGCCGGGACTGGTGTAGAAGCCGCTGGCCGGGGCCATGAAGATGGTCTGGCCTTCGTATTCAAACTCACGGAGACACCACTCGCAGAAGCGGTCGGCATCGTCGACCGGGAGACGCACGACGGTATAGAACGCTCCCATGGGTATGGGGGTATAGCAGCCCGGAATCTTGTTGAGCTGATCGATGAGGAATTTGCGGCGCTCGACGTATTCATTATATGTGCCGAGCATGTATTCCTTGGATGTATCGATGGAGGCTTCGGCCACAATCTGGCCGAGCAGAGGAGGCGACAGACGGGCCTGGCAGAGCTTCATCACATTGCGTTTGAGCTGTTTATGCTTGGTGATAAGGGCACCGATGCGGATTCCGCACTCGTTGTAACGCTTGGAGACGGAGTCGATGAGCACCACCTTATCCTCCACCCCGGGAAGATGGAAAGCAGAGATGTAGGGCGCGCCCGTGTAGCAGAATTCGCGGTATACCTCGTCGGAGAATAGGAAGAGGTCGTGCTTCTTGACCAGATCACGAATCTGGAGCATCTCCTTCATGGTGTAGAGATAGCCCGTGGGGTTGTTGGGATTGCAGATGAGGATGCCCTTTGTGCGCTCGGTGATGAGTTCCTCGAACTTTTCGACGGGAGGAAGCTCAAAGCCGTTGTCGATGGTGGAGGGTATAGTGACGATCTTGGCACCGGCGCAGATGGCGAAGGCCATATAGTTGGCATAAGCCGGCTCGGGAACGATGATTTCGTCGCCGGGGTCGAGGCAGGCCATGAAAGCGAAGAGCACGGCTTCGGAGCCGCCGGCGGTGACGATGATGTCGTCGGTGTCGACGTCGATGTTGAAGCGATGGTAGTATTCGCGGAGTTTTTCACGCAGGGAGCGCAGGCCGTCGGAGGGGGAGTATTCCAGGACGGTGCGGTCGATGTGTTTAAGGGCGTCGAGGCCTTCATGCGGGGTGGGAAGGTCGGGCTGACCGATATTGAGGCGGTAGACCTTCACGCCGCGTTCGGCGGCGGCGATGGCCAGCGGGTTAAGCCGACGGATTGGGGATGCGGGCATGATTTCGCCGCGTTGAGATACTTGAGGCACGAAATTAAGGTATGAGGTATGAGGTGAAAAGGCGGAGATTAATGGGAGGCGGTGGGGTCGCAGGTGAAGCCGACGCCGAGTTTGGTGTAGATCTTGCGGTCGACTTCGCCGAGCATGACGGTGGAATGCACCTGGCAGCCTTTGAGGAGTGGGAGCGAATCGAGAGCGCGGCGGCACTGCTCGTCGTGGGTGGAGAGCACGGAGAGCGCTACGAGGACCTCGTCGGTATGGAGGCGCTTATTGCGCGAGCGCAGATAGGCGGTCTTGGTATGCTGGATAGGCTCGATCATAACCTGCGGGATGAGGTGTACGCCATGGTCGATGCCGGCGAGATGCTTGATAGCGTTGAGAAGCAGGGCGGCCGAGGTGCCGAGCAGTTCGGACGTTTCGGAAGTGATGATTTCGCCGTCGGGGAGCTCGATGGCCGAGCAGGGGACGCCGGAGGAAGCAGCGCGGGCGCGGGCGGCCTCCACGGGTCGGCGGAAGGCCGTGGTGATGCGTGCCTGCTTCATAAGCAGGGCTATCTTGCTGACTTCGGAGTCGCAGGCTTCGCCCTTGGCCAGGCGGTTGAGGGCGGTGAAGTGGCGGCGGATGATTTCGTCGAGCGAAGCATGGCAGCAGACCTCATCGTCGGAGATGCAGAAGCCAACCATATTGACGCCCATATCGGTGGGCGACTTGTAGGGGTTATGGCCGTAGATGCCTTCGAAGAGGGCGTTGAGGACAGGGAAGATTTCAATGTCGCGATTGTAGTTGATGGCTGTCTTGCCGTAGGCTTCGAGATGGAAGGGGTCGATCATGTTGACATCGTTGAGGTCGGCCGTAGCAGCCTCATAGGCGATGTTAACAGGGTGTTTGAGCGGAAGACTCCACACGGGGAAAGTCTCAAACTTGGCGTAGCCGGCTTCCACGCCGCGCTTGTGCTCGTTGTAGAGCTGGCTGAGGCAGACAGCCATCTTGCCGCTTCCCGGGCCCGGGGCGGTGACGATGACCAGCGGACGCGAAGTCTCGATATAGTCGTTGCGGCCGAACCCCTCGTCGGAATCGATGAGATCGACATTGGTGGGGTAGCCTTCGATGGTGTAGTGGCAATAGGTGGTGATGCCCAGGCGGTGGAGCTTGTCGCGGAAAGCGTCGGCAGAGCTTTGGCCGTTGTAGTGGGTGACTACCACCGAATTGACGCAGAATCCGCGCGAGATGAAGGCCTCACGCAGACGGAGCACGTCCATATCGTATGTGATGCCCAGGTCGGTGCGGACCTTGTTGCGCTCGATGTCGCGGGCTGAGATGACGATGACGATTTCGGCAGTGTCGGCCAGCTGGGCGAGCATGCGGAGCTTGCTGTCGGGCTGGAAGCCGGGGAGCACACGGCTGGCGTGGAAATCGTCGAAGAGCTTGCCGCCGAGCTCGAGGTAAAGTTTGTTGCCGAACTGGGCGATACGCTGGCGGATATGTTCCGACTGAATGCGGAGGTATTTATCGTTGTCGAATCCGATTTTCATTGGGATTTGGATTGAATGACTGATTACGCTTGCAAAGGTAGATATTTTGACGGAAAAACCGGAGTTTATCGGGCGGTAATATGGAAGCATGCCTGCTTTCGCTCGAATTTCACGTAGCAACGGCCGCGGGCGCGGAAGTCGGCTACGACCTCACCGAGAAGGTTTTTGAGGTCTTCCTGAGTGCGCGGCACGCGAGTGGAGTCGCAGATGAATTTGGCGTATGAGATGTCGAAGGTGGTGCCGAACAGGTGGGCGGAAGTGTCGACAGCGTTGCCGTTTCGGCGGCGCAAACGGCGGATCAGGCGCGGAGTGCGGAGCACGGAGGTGATTTTTATGCGATAGTCGCCGCCGCCGCGGGCGCGGAGCGAGTCGCGGAAGGAGCGGCCGATGTCGTTGATGAGCTTATGGGCGCGCGGGGTGAGGTAAGGGAGCGAGTGGGTGAGATGGTCGAGGTAGTAATTTTCGCAGCTGCGGAGGCGCTCCAGCTTGCGGCCGCCCTCCCAGGCGTCGCGCAGGGAGTTGACAGGCTTGATGCCGATTTTCCCGGCTGTGGCGATATGGAGATAGTTGCTGTCGTTGAGCACGCGGCCCAGAGCGCCTACAGAGTTGACCTTCAGACGGATGCCGCCCGGGGGCATATCGTCGAGATGGGATTCGAACTGGTTCCGGGCACGGATGGTATCGCTGGGGTCGAGGATAGCCTGGAGGGCTGCGCCGGCTTCAGAGGGGCTGGCGCCATCGAGCGAGTCGGCGGCGTGAGCGGCGGCATCAATGTCGGAGTCGGCTTCGTCGGCAAACTCCGAATCGTCGGCCATCGGGCGCGGGGTGGAGGGCTCAGCCTCCTTAAGCTGGTCAAGAAGATCAGAAGCGCGCGAGGAAGTGATGGAGGAAGCGTCGACATAGAGATCCTGAAGCTCGGCGTCGGTCTTGCGCGGGGCAAGCACGGCGACCGCCACGACCGCCAGCACCAGCAGGGCCATGAAAATCAGGAGATATTTTTTCAGATAATCCATTTCAATTCAATTTTGACAGGGAGGGCGAGGCATCAGCTCCCCTCGATGGCGGAGTAGAGGTTGGCGCAGGCGTCCTGAAGCAGGTCGAGCACCAGCTCGAAGCCCTCGGCGCCTTCATAGTAAGGGTCGGGGACATAGTCGTAGCGCGTAGCAATGGTGAAGAATTCAGCCATGCCGACCACCTTGGCCTCAGCCTCGGGAGTGGGCGCCAACAGGCGCAGATTGCGCAGATTCTGAGCATCCATGCCGATGATGAGATCGAAGCGCGAGAAATCGCTTTCAGTCACCTGCCGACAGATATGGTCGAACTCATAGCCGCGACGGCGGCCATGGACACGCATGCGGCGGTCGGGGAGATCGCCGATGTGATAGTTGCCCGTGCCGGCCGAATCGATTTGCCAGCGCGCCGCGTCGCCATGAGCGTCGACCTCGGCCTGCATCACGCCCTGAGCCGCCGGCGAGCGGCAGATATTGCCGAGACA